>CANSPQ010000058.1 GCA_947648915.1 uncultured Caryophanales bacterium | reverse complement strand
CGTTACACAGACTTTCTTCGATTGCCGCATATGGGTAGTTGAAAAAACGATCCGCCTCTGCTTTGTCCGGAAGTTTGATTACCTGTTCCTGAATTACGCTGTTCTGGATATATTGCAATGCTTCTCGAAGTTGCTGATGCAAAGGTCCCCGGAATGTATTTTCAATGATTCTGTTTCCGCCGAGTCCTTCCGGGAACTGAACAACATCTATTTGGGCGTAAGGAAAGAAGCGCTCCGGTGCCAGACTAAAAAACATAAGCCCAACATTTTTGGGTTTTGTGTACTCGGGCAGAGAGTTGACAATATTCATATTGCGGCACAATTCAGTAAAATCCATATGTCCGGAAGGTTCGTACAGGGAACTGCCGATTTCTTTAAGATACGATTGGATTAGGGTGATATTCAGGTCGGCAAGTTCGGCTTCATGGTTGATTCGGTCATCAAAAGGCACGTTGTTTGCAAGGTTGTATAAATCGCGTTTTTCCTCCTCGGAGGGAATAATAGTACTGGACATTTTGCGGATGAAATAAATACGTGTCTTTTCATCTTTGGCCATGGATTTTGGCGAAGAATAAGGGCGCAAATATCCGCCGGGTGCCCAGATAACAATAAACTTTTTTCCTTCGTAATCAACCACTTCGACAATGGGAAGGTATTCTGGCTGGATTTGTTTGCATTTGTTGAGCATATCTTTCAGGTATCCGTCAATTTTTTCCGGTGGAATGCCTGTGAGAGGATAGGATGGAAGACCATTGCTTTCCTTTATCCCAATTATAATATAGCCGCCACCCCAGTTGTCAATATCGTTTGCAAATGCGCAAATTGTTTTCAGGGATGCTTCCGCATTCCATGTTTCTTTAAATTCGATTCTGGCTCACTCTACAACATTTCCGGAGAGCAGAGTTCTTATATTGGTCGGAACAGGCATTACTTGTTACAGGAAATTGTGCGAAAAGCCCGTTCCTTTCGGTGTGGGATGGATAGCACAAAAAATATGAAATAATGTTTATGTATATATTGAAAATATACACAAATTATGATATAGTATATGTATGGAAAATAAATATAGACATACATATACAACAGTATCTTCGATAAACTATCATTTCGTATTTTGTCCAAGATACAGACGTAAAATTTTGCTGATACCAAATGTAGAGGAACGATTTAAAGAACTGGTCAAAATGAAATGTAAGGAGTTAGAAATTGAAATTATTGCAATGGAATCTGACAAAGACCACTCCCATATGTTTTTAAATTGTCTACCTATATTAAGTCCATCCGATCTTATGCAACAAATAAAAGGATATAATTATCAAAAATGCCTAGCCTATGGACAAGAAGTTATTTTGTTTCAACCGCAGGAAATGTATGCAGCGAAACAATCAAAAAGTATGTAGAAAACCAAAAGAAAAGATATTAAAAAGAGAATATTATATTAGGAATTGAGGTGAATATTATGGCAAACTTTATTGTCGAATTTCCGTTAAAGACAGAAAAGTATCAAGAAGATATTTTAAAGAAACGTTTTGAAATTGGAAGACATATTTATAATTCTTTGGTTAATGTAACACAAAAACGTTATAAAGAAATGATGAAAACAAAGAAGTATCGTACTCTTCGATCTTCCTTCACTGGAAATAAGAAATCGGATAAAGAAATTTGGAAGCAAATAAATGATATTCGTAAACAATATGGTATGTCAGAATATTCATTCCATGAAGATGTAAAACAAATGCAAAAGTATTTCAAAAGCAATATGGATTCTTTTACTGCACAGAAGATTGCAACAGAATTATGGAAATCTTATGATAAATTATTCTACGGGAATGGAAAGAAAGTTTATTATAAAAAATATGGTGAATTTCATTCACTGGAAGGGAAATCGAATACAACGGGTATTCGTTTTAAAGACGACAGGATTACTTGGAACGGGTTAAAAATACCGGTTGTTATAGATTATGATAACTATTATGAATATCAGGCAATGCAGTCTAAAATCTGCTACAACAGAATTATACGGAAATACGTGAGGAATAAATATAAATATTATGTACAGATTGTATTTAAAGGGAATCCACCGGTAAAAATAGATACGGATACCGGTGAAAGGAAACATGATATTGGCAAAGGGGATGTTGGAATTGATATCGGAACCCGCACCGTTGCGATTTCAAGTAAGTCGGATGTAAAAATATTAGAACTTGCTGATCGGGTTCAGAATATTGAGAACCAGAAACAAAAACTTCTTAGAAAGATGGATCGGTCAAGGCGAATAACAAATCGAAACAATTATAATGAAGATCGGACGATTAAGAAACAAGGAAATAAAAAAGTTGCATGGATTAAATCAAACCACTATATGAAATATCAAAATGAATTAAAAGAATTCTATAGAAAGCAAGCGGATATTCGGAAATATCAGCATGAATGCTTAGCAAATTATATAATATCTCTTGGCAATAAAGTATATGTTGAAAAAATGAATTTTGCAGGACTTCAAA
>CANSPQ010000057.1 GCA_947648915.1 uncultured Caryophanales bacterium | reverse complement strand
GAAAGAAAACAGTGGACTTATTAGTAAAGTCAAAGAATAAATACATTCATATTGAGTTAAATCAAAGTCATAAAGATTATCTTCATATTCGGAATTTCTGTTTCTTTACCAATTTATATTCCAAAAATACAAGAAAAGGAAAAGAATTTGATTTAACAAGTGAATTTGTGCATATTGATTTATCGTATGGGAAAAAAGACGAATTAGAAAAAAGAACCTACTATGTGATGGATAAAGATGGCTATTTGTATATAGAAAATATGAAAATCATAGAATTCAATATGGACAGGATAACTGATTTTTGGTATTCTAAAAACAAAGAGAAGATAGAAGAATATAAATATCTTATCATGTTAGGTCTTGATAGAATATCACTCAATCAAATTGCGAAAGGAGATCAGTTTATGGAAGAATATACAAAGAAAGTAGAAGAGTTAAATGATAGGGATGCATTTACCAGTTGGATTATCCCAGAAGAGGATGCAGAGATGATACTCAATACGGAAAAGCATATTTCTTATGATGAGGGACACAATGTTGGATATGGAAAAGGTATTGATATTGGATTAGAACAAGGAATTGAAATTGGCATGAAACAGGGAAAACTAGAAACTGCTAAGAGTTTTTTAAAAAATGGCACAGATATTAGCATTGTTTCTATTTCAACAGGAATTCCCATTGAACAACTACAACAATATATATAAGGCATGAATTGTCTTTTTTGTTTGCATAATAGACGTGTATACAAATTTTTGCAAGTTCATTAAGAATATTGAAGTATCTTTTTAATCTATCGTTACTGATTGCTATTTAAGTAACAATTCCAAAAAATGTCGAATATTTGTAGTTTTGGAAAAATATTTCCAAAACCTGACTTAACAAAGAATCTAATATATACTTATGTCATGGGGTGATACTTATGATAGAAAGAACAGAATATCTTGAGCAACTAAAAAGATGGAAAGATAAGGATTTAATCAAAATAGTTACTGGAATAAGAAGATGTGGAAAATCTACATTATTTGAATTATTTATAAAATATTTAAAGGATAGCGGAATTCATGAAAATCAAATTATACAGATAAATTTGGAAGATGTTGCGTATAATTTTCATGATTATAAGGAATTGTATGATTATGTAAATCAAAAAATAGATTCTAAAAAAAAGTATTATGTTTTTTTAGATGAGGTTCAAAATGTTCCAAAATTTCAAAAAGCAGTTGATAGCTTATATATTAAGAAAAATGTTGATGTATATATAACAGGTTCAAATGCTTATCTATTATCTGGTGAACTTGCAACTTTATTATCTGGTAGATATATTGAAATTAAAATGTTACCATTATCTTTTAAGGAGTATTTTAGTGCCTTTGACCATAATTTAAATAAAAGTTCATATGAATATTTTTTGGATTATATGAAAACGGGTGGAATGCCAGGAAATATACCAATATTAAAAGACAACCCGAATGATTTAGATACTTATCTAGAAGGAATATTTACGACAATAGTTTATAAAGATATTATAACGAGAAACAATATAACCGACAAAATGTTATTAGAAGGTGTTTTAAAATTTATATTTGATAGTTTTGGAAGCCCAATATCAACAAAAAAAATAAGTGACACGTTAACAAGTAAGGGTATTACAACAAGCAATCATACAGTAGAAAACTATATTTATGCTTTTATTGAAAGTTTCTTAATATATAAGGCAGAAAGATTTGATGTAAAAGGGAAAAATCTATTAGCCAGAGATTATAAATATTATGCAGTTGATCAGGGTTTAAGAAGCTATTTATTAGGAAAAAAAGCAGATAGTGATATGGGACATATATTAGAAAATATAGTATATCTTGAATTGTTAAGAAGAGGGTATAAAGTATATGTTGGTAAAGTCGATAATTTAGAAATTAATTTTGTTGCTGAAAATAGAGATGGTTTAAAATACTTTCAAGTGGCATTATCTGTTAGAGACGAAAAGGTATTAGAAAGAGAATTGAAATCATTACAAAAAACCGGAGATCATTATCCAAAATATTTACTTACATTAGATATGGACTTAGAATCGGATTATGATGGAATCACAAAAATAAACATAGTAGAGTGGCTATTAAACAAAAAATAGAAATTTGTGGAATTATTATTGCAAATAGGAAAAATCTGCATTATAATAGGTGGCATAAAGGGCTAGTATAGACTTTAATTGTTTATACTGGCTTTTTTAGTAGGATGTGGGATTATGGATATATTATGACAGTAAAAGAATCTGATAATTTATAAAAAAATATGGTATAGCAATGAGAAAAGGAGTGTTCAGTAAATGAAGAAAAAAAGTTTTTTATTTTGTTTAGTATTATCTTCTTTCGTATTTTTGACTCCAGTATATGCAAAAGATAATGGGACAAATATTCGTTATGCATCAAAAATTGAAAATAGTGGATGGACAGATAGTGTGATAAATGGTGCACCATCAGGAACCGCCGGAAAAGCATTAAAATTAGAAGCTTTGAAGGTAAATCTAGAAAATCAAGAATATAGTGGGAACATCGAATATAGAAGCCAACTCCAGAAATATGGATGGGAATCAACATGGAAGAAAAATGGAGAAATAACAGGAACAAATGAAGGACTAAGATTAGAAGCCATTCAAATAAGATTGACAGGAG
>CANSPQ010000056.1 GCA_947648915.1 uncultured Caryophanales bacterium | reverse complement strand
AGCATCTTTACCTTGGATGCATACAACTTGTGGTTTTCTTTATGCGGAATCAATACACAGTTCACTGCATATTTCAAATCATAAAGCGTCTCCCGATCCTTATACATATATTAACATATGCATATTCTGCTGTCAATATACCATTTTGAACAAATTAAAGCATATATTTTACTCCAAATCTATCTTTATCACCAATATTCCCATCATATCTAAAATATTTTAGAGTGGCAAATATATTATATTTAGATTGTGAAATACCAGTGTGTTCTCTGGCAAAAGAATTTGGAACAAAATCGGCTAATTGTAAACCAGCACAATTTGCTGATTTTTCAACAATATCTATTCCGAGAAGTCTTTTCCCGGTAGTAGATTTATCAATATACATGGAACCCATTAATTTGATATGATAAAACTTATCTCTTAATCGTTCATCTGCTTTTAATTCTCTTGATTCATAAATTACCCTACCAATTCCATTATGTAGACATAAGAAATGGCAATAATTTTCAAGTAACATTTGCAGACATATTAAATATTCGTCTGTATTATTTTTACCAGAAATCGAAAAGGCAGTATCTAATTCTGATTTACCAATGCTTCCGCCTATAACCGTATAAATTCCTTTGGTAAATATTGTTTTTAATTCACTATAAAAAATTTTTCGATTAACATTTTTTGAAAATCTCTTATATTCTGGAAACTTTTTGATATCAAGCCTTCCATCTTCTGCATCTGATATATTTTTCTGGTGTAATATTATATCTTCTGGAACAGGGTAATCATTCCACATTATATTTTTTAATGAATTTATATCACTTTGCAAAATATTATAATCATCATCTGGTATAATTATTCCAGCCATACAAAAATGTTCGTCAGATTTTTTATGCGTAAAAGGATTATATCTATAAGTCGTACTTTCGTCTAAGTATAGAGTATAATGTTTTGGTGAGGGCTTCTTTTTTGACGACATATTATTTCCCCAATCAACTAGAATTTGGTACATTTTACCATAATGACATTATACTGCAAATTGTGACAAAATACCATACAAAACGTAGGTTCTACTGCGTACACAAAGAGACAGAACTAAATCAAAACAATTTAGTTCTGTCTCTTTACATATTTCTACATTTATTTAAATGTGTATGTATGAATTAAACCTTAATATTAGATGTAGTCTTCATAATAAGACATACATATCCTTTTAATTCTAAATCTTTTTTGTCCTTTTTAGCATTTTCAATGTCTGACACGGCATAATTATCTTCAAAGAAAATAGAAGAGCAGAAGTCATCAATGTTTAACGCTAAAAGTTTTATGTATTCCATTACGCTACCTCCAATTCTTTAATCATTTGGAGTAGGGCAGTAGTATTGAATTCGTTCAACACGTCTTTTTTCTTCATAAGTTTGTATATGTAATTTAATCCTTTTGGACTTACCATAGTTACACTTGATATATGCCCATTTTCAGAATGTGATGTAACAACTTTAAACATGCCATTTTTGGCAAATCTACCATATGGCACATTATAGTTACTCTGTTTGGTAAGCACCTTACATTTTCTAAGAAATTGGAAGAGAGTATTGCGTCCTATTTCTACCAATGCTGCCACATCAAGAAATTGCAAATATCCCTGTGCAGTCATTAAATCAGTATATGCTTGTGCCTTTGGTTCTAAATCAGCAATTTGCTTCTTGTATTCCTCATTTTGTTTTCGTAAATCCTGAACCATAGACAGCTTGGTTTCTTCTGTAAAAGAAGGAAAATATTTGTCAACAAATTCCGCTTCACGATCAGTTTCAATAGTGCCACCAGTCAAACGAATTTGTTTAAGGTATGATTTGATTTCTCTCCTAAATGGTTTCGCTTCTTTTTTACGAGATGACATCAATACATCATACATTGCATCTTCTGTAATAAATAAGGAATTTTGATTTCCTCCAAGGGTGTATTTTAAAAATATACCCTTTTCATCCTCTGGAATATCAGCCTGTTTCAACATTTGACTAACATTTTGGATATCAAGCCATCCCGCAACATCACTTGCTTCAAATAACGGATTTTCTATGTCACGATAGAGTTTTACTAACTTTCCCAAAATAGTTGTCTCTTGTACAACTTTCAAAATTTCGTCTTTCATCTAATTATCCTCCAAATATGTACTTGTTTTACTTCTCTAAATAGGATATAATTAGATTTATCCTGCTAGAGATAGTAGTGACACAAAATAAGGACTACCAATCTTTGCGAGAGGGCGGTAGTTCTTATTTCTTTTCAAGGTCTTTCTTTACCAAGTCAATGATATAGTCCTTTAAAGTTTTGTCAAGTTCTAAGGCACGAAACTTGATTTCCTTATATAATTCTTCATCGACTTTGATATTGATTCCCTTTTCTGCCATGTAGTTCACCTCCTTCTAATGATAGATTACTACATAGCTACATAACTGTCAATACACATTTACAGATTACTACATAAATTTTCTTTGTTTTTACATCTTGGCGAACATTCCTTATAAGCCATCAGTTTTTCAATAGCAGTGTCTTCAAATAAATATTGACCTTTCTTGCCAATGCGATAATCTTCGTTTTCAATAAGATCAACCTTGTTTTCTTTGATTAGCCTTCTGATATGTTGTCCTGTATAGCCAACCTTCTCCTCAACTTCTTCTGTAAAAAATACTTCCATAATCTTAGCCATAATTATTCCCTCCGTTTATCTGAAAATACGTTACATCTATATATTCTCTTTTTAAAAATTGCAATCTATATAAAAACGCATCTTGTAAATGCGTGTTGTTTCCAAATTTATGTTTTCGAGATTTTCAATGTTTAATGTTCAATATAAGGCAATGAAATGGGGT
>CANSPQ010000055.1 GCA_947648915.1 uncultured Caryophanales bacterium | reverse complement strand
CAATCCTCTAATTAGTAACTATTTATAAACCGTCCAACTTTTGGGGGTCAGTTCATTGTTGGTACTATTTTTATTAACAAGATGATAATCACAAGGAGAAGAAGCTTTATGATAAAACATAATTCTTTTTCTGTCTTTCTCATAAGCATCACACCCTTTCATTCGTTTTTTCAGAAGAAAGGGAATAGTACCTAAACAACTAAGTATTCCTAATTGTATTATACTATCTGTCCATAAATATGTAAATATGATTTTCAAAACTACATACAAAATATCTTTGAATTCAAAAAAATTGAGACTTAAATTTCTCAATTTTTATTTTGTCCTTAATTTAATATTTAACTTATTTTCTACTTCAGAAATCATCTGGTTGAATATCGTTGTAACCTCTTCATCACTTAATGTTTTCGATGGATTTTGGAATGTAAGTGCATAAGCAATTGATTTTTCGTTTTCTCCTACATTTTCCCCTTCATAAACATCAAAAACATCAATATTGGTTAACAGTCTTCCTCCTACTTTTTTCAAAATAGACATGACTTGTTCGGATTCCATCGCCTTAGGCATAATAAATGCCAAATCCTTATGTACACTTGGGTATTTAGAAATTTCTTTATATTTTACCTGTCTTACCTTTTTGGCAAGCAATTTTTCTAAACTCATTTCAAATACATAAACATCTCTTTTACTGGTACGTGGGTGCACTTTACCAAAATATCCAATTTTCTCATGGTCGACTAAAATAGATGCGGTCATTTTAGGATGCATATCTTGATAGTTTTCATCTGCTACCATCTGATAACGACCATTCAGTCCTAGATAATCTAATAAATTTTCGAGTATACCTTTGACCAAATAGAAATCTACTTTTAAGCTTTGGTTTTGCCAAGTATTACCTTGATAATTTCCTAATAATAATCCTGATAACATCTGTTCTTCTATAAAGGTATCTTCTTGATAATAAATAGAACCTGTTTCAAAAATTTGAATATCCTTGATATTACGTGCTAAATTGTATTCCATGACATTTAACAAAGATGGAATTAGGGTTTGTCTCATCACTTTCTTATCTTCACTTAAAGGTGCGAGTACTTTAACAGGCGTTTTCATTTCATTTACAAATTGTTTGCATTCACTTTCCCCAACCAATGAATATGTAATCACTTGATAAAGTCCTAAACCTTCTAATCGCTTACGAATTTCTTTTACCATTTTTTCTTTTTTCGGATAAGTTCCTTGTTTCATTGGAACTACTGGCAATTTACCAGATACATGATCATACCCATAAATACGACCAATTTCTTCAATCAAATCTTCTTTGATATTGACATCTAATCTTCTCGTTGGAACAATTACATGATAGATTTCCTTATCCAAATTATAAGTGAATCCTAAACGTCTTAAGATAGATTCCACATCTGTATTTTTTAATTCCATACCGAGTACTTGATTGATTTTTTCTAAAGTAATATCAATCTTTTTATTTTCTTTATCTGCCCTATCATGGCATAACATACCTATTTGGGTTGTTCCACTTGCATATTGTTCTAATAGTTCACAAGCGCGCAATATAGCTTGTTTGGTACGATTTGGATCAATTCCCTTTTCATAACGACTACTTGCTTCACTTCTTAAAATAGCTTTGGAAGTATAGCGAATATGAACGGGATCAAAAATGGCAGCTTCGATAAAAATATGTTTGGTATCTTCTTCTACTTCTGTAGATAATCCTCCCATGACACCTGCTAGAGCAACTGCCTCTTTCTCATTTGCAATTACAATATCAGATGCTTTTAATTCACGTATTTGTCCATCCAAGGTGGTTAATGTTTCATGCTCCTCTGCCATACGAACAACAATGTGGTTTCCTAAACGATTTGCATCAAAGAAATGCAATGGTTGCCCATATTCAAGCATGACATAATTACTAATATCTACGACATTGTTAATCGGACGAATTCCACAGGTCATTAAACGTTCTTTGATAAATTGTGGACTTTCTTTGATACATACGTTATCTACTCTTTTTCCTAAATAAATTGAACAATTATCAGTTTTTACATCGAGTTGATAAGATGCGGTAATATCATTTCCTTGTTCATGTACAACGGGTTCTTTTACCTTTACAGGTCTATCATAGATAGCACCTACTTCATAGGCCATACCAATCATATTCATCAAATCAGCACGGTCCGCTGTTAATTCAAAATCGATAATGGTATCATCAAATTCTAAATATGCTAAAGCATCCATACCCACTTTCGCATCACTAGGTAATTCGTGAATTCCTGTTTTGTCTTCTTCTTTTAAATATTTGGATTCTAATCCTAATTCTGATAAAGCACAAATCATTCCATTGCTTTCTACGCCTGCTAGCTTGGCCTTTTTAATGACAATTCCGTCAGGTAAGGTAGCCCCTACTTTTGATACAATGACCTTCAGTCCTTTTCTGACATTCGGTGCACCACAAACAATTTGTACCGTTTCATCACCTAAATCTACCTGACAGATATGTAAATGATCGGATTCAGGATGGTCTACACATTCTAGTACTTCGCCAATTACTAAATTGGTTGCTTCACAAAATGGTCTCATCTCTTCATATTCATTTCCTGCAAATACCATTTTTTCAGCTAGTTCTTTCATATCGATATCCTGAATATCAATGTAATCACTGATAAATTTTTTACTCAAACGCATCTTACTCACCACCTTCTACACGATTGAAATCACTCAAAAACCGTAAATCATTGGTATAAAAACTACGGATATCTTGAATACCATACTTGAGCATAGCAACTCTTTCAGGACCAATTCCAAAAGCAAATCCTGTATATTTTTCAGGGTCATAACCACAACCTCTTAATACATT
>CANSPQ010000054.1 GCA_947648915.1 uncultured Caryophanales bacterium | reverse complement strand
TTGAGGAGATAATATAATCATTAAAGGAAGGAGGACAAGGTTATGGATAAGATGTTTGTTCAGGTAAACGTAGAGGACAAAGAAGTTAAGGACAATGATGGATTTATCTTCTGCGGACATTCAGACTCTTGTGGATCAATCGAAGGTATTTGTCAGCCGTTTATCCATTAGTGTACGTAAAATCGGGTGATATTAGTTTTATAATAATATCACCCGATTTTTCTGATTGGAGGGAAAAATGAAAGTAAATAGTACATTCAAATTAGAAAAAATAAATCATAGATACTTTGCATTTGATGGTGGTACAGGAAATATTTTTGAAATTAGCGAAATATTATATGAAATACTTTTAAATAGAAATGAAAAATTAACAGAAAAGTTTACAGTGGAAGAAATAGAAAATGCAGAAAAAGGGCTACTTGTAGCAATGAATAATGGTATATTATCAGAACAAAATTTACTACTAAGGACATATCAAAAAATAGGTGGGAAAAATGTGCACTCACTTAATACATTGTTCCTAAATGTCGCTCAAAAATGTAATTTGAAATGTTCGTATTGTTTCGGAAAAGGGGGAAGTTATGGACTCCAACAAGAAATGATGTCAATTGATACTGCACGTAGGTGTGTTGATTATTGGTTAAAAAATATTGAAGAGAAAAAGCAGAATATCGTTGTAAGCTTTTTTGGGGGAGAACCACTCTTAAATTTAGAAGTAATTGAATTTGTTGTACAATACATAAATTCAAAAAAGCAAAGTATTAACGGAAATGTTAAATATATGATTACTACTAACGGAACAATATTAAATAATAGTATTATAGAAATGTTTATTAAAAATGATTTTTTAGTAAGTGTAAGTTTAGATGGGATTTCAAAAATTCACAATAAAAATAGAGCGTTTGCATCAGGGAAGGGAAGTATGGATCTAGTTGCAAAAAACACAAAAAAACTGTTGGCTCATATTAGTAATTTAAATTGTCAAATAACATTACGAAGAGAAGATATTCCTTTTTTAGAAGAAGCAGTTACTGCTTTATGGGAAATGGGAGTAGATAAAGTTTACTCAAATATAGTATTTGACAAAAATGAAATATATCAAGAAAAAGATTATAAAGAACTCAAATTCCAAACTGAAATATTGAGTGATTTAATGTATCAGCACTTGATTTCTGGAAGTAAGAATATTTATGGCAACATATTTGATTATATGCAAAATTTACATACTAGAAACTATGCAATTAATTGTTTCGTTTGGAAGGAAAAGATTGCAGCATTCGCAAGTAATGGAGACGCATATTCGTGTTATCGTTTAGTTGGGGAGAATGATTTTTTGTTGGGAAATGTTAGGCAACATGATTTCACAGTATTTTCTAAACCTTTCGAGAAACAAAAGGTTGCACAATGTCAGAATTGTTATTGCCAATTATATTGCGGGGAAGGTTGTCCGTGTGAAAATTTAGTATACAATTCGGATATTAATATACCTGCTGAAGAGTGGTGTGAAAAAAATAAAATATTATTTGATATTAGTCTTAGATTATACCTGAAGATTAAAGTAAATGAACCCGATTTATTTAGAAAACTTTGCAAATATTGGGAGGAAAACAGATGATAGAATATAATGCTGTAGGGCTGCTGTATACATATAAATGTACGGGAACTTGTGAAATATGTGGTTTGAAATGTGGACCAAACAGAAATGAAAAAATGGATTTGGAAGTAGCAAAAAAGGTAATACGAGATTCTGCTTATAATGGAATTAAACTTATAGGAATTACTGGTGGTGAACCATTTATCTATTATGAAGAAATTTTAGAATTATGCAAGTTGGCTTTTTCATTAGGAATGCAAACAACATTTACAACTAATGCTTTTTGGGCAACTGATAAGGATGGTACATTTGAAAAATTAGAAAAACTCAAACACTATGGTGTAAGAAGTATAAAGGTTAGTTTGGATGATTTCCATATGAAGCATATATCTACTGAAAATTATCGAAGAATTTTTAGAATTTCCCAGATGTTAGATATTAAAGTTTTGATAGGTTGTACAATTTTAAAAAATGGAATCGGTAATCGGCATGTTTTAGAACATTTTGATGATGAAATGGCTAATATTTTATTTTGCCAATATAGAGCGTATCCAATTGGAGATGCAGTAAAAATACCAAAAGAATTGTTCTATTTGAGTGATACAATTAGAGGAAAATGCAATGAAAGCAATATGTTACTTATTGAACCCAATGGTACAGTATATCCATGTGGAAGTGCTTGTGTAATGAGTAGTATAAGAAGTGTGGGAAATGTTTATGTGGATTCATTTGAAACAATTTTGGTAAATGCTAAAAATAATATATATACTAATTATATTAAGAAAAATGGTTTACAAGTGTTGATTAATACTATTAGAGATATGAATCCTGGTTTGGTTGACAATTGCCAATATGTAGATATGTGTGATGCATGTAGTAAAATATTCAGTTATTTTGATAAGAAAGTTATTGATGATGCTATAGAGAAAATAGAGGGGAAAATATGATCATATATAATACGTATATGTTATTAGAAAACGAAAAAGAAAATTATGTATATATTGCTGAAACAAATAAAATTTTTAAGATAAATTTCTTAATCAAGGATGTGCTATTAAATAAGCCAGCGACTGAAGAAGAAATGTGGAAAAGAGTTAATAGGTATGATATAAAAGTAGATATACAGGAAATGATTGATAAATTAGAAGAAATGAAACTGATTTATGAAAGAGGAGATAGAATACGAAAAATAGAGATAGAAAAATTAGATATATGTGACATGACATTATTAGTAACACAGAAATGTAATTTAAGATGTGAGTACTGTTTTGGAGATGGCGGAGAATATAAAAATATAGGTATAAT
>CANSPQ010000053.1 GCA_947648915.1 uncultured Caryophanales bacterium | reverse complement strand
TTTGTATTTCTTTATTCTTTCTTATACTTAGTTTACCACTTTATTTTTCTACTTTCAATTCTTTTACTCCTTTCTTTACACCACTAAAAAGAGGGTTACCCCCCCCCCGTTTACAAATAGCTAACACATATATCTAATCGCAAACTACTTTATGATTTATTTTTACATATTTAGTCCAAACCTGCTAGATAAACTGCTGTTCTAACCATTTGGGCACTATATCCCATTTCATTATCATACCATGCAATGGCTTTTACAAGTTGTTCTCCATCTACTTCTAAGATATCGGTTAATAGTCCATCTACTAAAGCACCTGTGCGAGAACCAATAATATCACTTGATACAATTGGATCTTCTGTATATTGAAGTGTTTGATTTTGATTATTTTCAAAACAGCGATTGATTTCCTCTACAGTAACATGTTTCATTAACTTTAAAGTTAAATCTACCATAGAACCAGTCGTTGTTGGAACACGTACAGCATTTCCATCCATCTTCCCCTTTAATTCTGGAATGACTGCCCCAATCGCACTTGCAGCCCCTGTTGAAGTTGGAACAATATTAGCTGCAGCTGCTCTACCACGACGTGACTTGATTCCCTTTTTATGGGCAACATCTAACACAGCTTGATCCCCTGTATAGGCATGGATGGTTGTCATGTATCCCGATTGAATCCCAAATTCTTTTTGTAAAATAGAAAGTACTGGTGCCAAACAATTCGTTGTACAACTAGCTGCGCTAATAATTTCTTCACTACCATCCAAAATACTCTCATTTACTCCATATACTATTGTCTTCACATCGCCTTTGGCTGGTGCTGAAATAATAACATGTTTTGCACCCGCATCAATATGTGCATGTGCTTTTTCTTTCTCAGTAAAAACACCTGTACATTCAAATACTTGATCAATCTGTAACTCTTTCCAAGGTAAATTAGACGGATCTTTTTCCGCAAAAACAGGAATATGTCTTCCCTTTACAATAATTTCATTGCCTCCAAATGTAATATCATCTTTTAAATAAATACGATGGGATGTATCATATTTCAGTAAATAAGCCAATTGCTCGGCATCCGTTAAATCATTAATCGCAACAACTTCCAAATCTGGTGTTTCTTCTATGATTCGAAAAACGAGTCTCCCAATTCTTCCAAAACCATTAATCGCAACTCTTGTCATCTTATTCCTTCTTTCCTTATCTAAAACAACTTTCCCCAATGAATTCTCTTAAAATAGAATCGTTTGGAATATCATCACTTGGAATTGGTAAAAAATTTCTTAAAAAATTAATCAAACGCAATGCTTCTGGATACATTTCATCATCCTCTGGAACGGAGAATAAAAGAGGTTCCGCATAGGTTTTTAATATTCCAAGCTCATATAACAAAGCAGAATTTACAATTACATCTGCTTGATCCTGATAAGGGAAAATATATTTTTCTTCCCCTTCACGAATACTTTTCCACATCCGTAATGTCTCTGTAGCGCTATGAGAACGGTATTTATTATCACGTACAATTCTTCTCAATTTTCTAGTATCGCTTGTATGAATACGATTGTGGTTATCAATATTTAATTGCGTTAATGGACTAATATAAATTTTGAATTTATTTCTACGTTCAATCGAAATCGTTAAATCATCATTTAATCCATGTAGACCCTCAATCACTATCACATCATCTGGACCCATTTGTAATGTTTTCCCTTTGTATTCTCTCTTTCCAAGGACAAAATTATATTCTGGTAACTCTACTTTTTCACCATCTAATAACTTCGTTAAATGTTTATTAAATAAAGTAACATCAACGGCATTCAAAGATTCAAAATCGAGTTCTCCATTTTCTAATTTTGGCGTTTTATCACGGTCATAGAAATAATCGTCTATGGAAATTTGATGTGTTCTAATTCCTTTACTTTGTAAATATACTTCCAATTTTTTCGAAGTCGTCGTTTTCCCTGAAGAAGAAGGTCCGGCAATTAAAATTAATTTGATTTTTTTATGATTTTCGGCGATTTGATCTGCAATACGAGATAATTGACTATTATAATAAGCTTCTGACAAGCGGATTAATTCATTATATCTTCCTTCTGAAACAATCTCATTCAAATCTGCAGCATTACGAATACCAACCTGATTTCCCCATTTGGTGTAACTATGAAATGTGTCAAACAACATACTGTGATGAATATAGTCTAATGTACATTCTGGATTATAAGCACTTGGATAACTTAATACAAAGCCATTATCCTTAATATAAGTTAATTTAAAATCATCAATTTGCTTTGTACTATACGCAAGTTCTCCATAAAAATAATCATATAAATCATCAATTCGATATAAATTAATATAACTATTACTAATATATCTTAATACCTTTACTTTATCCATTTGTTTTTTCTTTTTAAAATACTTAATGGCATCAAAACGAGATACACTGACCTTTTGAATGATCAAATCCTGACAAGAAATTTCATACATTTCATCTTCCATTTGTTTTACTATTTTCTTATCTATGGAAATGTTTTCAACTTCGCAATAAAATCCTTTATCAATAGAATGTTGAACAATTACCTCTGCTTGTTCTCCCAAAATACGTTTTACCGCAAGAACTAGCATCAACTGTGCAGTTCTACCATAAATACTATTCCCTAACCCACTACTTCTATCGTAAAAATCGACTGTGCAACTTCTTGTAATTGGCTCATTTAACTCTGTCATATTATTATCTACTTTTCCAACTAAAATTGGATAATTATAATAGCGATCAAAGGCATGACTAATTTCTAATAAAGTCGCACCCACTGGAAATTCCTTTGTTTCTAAATCTTTATAATTCACTCTGATTGTTCTTGGCATACTATCCCTCTTATCCTTATACTATACTCATTTTATCAAAAAAGTATAATTTTGTCACATATTTTTTTGCATAATCCAAACAATTCTATCCTATCATATAGATAGAGAGGATGATTCCATGAGTTTAGTACCAACAGTAATTGAAAAAAGCAATAATGGAGAACGTGCTTATGATATTTATTCTAGATTATTAAAAGATCGCATTATTATTTTATGTGGAGAAATAGACGACATCAATTCCAATACCATTGTTGCTCAATTATTATATTTAGATTCCATTAACCATGATGACATTAGTATTTATATCAATTCGCCAGGTGGTAGTGTAACCGCTGGAATGGCTATCTATGATACGATACACTTTATCAAAAGTGATGTTTCTACCATTTGTGTAGGAATGGCTGCAAGTATGGGCGCATTCCTATTATCTAGTGGTACCAAAGGAAAAAGGTGTTGTCTTCCAAATAGTGAGGTGATGATTCATCAACCTTTAGGTGGTGCCCAAGGTCAAGCGACAGAAATTAAAATTGCAGCCGAACGCATTTTAAAATTGCGTGATAAGTTAAATCATATGTTAGCAGAAAATACAGGCAAAGATTTAAAAACAATTGAAAAAGATACGGAAAGAGACTATTTTTTAAGTGCAGAAGAATCCTTAGCATATGGTCTTGTCGATAAAATCTTGTTAGTGTAGAATAAGTGTGGAGATATAGAACCTAAAAAATAGAATTATAACTA
>CANSPQ010000052.1 GCA_947648915.1 uncultured Caryophanales bacterium | reverse complement strand
AATTAAATTATCATGGCTAGATGGATTTTACACAGAATTTTTTACACACTCTATTTTACTGATTTTTGGATTGAGTTTATTCATTACATTGTTTATTATTATAAAAAATATTTTTTCATTAGAAGAAAAAAATATAGCAGTTTTAAAGATGGTTGGCTTTCCGGCAAGAAAAATTTGTTTAATTCTCTTTATAAGAACATTGATATTAATATTTTTAGCATTTCTATTTTGTGTAATAATGTGTTGTTTTGGATTATTGATTATAAGGTTTAATATTCTTAAGATAGATTTGAGAGAAGTTGTATTCAATAATAGTAATATTTTAATGAACTTCATTGCCATTTTTATTGCTATGATTATATTCACGTTTTTTAATATAGTTGGCTATACTAAAAAAATAAAAAAAATGAATATTTTAAAAATACTTAATGAAGAGTAGTTGTTATAAGGAGGTTATACTTATTATGGAAGAAAAAAATTTAATAGATTCTACAAATACTTTAAGAAAGGTGGTAAATTGTTTATATATTATAATTGTATTTTTGATTTTGAATAGCATTTTGTTAATCATATCTATTGGAGATAATACAACAACTGATGTAGATATGCAACAAGAGAAATTAGCTTACGATGTAAGTCAATTTATAGAAATGACTACAGATCAGGTAATGGATGCAATTCAATCAGAAGAAATGCAAATAATCTATATTGGACATGAAACTTGCAATTATTGCCGTTTATTTATACCTGTATTACAACAAGCACAACAAAAATTTGGATATAAAACAATTTATATCGATTTGGATAAGGTTTCGACTACAGATCGTCAAAAGATTTCAGCTTTGGATAGCTTTGTTGAAGAAATGTATGGATACACTCCAATGATAATAATGACCAAAAGTGGTCAATATGTAGATGGATTTGTTGGGTATATAGATTATGAACAGTTTAAACTTTTCTTAGAAGGTAATGGATTTAAGGAAAAAATGGGCTAATAGTAAATAGAATTTAAAAAGCTATATAATAAATTAAAAAAGATAAGAATAATGCATATATATATAATTTTTCAAAAATAATTTCGTATATAAATTAGAAATTAAATAGATTGATTCATTTAGTCTCTTTTGGTCTCTTAATAATAAAATCCATATATATATGGCATAGCAATTTAGTTCAAACACGTTATCATACTTCGTGTTTTGATATAATCGCAGTATTCTCATATATACTAATATTGTTATATAGGAGACTGATGTGCTATGGTGAGATTGTATGAAAGTTAAACTTAACGATTACAACCAAGGTCCGTTTATTAGAATTATTCGTGAATGGACTGGATTAACTCAAAAGGAGTTTGCTAAAATGATTGGAAAAAGTGAGAGAACAGTTCAATCATATGAATCGGGAAAGACAACATATACTATTAACACATTAGAAAAAATCAGTAAAAGATTTAACATTTCCATTATAGCTGAAAAAAAGCAGTAGCTTGTAGCCTCTGCTAATATATCAATGCAGTAATACTATTTTGTAAGTTAGTGAAATACAGAAAAAAAACAAAATAAACTCAGCAATATATAGTACAAATAAAATTATGTATTTAGTATATATTTTATGTGATGTATCTAGTTTTTTGCTAGTAGTTATTGTATTATATCCATATCCATCGTATGCTACATCTTGTTCATAGTAGTAATCTGGAATATTGAAGTTTTTTTTGATAATTGGAATTATACATTTATTCATTGGCGTGAATACTATGCATATAATTATTGAAATTATAATAGTAGAATGTATTTTTCTTAACCTTAAAAAATCCAATATTGCGATAGTTAAATTATGCAACATGGTTTGAAATCTCCTTTCTTCATTCTATTACTGCATGATTATTATATCACGTATTAGTACAAAACTCATAAAAATTTACTCACTGTGAACGAGTAAATTTTTTCTTTATATTCTTTTATAATGATTATAGGGAGCGGATACAATGAAAAATTCTAGTGAACTATATCAATTAATTGGTCAAAATTTATCGAGTATTCGTCGAGAATATAGCATAGGTACCCAAGAAAAATTGGCAGAAGAAACAGGCTTAAGTTTAAGTTTTATTTCTCAAATTGAAAGTAAAAAAGTAGATAAAGGAATTTCATTGGATACATTATTGCTAATCAGTCAACGATATAATATAGATATTCGTAGATTCTTTGATCATTATGAAGATTTTCTAAAAGATGATAATGAATAATTTGTCATAAGATGATAATATTTAAATATTTGTTTTAAAAACATAGATGAGCAAAGTAAAACAAAAAAAGACATAAAAGTACACTAATAGATATATAAACGGATTAAAAGAAATTTAAAAAAGGACAAAGAAGCACATTAATACATATATAAACGTTTTAAAACAAATTTAAAAAGGATCAAAAAAGAAATAATAAAGACATCAAATGGCTTGACTATGCTTTGTCAAGTGGTATCATATGGTAGAATGAAATAATTATGCAAAGGAGAGTTCCTTCAAATTATTTCATTTTTTTGTTGCATAGAAAAAGGTACAAAAAATTTGACATTGTCTTAAAATTTGTTAAAATAGGAAGAAATTTTGGAAAAATTATGCAAATGTCATTAAATAGTAGAATTATAAAGCAGTACTTTTATCAGTGCTGCTTTTTGATTGTAAAGGGGGGTGGTGATATTCATAATAATAAAATTTTATTCGCAATTATAAAATGATTATAGTAATATTTTGAGGAAAATAACTGCGAAATTATTATTAATGCTGTTACATTTTTCTATGTAAATGGGGGGATTTTATGAGTGAACAAAAATTTTTAGATAATGAAGTATTGAGTAAAGATTTTATGAGTGACTATAATTTGGATGGTTGTTTTAAAGTATCAAAACAGAATGAAAAAGAAAAAATCTTTGAGAAATATAAAGATATTAACGAATTAAATCGAGTTATCCTAGATGCTTTTGTTTCAAGAATAGAAGTTGGAAAAGAAATGGATAATTCAAATCGAAGTATTAATATAGAGTGGAATTTATATACTATTGGATGATTTTATACAAAGAAATTTCTCTTGGTATAAAATCCATCGGGGGGGGGGAACACCCTCTTTTTTGTTGTTTCAAAGGAGGTTAGGTTTATGGAAAATCGTATGAAGGTAACATTGCTTCCACATACGCCATTTCTAAGAATGAATGGTACCTTTGATAAGGAAAAAGCAATGCATTATAGTGCTCAGATTGCTGGCGAATGCTATGAGCCATTAGGTTGGGAAAAACTTTCTAAAGAGGAAGAAAGCAAAACAATTAGAAGACAAAATAATACGCTAGGAAATGAACACCAAACACCATATGAACATATCTCTATTGGTATGGAAATTGTTAATATACCAAAAATATTAGCAATGATACTCAATAATGAAAGACAATGTTCTACAAGTGAAAAATCAGCAAGATATACAGCAATCAATGGAAAAGAAGATCCATCTATTACAATAAAAGAAGAACAACTATATGAAAAATGGATGACTATCTTTAAAGCAAAAATTAAAAGCCAATATGGTCAACAATTTAACGATAGTAAAATTGAAAAGTTAGCACAAGAAAATAGTCGTTATCTTGTAACTGTTTTTGCATCCACAAAAATGATTCACACAGTACCAATGATTCAATTAAACCGTATTGTATGTTACATGAAGGATTTGATTGCAAAAGAAAATAAAACAATGTTTGAAACAAGATTAGTACCATATTTGAGCGAATTTATCGATTGCTTAGATCAAATGAATGTATTGGATAATCAACAACAATCTAACAGAAAAGAAAGAAAATTATCACTGTTTGGAGAAAAAGAGGTACCAGATAGTTTTGATTATACCTACTCTACGAATTATAAAGGTTCTTTTGCTCAATTAGCACAAGCGCAACGGCATCGAACTTTAGAATATGAGATGTTATTGATGGAAGATGCAAGTTATTTCGTTCCTCCTATCTTACAGGATGAACCTACTTTAGTAGCAGAATGGTTGCGTGATATTAACTCTGTTGGAAATGTTTTTCCTCAAGGACAACTTGTTTCGATTAATGAAAAAGGTAGTTATGAAAAATTTATATTAAAAACAAAAGAAAGACTATGTTCTGCTGCACAACTAGAAATTATGTTACAAACCAAACAAACATTAACCAAGTATGCACAAGCGTTACAAGAACAAAATCACCCATTAAAAGATCAAATCATAGCATATACACACGGAGCGAGATGTACATTCCCAGACTATACTTGTATATCTGATTGTAAATTCTGTGAAGGGAAAGCATTAACTAGAAAAACAGGATAAAAACATGAATAAAAGAAGAAATGGTTAGAAAAGCCTTAATATAG
>CANSPQ010000051.1 GCA_947648915.1 uncultured Caryophanales bacterium | reverse complement strand
AATAATTAAATTATCATGGCTAGATGGATTTTACACAGAATTTTTTACACACTCGGATTTTACACAGAATTTTTTACACACTCCATCCACAATTTCAAGATAGATTTCGTAAATATTGTGATTAAGTTCTTTGACATTATTTATATATTAATATTAACTACTTACACACTTTTCTTGACATACCCATATGTATTCTCTATTGTCTTCTTCTGTTCTTCATAATCACTTGTTATATTACTTACTTGTTCTTCATATTCTTTCTTCATCTCTTCTAGTTTTTTCGCATTCTCTTTTTTTACTCTTTCTAGTTCACTTTCTAAATCACTACAGATCCCTACTGTCTCATAACTTTCTGTTGCTTCGTTATAACTACATCTTCCACTACTCATTCTTACTTCTTCTTCATCTACATTCTTGATTGCTGCATACTTTCCATCACTTATACATAGTGCTTTCTTTCCATCACTATATAAGTACATACTTCCTTTTTCTACATATCCTTTATATCCTACTTGTTCTATACTTGTTTGTTTTCCATCCTCAAATGTAAATTCTGTTTTTTTATTTCCTCCTACATGTTCTGCATAATAGATATCTGCTGCTTCTAGTAAGCCATACGCACTATCTTTTAATGCTCCTTTTTTACTTCCTTCTATTACGTTTATTATCATTGGGGTTGATATCAATGCAATGACTGCGAGTATTACGATTACCGCTAATAATTCTACTAATGTAAATCCTTTTTTCTTCATTTTATTCACTCCTTATTCTATTTTGTATTTCTTTACTTTTTCTTATACTTAGTTTACTACTTTATTTTCCTACTTTCAATCTTTTTACTCCTTTCTTTCCACCACTAAAAAGAGGGTTACCCCCCCCCCGTTTACAAATAGCTAACACTTCCTACTCGCAAACTATTTTATGATTGATGATATACTTAATTAATCATGCTTAGTACTACTTTTCAATCTTTATCTCAGTTATATTTTTCTACTATCCAAATATTTTATTCACAGTTTGATTCTACGCACCATATAAATGATAATATACATCTTTATTTTTCATTAGTTTATGATGTGTTCCTATCTCTACAATTTTATTATCATGAATTACAATGATTTCATCTGCATTTTTTAGAATATCTTTTTCACGAGAAATAATTATAATGGTATGATCTTCCTTTAATTTATTCAATAGATTCAGGACAATATCGCTACTACTCTTTTCTAACACACTTAGTGATTCATCAAACATCATGATTTTGGAATCTTTTAATAGAGCTCTTGCGATGGCGATTAATTGTTTCACATTATTAGAAATGTTATCTTCCTTACTCAATATTGGGGTATCATAACCATGAGAAAGACTGCATATATAATCATGAATTTGTAACATTTTACAAATCTCTACGATTCTATCAAAATCCTGTTCCACTAACATTAAATTTTCTTTAATTGAAATATCAAAGAAACTAGGTGTTTTACGAACCGATGTAATTAGATTGTAATAAGTTTGACCATCTATTTTTTCAACCGGAATATCATCTATTTTGATTTCACCACTGTGTTTTTGGTTCAACTTTAAAAGTAAATCAAATACACCTGTTTTTCCACTTCCAGCTTTTCCGGTAATAACTGTAATTTTATTTTCAGGAATTTCAAACGTTGCCATATTTAAAATTGGGTCATTTTTATTTCCATATAATACGTCAATAAATTGAATATGGCCTTTAAAATCATAAGACTTTATAGTTCCTAACTCATCATTGTTTTTCGTATATTCTAATATCTTATTAAAACGGGCGAATGATACTTTTAGATTTTGTAATTCAATGCTGACGGTATTAATTACATCAAAATTATCTATAATTTTTTGATAGTATGTATAGATTAGCATAACAACACCTAATGCCATTTGACCTTGGGACATTAAATAGAGTCCATATAATACCAATCCAAAACGAGCTGATTGAATTACTGCTAAAACAATTACCTTCACATTTACATTAAATCTGTCGTATTTTGCATTCGCATCTAAATAAGTTATACTTTTTTCCTTCACTCGTTCATTGATATTTTTGAATACATGGAATCCTTTAATTTCCTTAATTCCCAAAAAAACCTCATGTAATGTAGCAGTTTTATTATCTAAAGTAGATTTTCTCCAAATATTATTTTTTTGTGTCTTTTTACTATTCAAAACATACACACCTAACATTAATAGAGAAACCATAACAGTAATTAAAAAGATATATATATTTAAAGTAAAGAAATATGCGTAAATAATTAAAAATTCTAATAGTTGTACAATACGCATAACTCCATTTGCATAAAATGCACAAATAATATCAATGTCATTGTTTAATATATTTCCATATTCTCCCAAACTGAATCGAGATAGACTATAAATGGAATTTTGAAAAGTAGAGTAAGTTGCAAGTCTTGTATATCTTTTATATAAACGATTATATAATTTCCAGAAAACAACATTATTAAGTGATTCAATGATGTAATAAGCAATATAAACAAGCAAAGATAATACAATTAAATGATAGGCTTTTTCAAAGTTACCCTTAGATGCCCAATCAATCGCATCACTATACCATACTGGTAAAATCATCAAAATCCCACGCATCAAAATGGATGTAACAAACTTAATTGAAAATTCTTTCCAAGTATGTCTTAATATCTTTTTATTCTCAATTTGAATTCTTGTTTTTTTCTTTTTCATACACTCACCTATACTAGATACAGTATATCATAAAAAAGAACAAATTCTCTTTTGTTCTATAAAATTTTACATTTCTTGTCATTTTATATCATATGAACTGCATCTTGAACAACTTGAATTGAATGTTTTAATTTTTCTGTTTCTTCCTCATTTAAAGGAATGTATATTTTCTCTTGTACTCCATTATGATTCACAATGGCTGGGGTTGAAATACATATTTTATTTTCTTTGTCATAACTAGAAACAGGCAAAATAATATTTTTATCCTCCAAAATAGCTGATGTGATTCTAACTAAGCACATTCCAATTCCATAATAAGTTGCACCCTTTTTATTAATAATTTCATAGGCTGCATTTCTAACCTCTTCTTCTAGCTTTAGCTTGTCTTCTTGTGTTATAAATGCATCAATTCCTGTTAATGCAACATTGGCATGGCTCCATGCAACAAATTCACTATCTCCATGTTCTCCAATTACAAATGCCTGAATATCCTTTGGGCAGATATGAATTTTTTCGCTAATTAGGTATTTTAGTCTTGCCGTATCTAAGGTTGTTCCAGAGCCAATTACTCTACTTGCATCTAACCCCGAATATTTTAGGGTTAGACAGGTCATAACATCCAATGGATTTGTTGCAACTAAAAAAATACCATCAAAACCACTTTGCATAACAGAATCAATAATTGATTTAAATATACAACTATTTTTATAAATCAAATCCATTCTAGTTTCTCCAACTTCTTGATTACTTCCTGCAGCAATAACAACAATCCTTGCATCTTTACAATCGCAATAATCTCCAACACGAACATTTACTTTAGAGGGACTATAGGCTAAACAATGATTGAGATCCATTGCTTCTCCTTCAATCTTTTGCTTATTAATATCAATTAATATTAATTCATCTACATAAGTCTGTTGGTTTAATAAAGCATATGCATAACTCATTCCGACATTTCCACACCCAATTACTACTATCTTATTCTTCACGTTATCACCTATTACGATTATACAAAATTTTATTCATTTTGACTAGTATTTATAAGATACTTTTTCTATATCAAAAAATGAGACAGCTTTCGCCAACTCTTCAAGGAGACGATTAGAATTCACGTACTTCAAAGTTTATTTAAGTACTTTTACCTTTATTTTAATAGAATTAAAAATGCCTAAATTTAACAAGTATTATATAAGTTTTAAAATTTTGGTAGTTGAAAAGGTAGTTGGCAATTTGTACTACCTTTTTATATTGTTAATTGTGGATATCTTTCATCTATTATTTCATATCCTAATTTTTCATATGTTTTTTTGCGTTTTTCAAACATATTTCTAGTTTGTTTAAAATTTTTATCAACATAATCATAAATAATTATTTCCTTTTTCTTATCATTTTTCCTATGCAATCTTCCCGTATATTGAGTTACTTTCGTAATTCCAGAAATCGGCATAGTTAAAAACAAAACATCCAAGCTTGAGTCATCAAATCCCTCACCGATATAAGACCCTGTTGCTAAAATAATTTTATTCTGATTTTGTTCCAATACTAATTGACTACTTTCATCATATTTTTTTAATACCTTTTTACCTAATCCACCCTTGTAAACAAATATATTATTTGTAATTTTTTGCATCCTAGAACTTAAATATTCTAAATGTTCTATTCTTTCAGTTAATATAAGAATATTTTTACCTTTATTATACTCTTCTTTAACATCATTAAAAATCATTTCACTCCTATCCATATCTTTTGTAATTAGCTTATTTATTTCATTAATTGTATAATCATTTATTAATGGATCTACAAATTTTAAATAAGTATCTTTGACTTTAACTATCATAGGAATTCCAAGATTTTCATTAAATTTTTGGGTCAATCATAATTTTTGTGGGATGAGTATACAAGTAAAAATGTAAAGAAGGA
>CANSPQ010000050.1 GCA_947648915.1 uncultured Caryophanales bacterium | reverse complement strand
CAAATAGCTAACACATATATTTTCTACTCGCAAACTATTTTATGATTTATTTTGATATTTTTAGTATACCAAAAAATATCAAATAAAAGCAAGATATTTTGGTTAACATTTAACCATTTCCATCATTTGTGGTAATTTATTTCTAACATTTGCTATAAACTCCTGTTTCACTTGCACAAAAAAGAAGGATTACTATCCCTCTACAACTTCTAAGATGACCATTAGATATTTTATCAAAAAATATTACATTTTATTGACAACTTACCTGTCTTGAAAAACTAAGTCTTTAATGAATTCAAAGTAGAGAAAAGTCTATTTGAAATATAATAAATATACATTCTATCTTTTTATAAGTATATTATAAACTATATTTTAATTCTACCTATCTTCTAACACGGGCATACCTACCGCCATCTTGTTCTACTAACTCCCAACCATTAATACTAGAACTTGCCCAATCATGGTAATCTTTCGAATGCTGTGCTACTTTAAAATCAAAATAGTAGCCATTGTCATAATCCATAGCATTATAATTTTTTTCTGTTACAAATCCAACATGATCCCAATCACCATCTCCTTCTTGATCGAGTGCTATAAAATCCCCTGGTTCTATATTTTTAGAAAATTCATAAATACTTCTTGATGTATAACCAACTCCCATATATCTCGAAAAAGTATCAGCCATTGTCCATGATAACGAATGACTATGGGTTGTCTGACCTAACAAATTTTTACCTGTTTTATGCCACCATCCCAAATTCTTGTTATCATAAATTTCTTGTTTCACTCCACAATAATCAAGGATTTGTGAAGCAAAGTTTGCACAATCTGCGTTTTTAAAATAGGCATAATCCGTTGTATTTGGTGCAATTGCCCGACGACTGGCATATGAAATTGCAAGATTTATATTAAAATCTGTTGCGTAAGTACTAAGTTTTGAATTCCTTAAAGATTGATTCAAAATATTTTCTTGAACATTTTTTGCAAATGGAGCATAATATGGCAATAAAACGCTAAGTTCGACCCCACTGTTCGAATTCATATTAACACTTCTTAATTTTAATGAATTGCTATTAATATATTCTTGAATTTTTTTGTTTTTTTCATCATTTTCATATATATCAAAAAAGGCACTAAGAATTTTAAATTCTTCATCACTTTCAAAAAGAATATCATCTTGTAATAATTCTTGCATTCCAACTCTATATTCTTCCCAATTTTGATCACTTATTGATTCTAATTTGTATGCATTTGCTATAACAGATAAAATTGTAGGAATACGCTCTTGCAATTTTTGAATAGCATCATCCTTATTATCAAACGTACAATATAACGGATTTTCTATCCCATTTATATTAATTGTGCTATCTCTAACAATATTTCCTAATCCATCTAATAATGAAGAATTGCAATAATCACTATAATTCATCGTCAAATTTTCTGATTTTACTTCTAATGCTGTTATCTGACTAGTATAAGCAATTCCACTAAATAATGTGCAAATTGCACTCATCCATAAAATACTTCTTTTCATAAAAACATTCAGCCCTTTCACTGTGTTTAAACCATACATAAGCATTGAATAATATAATTATTTTTCACGCTATCTCTCTTATATACATGTAGTTTTTATATTGGGCATCACTTCTTTCATTATGTTCAAGGCACACCTTAATTTTAAACAGAAGCTGATATCAAAAACTTTTGTTAATTTAAATCTTTAAGAAGAAATAAAACTGCTATTAATATAGTTTAACCTGTTATTCCTCTAAAAAAAGATTTAATTACTTTATTAATTAATCTTATTTCTGCATAATCAACATCATATTTATCTTTGGAAACATCAGAAACTCTTATATAGGTGCTATAACCTAATCCAACATATTTTTGTTCAATATAATCTGCATAAGAATCAACAATATGTTTTGATTTGACATTAATCGAAAATAACGGTTTTTTATAATACTTTGTAACTCGTATATAATCAGTTGCGAAGAATATTGTCCATATTAAACATATTGCAATAAAAATTATGGCAAATTTTTTTATTTTCGTATTTTTTAAACTTCTATTTTTTATATCATTTTTTTTCAATTTCATTTCTCTCACCTTTCATTTTAGTGTAAAATTTTTACACTATTAAATCTATTTTTCTATTAAGTTCATATAACATTAATATATCAAACTTAATCAAATTATTTTTAATGTAATAATCAATCAAATATTCCTTTAAAATATGTTCTAATTTTTTTATTAAATAACCTTATTTCTGCAAAAAATATGTCCGCCTCAGTTCTAGCAAAACTCCTTGTGGAAAAACTATAACCTAGCCCAACATATTTTCGATGTATCTGATCAATAACAGAAAAATCAGCACCAGAAATATAATCAGTTTTAACATTAATTGAAAATAATGGTCTTTTACAAAATTTTGTAACTAATATATAGTCTGTTGAAAAGAATATTGTCCATATTAAACATATTGCTACAATAATCTTTACAATTTTTTTTGTATTTTTTAAACCTCTATTCTCTATACCATTTTGTTCAATTTCATTTCTCTCACTCCTAATTTTAACCCTATAATTTTATTTATAATAAAAGCTATATGTTCTACAAATGTTGACAAAAGGCAGTCTTTTTGTTAAACACTGCCTTTTAGTATTCGATTATTCGTCCATCTCTTGATTTGAGTTTAACAGATTCGTTGATATTTGTCAAATGTTTTTGTGAGATTTTTATAAGCTATAAGTTTTTATTCTATGTAAAATGAAAAATATTCGAGTTAATTTCCATAATTTGTGGTAATTTATTTCTAACATTTGCTATAAATTTATATAAAGTGCACTTAACTTCACAAAAAAGAAGGATTACTATCCCTCTACAACTTCTAAGATGACCATTAAAGCGTCATCCCCTTTACGTTCTGTTAACTTTAAGATTCTTGTATAACCACCATTACGACTTGCAAAACGAGTTGCATAATCTTCAAATACTTTTTTTGTGGCTACATTGTCATTTTGTAAGAAAGCAAGTGCTTTTCTTCTAGATACAAGCGAACCATTTTTCCCATACGTAACCATTTTATCAAAGAACTTACGTACTTCTTTGGCTCTTGTTTCAGTGGTTTCGATTCTCTCATTCATGATCAAATCTTTTGTCAAATTAGCTAACATACTTCTTCTATGTTTACAAGTACGTCCTAATTTTCTATAAGCCATAATAATCCTCCTAACTATTAGTCTTCATCACGGAATTTAAGTCCCATTTCTTTAATCTTATCAATAACTTCTTTCAAAGATTTTTTACCTAAATTACGGATTTTCATCATTTCTAACTCAGATTTTTCAGTCAAATCACCAAGCGTATTAACACCTGCTCTTTTCAAGCAATTATAAGCTCTTACTGAGAAATCCAAATCATCAATAGATGTCTCTAATTTTTTTAACTTACTATCCTCTTGTTTTGCATTCATAATTCCTGTTGTATCAGCAATTTCACTTAAATTGGTAATAATACTCAAATGTTCCATTAATATTTTAGCACCCAAAGCCATTGCTTCTTCAGGACGAATAGAACCATTGGTATATACATTCATAATCAATTTATCATAATTGGCATCTTGTCCAACACGAGCTGATTCTACATCATAACTGATTCTTTCAATTGGAGAGTATAATGCATCAATTGGAATATATCCAACAGCGGCATTTTCCAAATATTTTTTATTTTCATTCGATGGAACATATCCTCTTCCATTTGCGATAATAAATTCCATATCAAGTTTTCCACCCTTAGATAAAGTGGCAATCACTTGATCTGGATTTACAACTTCAACATCAGAATCTGTAATGATATCAGCTGCAGTCACAACTCTTTCCTCTGAAACAGATAAATGAGCAGTTTTGATTTCTTCTGTATGATTCTTTAAAACCACACTTTTTAAATTTAAAACAATAGATGTTACATCTTCTACGACACCTTCAATGGTTTGAAATTCATGCATGACACCATCAATTTTGACAGCGACAATCGCACTTCCTGGCATAGAGGATAACATCACTCTTCTAAGTGCATTACCAATAGTAGTTCCAAAACCTCTTTCCAAAGGTTCTAATTCGAATTTTCCATAATTATTATTTTCAACATAATCTGTAAGTTTGTAAATTGGTTTTTCAAAGTTTAACACTTTTTCACACTCCTTTTTCTTTTATCCACGTGGACGTTTTGGTGGACGACATCCATTATGTGGTACAGGTGTAACATCTGTAATTGAAGTAATTTCTAAACCAGCAGTTTGTAATGAACGAATTGCAGTTTCACGTCCTGAACCGAGTCCTTTTACAAAAACTTCAACCTTACGCATTCCCATATCAAATGCGGCTTTTCCTGCTGCTTCAGCAGACATACCAGCTGCGAATGGAGTTGATTTTTTACTTCCTTTGAATCCTAATGTTCCAGCAGAAGCCCAGCTAATTGCATTTCCTTCTTTATCACAAAGTGTTACAATTGTGTTATTGAAAGTAGAATGGATATAAGCTTGCCCTTCTGGCACATTCTTCTTTACTTTACGTTTTCTTGGTTTATAAGCCATATGATATAACCTCCTTTTTTAAGTTACAATTATTTTTTCTTATTAGCAACTGTTTTACCTTTACCCTTACGAGTTCTAGCATTTCTATTTGTTCTTTGTCCTCTAACAGGTAAACCTCTTTTATGACGAGTTCCTTGATATGAATTGATTTCCATCTTGGTTTTGATGTTCATATTCACTTCACGTCTTAAATCACCTTCGATGGTATATTTTTCAATTTGTTCACGAATGCGATCTAATTCCTCATTTGTTAGGCTTCCTGCCTTTTTGTTGATATCGACATTAGCGTCATTTAAGATTTTGTTCGATAAACTTCTTCCAATCCCATAAATGTAAGTCAATGCGATTTCAGCTCTTTTGTTATTTGGTATATCTACACCTTTAATACGTGCCATAAAACACCTCCTATATTAAC
>CANSPQ010000049.1 GCA_947648915.1 uncultured Caryophanales bacterium | reverse complement strand
ACTTAAGAAACAAGGGGATGCGACAGCAGAAGAGATCAAAGAAGGAAAGACAGCCATTGTACAAGGTGAGTTAATTACAGGAACACTAGAGAGTATAGATGAACAAATTGTATTTCTTGGGAGTAATTTAACTTCTCCACTTAATGTAAAGGATATTTTGCCAAATTGGGAAGATTATACGAAAGATGATTTTTATCTTATAAGTAATAGAATCGATTTAAGTAATACAGCTGCTGAAGGTCTATGTGATAATAATACTTCTATTTCAGTTATAGGCTCTTATACGCCTCCAACAGTATCAAGGTATGAAAATGGAATTCTTACTTTTTCATATGGAACTCATGGTTCGAATGGTTATTGTATGAATAATTATGTATATGCTTCTAAAAGTGCATCCTCTGTAAAAGCCATTTTTGCATACAAGCAGTCTTGATTTAAACAAAGGTCAAAGTAATATTTGGCCTTTTATTATTTGTTTATATTTGTATATTTGATATAGATTTTTAAATTTGCTTGATAAAAATAAGAAAAAGATATAAAATAAGAATAGTTAAATAGGTGGTTTAGATGAAAAAAAAGGGTTTCACATTAATCGAATTATTGGGTGTATTTACGATACTTGCTGTTATTCTTTTAATTGCAGTTCCTTCTGTTACTGGTTTACTGAAGAAACAGAAGGAAAATCAATATCAAAGTTTTTTAGACAATATATTTTTAGCAACAGAGGCGTATTTGCAAAGCCATTTAGAAGAATATACTGAAAATGATTCTTATCGTTTTGCAGAAGCGGGTGACTATATTCACATTTACTTAGAAGAATTGATGGAACATAAATTTTTGAATTCAAATACATATGATCCAAAAAATAAGACAAATATAAAAAATGAAGGTGATTATACAGTTCGTGTAACGATACAACAAGATTTGACTTATCATTATGAGCTATTCCCAGAAAAATTAGAACAACCTAATAATAAAATTGAATGATTTTATGAAACAACAAAGGAGTGTCGTATGAAAAAAACAATTCGTGATTACAATTTAAAAAATAAAAAAGTATTAATACGTGTGGATTTTAATGTGCCAATTCAAAATGGATGCATTCAGGATGACACTCGTATTAAGGCTAGTTTACCTACCATATCTTATGCCATAGAAAATGGTGCTAAGGTAATACTACTTTCTCATTTGGGTAGAATTGAAATAGAGGAAGATAAGAGTATATATGATTTAGAACCAGTCGCACTCCGTTTAAGTGAGCTTTTAAATCGAGAGGTCATTTTTGTAGATGAAACAAGAGGTAAATTAGTGGAAGAAACTGTTTCTCATTTAGAAAGTGGACAAGTATTATTGTTACAAAATACAAGATACGAAGATTTGGATGGAAAAAAGGAAAGCAAGAATAATCCAGAATTAGGTGCTTATTGGGCAAGTTTAGGCGATCTATTCATCAATGATGCCTTTGGAACGAGTCATAGGGTACATGCATCAAATGTCGGTATCGCATCTCATCTTCCAAATGGGATTGGGTTTTTAATCGAAAAAGAATTAACTGCGTTTGAACCAATTTTAAATCATCCGGAGCATCCTTTTACTGTAATTATGGGTGGTTCTAAAGTAAGTGATAAAATAGAAGTAATTGAAAATTTAGTGACAAAGGCAGATCAACTATTAATTGGTGGCGGAATGGCTTATACCTTTCTAAAAGCAAGCGGGCTTTCTATTGGTGAATCTTTATGCGATGAAGAACATCTTGATTTCTGTCAAGAGTTAATGAAACAATATCCCGATAAAATTATTTTACCAATTGATAGTGTGAACGCAAAAGAAGTAAAAGAAGAAACAGAAACAAATGAAAGATTTATTAGTGATTTTGGGGAAGATGAAATTGGCTTAGATATTGGACATAACACTGTAAAATTATTCTCACAATATATAAAAGATAGTAAAACGATTCTTTGGAATGGTCCAGTTGGAATGTTTGAACTAGAACCGTTTTCGAAAGGTACAGAAGCAATTTGCAAATTATTGAAAGAAAATGATGGTTTAATTGTAGTAGGTGGTGGTGATACAGCTTCTGCTATAGAACATCTTGGTTATGCGGATGCAGTCACACATATTTCAACAGGTGGCGGTGCTTCATTAGAATTGCTTGAAGGAAAAAAATTATCAGGAATCGAGATTATCAATGAAAAATAAAAAGTCAATTATCAATATATTAATATTACTTTTCATTACGGGATTTGTTTTATATTTTTCATTGAAAGATGATTTTGAAAACATCATTCATGAAATTATTACATTAAATCCTCTTTGGTTTTTAGTTGCGATTTTCTTGGTAGTTTGCTATTGGTTATTCAAAGCGATAGAAGTACATCATGTTATCTGTGATTTTAAACCAGATTATACCTTCAAACAAACCTTACGATTAACATTGTCAACTCAATTTTTTAATGCAATTACACCATTTGCTTCTGGGGGACAACCTTTTCAAATTTATATGTTAAATAAAAGTGGTGTGAAATTAACAGATAGTACTAACATCATTATTCAAAACTTTATTGTATATCAGATTCCACTTGTTTTTTTGGGTATGGTGGCAATTATATCTAATTACTTTGGGCATTTTTTCAAAGAAGTACATTTACTCAAATATTTAGTTACAATCGGCTTCATTATCAATACGTTAGTGATTGTGGGATTATTCATCATTGCATTTGCGAAAAAAACAAACAAACGAATTATGCATGTTTTAATTAGATTGCTCTCTAAATTCCATCTAATTAAAAATAAAGAACAAAAAGAAACACAATTTGAAGAATACATCAATCGTTTTCATGCAGGAGCAAAAACACTATTTCATAATAAAAAACAATTTATTTCTTCGATTTTGTATAATTTAATTGCATTAATTTGTCTATATTTGATTCCAATTGCATTATTATTTGCGATGGGGGACTATACCAGTATGAATGCATTTCAAGTATTGATTACGAGTGCCTATGTAATGTTGATTGGTTCCTTTGTGCCGATTCCTGGTGGAACAGGCGGACTTGAATATGGGTTTATTGCCTTTTTTGGTAACTTTGTTGTAGGAAGTAAGTTGAATGCAGTGATGTTATTATGGCGCGCAATTACTTACTATTTTGGATTGATTGTTGGTGCGATTGCTTTCAACTTTAAAGGGAGAGAAATAAAATGAGAATTGGAATATTTACAGATACTTATCCACCATTTATCAATGGTGTTTCTACTAGTATTTTAATGTTGGAAAAGGCTTTAAAGAAAAAAGGACATCAGGTATTTATCGTAACGGTTAATCCTGAAAATATGTCTTATAAATATGAGAATTATGATCATATTATTCGAATCCCTGGGATTCCAATTGGGATATATGATTATAGGTTAACGGGTATTTATCCAATTCGAGCGATTAATAAAATCAAAAAATGGAATCTGGATGTCATCCATTCTCATACAGAATTTGGCATTGGGACATTTGCGCGTATTATTGCGAAACAACTGGATGTTCCACTTGTGCATACGTATCATACGATGTATGAAGATTATGTGCATTATATTACAAAAGGGCATTTTGATAAATCAAGTAAAAAAATAGTAGAATATCTAACGAAATTCTACTGTGATAAAACCGCAAGTGAATTAATTGTTCCAAGTAAAAAGACGTATGATTTATTTAAAGAAAAATATAAATTTGAAAAGAATGTTCACATTGTTCCAACAGGAATTGATGTAGAACGCTTTTATCGTGAGAGACTGAAACATGATGATTTGCTTGCGATTAAACAAGAACTAGGAATTAAACCAGAGGACTTTGTAATTCTTTATGTGGGACGCCTTGCGAAAGAAAAAAGTGTGGAAGTATTATTGGAATCTCATGTGAATCTCGTCAAGAAATATCCCCATTGCAAGTTAGTAATCGTCGGTAGTGGACCTGATTATGAACATTTTATTCAAATGAGTATCGATTTGAAAATTGCTGATTCAGTCATTTTTACCAATGCGATTGCTTGGGAGGAAGTTCCAAACTATTATGGAATTGCCGATGTATTTGCGACTGCCTCTAAGACAGAGACACAAGGGCTTACAGTAGTAGAAGCTATGGCTGCTTCTTTACCTGTGGTTTGTGTAGAGGATGAAAGTTTTAGAGATGTTGTCGTAGATGGTTTAAATGGATATTTGTTTCAAACAAAAAAACAATATATCACTTGCATGGAAACGTTAATTGCAGATAAAGAAAAATTATTCCATATGCAGAAACAGGCACGTATTACAGCCGATGAGCATTCGCTTAAATATTATGCGGAAAAAGTATTGGATGTTTATCATAGTGCTTTAGAGGCAAAACGAAATGAGAAAAAATTTATTGATAAAGTAAAAGATGTCGTAAAAAGAGGGTTTGATGATAAGCCTTAAGTAGTGAGTTGTAGGAAGTTGTATGAGAATCAACTTCTTTCTTTTTTCGACAAAACTAGCTAATTTTTTCTCTAGTAAAGTAAGTGTATAGGTAGTATAATAAAACAAGATAAGCAGTACGATTTAGAAAGGAAGACAGAAATGAAACATACCAGAGTACTTATGATAGACGACAATGTAAATTTAGTCGAAATGGTCAAGGAGTATTTTAGTAGTAGTGAACAAATTAGTATTGATTTAGTGGCTTATGATGGACAGGAAGGCATGCAGATAATTGAAGAAAAACAGGATGCATATGATTTGATCTTGTTAGATTTGATTATGCCTAAAAAAGATGGAATGTATGTATTAGAAGAGATGAAGGCGCGTGGCATTGAGAAAAAGGTAATTGTTGCGACCAGCTATAATGCGAGTGATGTAATTCGTGAAGTTTCGGAATATGGAGTGAATTATTTCTTACTCAAACCATTTGAACTTTCCGATTTACAAAAGCGTATTTTAGAAGCAACGAAAGAAAGTGGACAAAGTAAAAATATTGATTTTTATCATAATAATTTACAAATATCCATTACCAAGATATTACATGAGTTAGGCATTCCTTCACATATTAAAGGATATCAATATATTAGAGAAGGAATTGGAATTATCTATGAAAGACCCGAAACGATTGGTGGAATTACCAAGGAGTTATATCCAGAACTGGCTTTAAAATTTGATACCACAGTATCTCGTGTAGAACGTGCCATTCGTCATGCGATAGAGGTCAGTTGGAATCGTGGAAACTGGGATTTGATGGAAGAAATATTCGGTCATAGTGTAGATATTGATAAGGCAAAACCAACCAATTCAGAATTTATTGTAACAATTGCCGATAAACTAAAATTAGAAGGAAATAAAATTGGGGCATAGAGATATGTCCTTTTTGGTGTATAATAGTTATTCCATGTCTAGGGATACCAATATTCCATACTAGAGATACCAATATTGATATGAACCCCATTTCTTGGACATAAGAAATGAGGTTTTTATATGAGTAAATT
>CANSPQ010000048.1 GCA_947648915.1 uncultured Caryophanales bacterium | reverse complement strand
CGTTTACAAATAGCTAACTTATATATCTACTCGCAAACTATTTTATGATTGATTTCCATATATTAATTTTTCAGGTATTCTTTTAATTTGTCCTTATCAATTCCCGTTGCAAGTACAACTTGATCGATTCCAAAATCATTAATGATAAGTTCCATGGCAGAACGTAGTCCTGTCGTTTTACTTTTAAAATTCAAAATCGTTTTTCTTAGTATCATAACTTCATTTTCTAAATTGGCATTGGTTTCTGTAAGTTCATCTATTTTTTTTTGCATAGCGGTAATAACTCCTTTACTTTCTTTTTCCAGACTATTATATTTTACTTCCAATAAATCTAAAGTCTTTGCTTTTTGACCATATTCCACAATTCTACGGCTGTGATTATCCAAATTACGGTTTACTTCTTCCATAATACGATCACGATCCAATGAATCTTGTTTCATTTTTTCCTCTATATTTGTTGTAGAATTCTCATTTGTATCCACCATATCACCACCAATTATTCTTTTACTTTATTCATTATATCACAAGTGATAGAAAAACACCATTATTTTCGAAAGGGATTTTTATGGATAAAATGTTTTTGATTTTGTTGTTCTTCAAACCTACGTTCTGGTGTCATTGGTTTTTCCTCTATTTTATTCATTTTATTTTTATTTAAAAATTGTTTTGACATCTCAAAAGGATTATTTTTCGGTAATACTTTATTTCCTGCTATTTTGGTGGGTTTGTTGTTATAAAACTTATTTTTTTGAAATTCCATCATCTCACCTCAATTATAATTAATCATATTTATGTGAATCAGAAACGGCCACCACCACCGCCTCCACCGAAGGAACCGCCACCACCAGAGAAGCCTCCGCCAAATCCACCAGAGGAAGAACTACTGCTATTTGCAATCTGTGTGCTATGTGCAGTACTAATCGCAGAAGTTACAGTTCCAGATAAACTTTGGTTAAATGATAACCACATATGCATACGAGACAAATCAAAAAGTGTTGTATCAATAGTTTGACCAGCATTTTCTAATTCTTTTACTTTAATTTCCATTGTTTTGGATAACTTTTTCGCACATCCTAAGCTAACAGCATACACTAAATATTTTTCCCACAGTGTAATTTCAGGGAGTTCCTTTTCCTCAAAGTTACCAAAATCATTCATAAAGTTTTTAAGACCCAACCATTTATAATAGGCTTCACTACCATCTTTGGATCTTTTTTTATATGTAGCGAAATAAAAAATTGTACAAAAAGATACTAGATAAAGTGCAACACCAATTATAATTTTATTCACTGCAAATAATAATAGAATGGATAACAACATTCCTAATATACAGTATAAAATGGATAGAACTCTACTTTTGGTGGAACTTTCATAAAATTGATATCTTTCCCCTGTTTTTGTAGCTTTTGTTTTCCAAGTATTATACCGATTGATAAAATCTTCATATGAAGATTTTGCCTCTTTTTTTAACTCAGAAAGTGTAATTTCTTCTTTGTCATGAAACAACCACTCCAATAATTTTTGTTCTGCCTCGGATACATCGGTTGCGTGCAAATTGGTTAATTTATAGTCTTTCTTTTCTATTGGTTCAAATGAAATTGCTTTTTTATAAATTAGATTTAATATGGAGGCGGATAAGTCATCGTTCGTTATCTTCTTATGAAATAAATATCCAACCACTTCAGGCCCATAAGTATCTGGAAACTCTCTATAATATTTAGATGGTAATACATTTTTATATTCCTTATCATACTTATGGTAAACATAAAAAATTAAAAAGATTAATCCAATCAGCCAAATAACGCCACAACCAAAAAGGAAATCTCCTATTATTTGTCTTCGCCTTTCATCCTTTTTTTTCTGTTCACGAATTATATTGGCTTCGTCTGCCTTTTTTGTCTCTACTGTTAGAATAGAAGATAATCCATCTACTCCACTTTTTTTCATACTATAAGGAACAACGGATTTATCAAAAACAAAACGAATATCCACTGCTTGATATGCATCCAATGACTCAATATTTAACTGAATTTCTTCCATACTCAGATTTTTGGTTTCTCCCCATAAGGGTCCATGTCCCCATGCTCTTAATTCGGTTTCATTTTCAGGTATATGAATGTGCATTTCTAATAAATCAATATCTTCCAATTGTTCATTTGAAAATAAGTTGAAACCAATTTCGGCAATATCATTATGTACTACTGCCATATTGGTAATTACGTATTTGATATAAAATCCTTTTTGTTTTCGGGATGAGGGATTATAAATACGAATTGATTTTCCATTACTAGTACTTTTAACAGTATACTTCCCATATTCACCAGTTGATGCATAGGAGCTCTTTTCAAATAGATTTCCCTCTTTTTTCAAGTCGGAAAAGGTACTATTAGAGGAAACTGCAATGCTTTTCACTTCTTTGATTTCAACAGTGTCTCCATTGTATATTCTGCTACCATTAAAAGATTCTAAACTGCCATCAAAGGTAGAATGGGCACCATTAAAGTTAATGATACGTTCATAGCCGTTATAACTACCTTCTAACACAAATAATTCTTCTACTGTTATATCTCCATTTTTTTCAACTGTTAAATCAATATAATAATTGGAAATTCCCTCTTTTGCACATACACCAATCGGTAAGCACAGTAATATTGCTAAAACAATAATTTGTAAAATTTTTTTCATTGTACACTCCTTTTTTTCAAAAAAGACTTACTTATGTAAGCCTAAAATTGAACTTTTGGAACTTCTCTATCAGACTCGCTTGCTTCAAAGAAAGGTTCTGGTTTGAATCCAAATATACTGGCAATTATATTTGATGGAAACATTTCTAATTTATCTTTGTATTTTAGAACTGTATCATTATAAAATTGTCTTCCAAATGATATTTTGTCTTCTGCCTCTTTTAAATTATTTTGTAAATCCATAAAATTCGTATTTGCTTTTAAATCAGGATAGGCTTCTGTAAGTGCAAGTAATCTACTTAATGCTTGTGAAAGTTCTCCGCTTGCTTTCATTTCTTCTTGTGGTGTCGTTGCAGAAATCGCTTTGTTTCTTGCTTCAATAACACCTTCTAATGTTGATTTTTCATGACCTGCATATCCTTTTACGGTTTCTACTAAATTGGGAATTAAATCAGCTCTTCTTTTTAGTAATACCTCAATTTGTGCCCATTGATCCTTTACTCTATTACGTAATTTTACAAGTGTGTTATAAGTACCCATTACATACAATATAAGAAGTACTACAACTACTGCAATGATAATCCATACCATTTTATTCCTCCTACTCTATTTTCATTATACCGTTTTTTTGAGAAAAAAGAAATATTTTTTTCTACTTTTGTATAAATATATTATTTTTTAGCAAACTAGAAAAGAAAGGATGAATCATATGGATATTAAAATTCGTGAACATATTCGTAGTAATTTTAAGGACTCTGATCAAAAAGAGATAAAAGAATCTATTATATCTTCTATTGAATCAAAGGATGAAGTTATATTACCAGGACTTGGAGTATTTTTTGAAATTTTATGGAATGGTAGTGATGACAATTTGAAAGAAACAATATTAGAAACCATTCAAAGTCATTTATAAAAGAGACTTTTTTCGTCTCCTTTTATTTTACACTTTTTTCTAATGCATTTTTAGCAGCTTCTTGTTCTGCTTCTTTTTTACTGTGCGCAATTCCTGTACCATAAACAATATCGTCTATCTTGACAACTGCAGTAAAAGTTTTATTATGGGCAGGTCCTTCTTCATTTACTATATGATAAGTTAAACTTCTTTGATCTGTTTGAACAAGTTCTTGTAGCTGCGATTTATAGTCATTAAAAAAGTCAAACTCTTGGTTTTCAATACATGGAATGACTGTTTTATATATAAATTTTTTGGCAGTTTCAATTCCCTGATCCAAAAACAAAGCTCCAATAAAAGACTCAAAAATATCCGCAACAATTGCTTTACGGTATTTTCCACCAGTTTGTTCTTCTCCATGGCCTAATTTTAAATATTCATTTAGACCTAAACGAATCGAATATTCATAAAGTGCGGTTTCACATACATAATGTGCACGCAATTTTGTCATCATTCCCTCTTCATAATCCGTATTTTGATATAAATATTCACTAATAACAAGTTCTAATACCGCATCTCCTAGATATTCTAGCCTCTCATAGCTTTCCTTATTTTCTTCATAGGCATATGAAGTATGGGTAAAAGCCGTTTCATATAGTTGTATAGAATTTGGAACAATTTTTAACTTTTCTAGTATTTCCATTTATCTCACCAAAACTATTATACGCTAACTCAATCCATTTTTTCAATTAGATGTAATAAAGTTGTTCATTTTTTAATCTTTTTTGGGATTGCTCTTTTTCTAATAGAGTCGTATCTAAATTAAAATAGAAACGAATATTTTCATTTGGAACAGTAGTATAATAATTGATTAAATATGACATATATTGTTCAAAATAAGGACTTAATTGTTCCATTCCACAAACTTTCGTATAAAATGTAATGATACTATTTAAATTTCCTTTATAATATTCAAAATCATCGATTTGAGTACTTGCACAGTAATTCTCCATTTGGTCTAATAAACACGTAGCAAAATAGGACAAATTTTTAGATGGAAAATTAAACACTAAAGCTTCTACAATTAGATTAGAATTATGGGTACTATAAGCTTCTAATATAATTTGTGGGTCGATTAACTCACACAACAATCGAACGCAGGTGACATTTTTTGGATAATAACCTAGTAATTTCCCCTCTGTACAATATTCTCTAGCAATTAATTCTGTAATTCCTTCTGAAAGTTCAGGGTAATCAAATAATCTTCCTGTCATGTGAACATATTCATGTGGCAAAATTTCGGATTTTCTATTCCATCCCATTTTATATACTGCAATTTCAGGAACAGATGCATAATATTCGGCTAGGGTAAATACAATTTCATCTGCAGGTTGTTCTAGCGTATATGTAACATCTAGATTCGTTAATGTTTGATATACATCAACATAATCCATATAGATATTATCTTCAAGGTAACCTTCCAATTGTTCAAATATTAAAAATTCTTCTTCAGTAATTTTATCGTTTTGTTCCATCGCTTCTACTAATTTATTTGCTCGTTCTGTTATATCCATTCCCTGATCAAAATAATTTTTAATTTGCGGAACTACTAATTCTATAGAATCTGATTCCTTTGGAATGATTGATTTCCAAACTAATAATAGATTTACTATGGTCGCATATAACAGTCTATGTACAATTTTCATCTGTTTTGTTTCTTTTTTCGAATTGTCATCTTGTTTTGGAAATCGTTCAAGAAGAATATCTAACTCTTTTTCTACCTTTGATATTGGTAAGCCTAAAACTTTTCTAATTTCATATTCTTTTTTGTCGAATTCATCTATACACTTTTGATACATTTCTTGTTGAAATTTTTTATCGATTACCTTCATTCTATTTTCTATTTTTATATGTAGCTTCTTCAAATTCTGTTCTATTTTCTCTTCTAATGTCATATATAAAATCCCCTTTAGCAGAGCTATTTTATCATATGCATTAAAAAATAGCAAATGTTTATAAAAAATATGACTCAATCACAAAATTTGTGGGATTTAACATTTCTAATATAAGAGACTCTA
>CANSPQ010000047.1 GCA_947648915.1 uncultured Caryophanales bacterium | reverse complement strand
GTTTGATCACCATATGCCTGATAAAGGGTATCTCCAAGGGCATACATAAGACTTGTTGTATGTGGTTCAATTTTCTCTAATAATCCCTGTTCCCTTGCTCTTTTATAGATATCCAATAAATAGGAATATCTAAATCCATAGGGACAAGCTATTTGAATATAATTATCCCTATTTACCCAAGTTTTTGACTTTTCTCCATCATTACTTCCCATTAATTGATAACAAGGTGTTGCTGTAAACGAAGAACCATATTGTTTCATTACCCGAATCACATCGGTAATTATTTTTTCTGATGTAAAGGGTGCAGCTCCATAATGAATTAATACATAATCATCAAAATGAATCTTATTTTTTAAATGATTTATTCCATTTATTACAGAATCCTGAAATGTTTCCCCGCCATTTACTATCCATTTTACTTTTGTAAGATTATATTTTTGAACCATATCTTTTAAATAATCTTTCCAAAGTTCATGACAAACCACTTCAATATTATCTATTTCCAAATAATTTTGAAATATTTCTATTGTATAAGCTAATACTGGTTTATCGAATATTTCTATAAATTGTTTTGGTTTATCAAATCCAACCCGAGAACCAATTCCACCTGCTAAAATTATTGCTGTAATCATTACAAGATTTCCTTTATTATTTTATATTTTTTCTTCTATATTATTTTCATAGCTTTCTAATGCCTTGTCTAAAAATCTTATAAGATTTCTATAAGATGGCAAAAAGAAAAAACTATCATCATCTCCAACACTCCCTTTATATAATCCCCAACAAAACCAATAAAACGCTGAAATTGGTATAAATGCTATATAATATCTATGTTCCTCTTTTGTTAATTTATGCCCAACAAATGCCTTTAAATATCGCTCTATTTGTTCCTTACTCCAATCATAACGACATAAAATACATCCAATATCATTTGCAGCATAATTTAAACCTGCATATTCCCAATCAATTAAATAGATTTCATTTTTATCATCATAAAGATAGTTTGGTTCATAAACATCATTATGACAAAGTACCAAAGAATACCCTAATCTCTTTGCATCTTCTTTCACGAATACATAAAGTTTTTCTACCTTTAAAATAATATCTGCAAATTCTCGTTCTAAATTACCTTTTGTAGCAGATGCAATTTTCAATAATTTTTTCCCTTCTTCTATATTATCAAAGATTTTAACTGTAGTATCTGGTTTTATTGCATGAAGCCTATGTAAATAATCCATTGCTACTATAAGTTGATGATCAAAGTTTTCAAAATCACAATTTTTAGCATTGGAAACATAATAGGAAAGTTTCCAGCCACGCAAATCCATCGTAATTACCGATTTATCAATTCCAATCTCTTTTGCAGCAAGTTGCGTAAATAATTCTGCTTGACGATCAATTAAATTTCCTGCTGTTCCTCCCGGATGACGATATACATATTTCTTACCATTATAATTAAAGGCAAAAGATACATTAGTAAGTCCAGCATTAATAATAGAAATATCATAAATATTATTCGGATTACAAGAAAGTGTAGAACAAATATTTTGAATAATTTCTGAATCAACATTTAATAAAAAATCAGAATCAAAAGCACGTAAATCATCGATTGTTTCAAATTCTAAAATTTCATTTTCAGAAAACTCTTTTTTATAGAATGTTAATTCCTGTATATGATGAGCATAAAATTCTTCCCAAAACATAGATGCGATTCCAAAATCATGAATTTCCTTTTCGATTAACTCTTTAAAAATCCCACTGAATTTCTCATTCATATAAGCATGACCTACCATAGCAAAGGAGTTTTGACCACCAATAGTTACCGCTGTAATCACATTTGCATCGGAACATTCCACAGCAAATTCACGAAACTTTCCTTTTATATAAGTACAAGCTCTATAAGAAAGGTTATCTCTATTGTCATCTATAAATGGATTATAAGAAAAATAATGATCTGCACAACAAATATAGGTATTTGCAAGATAATCTTTTGCCTTATAAAGACTATATAAATTTCCTTTTTTACCAAAATCATTATTAACAATCAATGTTATATTATATTTTTGTTCCAAATAGAAAAATTTTTCCTTCATATATCCAACAACAATATAAATATCATTGATACCTGCCTCTTTTAATTGTTTTATTTGTCGTTCGATAAGAATTTCCCCTTTTACACAAAATAATCCTTTTGGCTTTTCATAGGTAAATGGTGCAAAACGATTTGATTTTCCCGCTGCAAGAATAATTGCATTTCGTGTCATAAATTTAGTTTCTTCCTTTCTTTATAGATATTCATAAACATTTCTTATTGAAATATTACACTGGAATAATGCGGTATTCTTTTTTCCTTTGGAGGTAACACCATATAATCCCCATAGATACTTTCTAGTATCGCATGAGCATTCTTTGGTCCATAAAAATCATGTTTTGAAAATGTATACTTTTTTAATGGAAAAATATCCGTTTCTTTCATATATTTTGTTTTATACATAGCAATCATACTATATACCATAGAATCATCTCCCCTTCTTTCATTGGGACTATCCATATCTTTTTTCAGTAGTTTCCACCGTTTTTCATATTCCTCTTCATTTATCGTTCCTTTTTGTTTTCGCCGTTCAATATATTTTTTATTTTCTTCATTTAAAAAACCGTGTAATTCTGAAAACTTCATTTTATACGTCCGATATAAATCAACAGAAATGCCATGGTGGGAATAGAGATCATCTTGTAAAAATTTTTCACATTTCGTTTTAGTATTCAAATCTTTTACATGACTCCATCCATGAAAATATAAGGGTTCAGAAGTTTCATCCTCTAAAAACATATCCTTTGGTAATTCTTTTCTTAAACATTTCATGGCAAAATCATATTCCTCATCAAAAATATAAAGATCAAAATCATCATCCCAAGGAATAAATCCTTGATGTCTTATTGCACCTAGTAAAGTACCAAATGCAATCATATATTTAATATGATGGAAATCTAAAATATTTGTTATTTCTACTCCCATTTCCAATAAACGTTTTTGTACTCGTTCTACATCCACATGATTCATTATATTAAAAACTCCTTTTCTTTTTAGAATTTCCAATCTATTAAACTTTCTACCATATCTAAATCAAATACCGCAATCCCTTTGTTATCTTTCACTTTTTTTCGTTCTGAAAAACTATCATCAATAAAAATAGCATTCTGCTCTGTGATATATTCTGATTTTTCTTCCATAGCAGAAAGTATGATAATATCTTCAAATAAAGCAGGATCAATTTTATATTTCTTTAAATCCACATAAATGTCGGTTTTATGTTTACTTAATAAATGTAACTTTTTTCCTTCATTACTTGCTTGATATACATATCTCATTAAATCCTGATTCACCTTATCATTGATAATTAAGGTATCATCAAAATCTAAATAAATATGATCATATTGTAAATCTATCTTATAGGCACTATAAAAGGCACGATCTAACATAATATCATATTGATTTTCAAGGATACTGACAGGATACCCCCAAAAAACAAACAACGTAAGCATAGGAAAATTAATTCCTAAATTTCTTGATACTCCCATAGTTCCGGGAATACGTGGAGAAATTTCTAACAAACGATATTCATTTTTAAGATTCTTTTTCACTTGAAAAAACCAAGCACCCTGAAATGTAAATTTACTATTAATTTTTCTTGCAATCTCTACAATTTCATCATCCATTTCCAGTTGCTTTGATCTTACACTGATGCCAGCTTTAATTCTCTCTCGATTTCTTAATTTAGAAACTAATAAAGTACCATTTTCGTCTGTAAAACAATCGATGGTATATTCCATTCCGGGCAAATATTCACAAATGACTAAAGATTCTTTTTCTTTTAATGCCACAATCAATTCTTCTTCATTATTAATTTTTTTTGCTCCTTTTGCCCCTTGTCCAACCATAGGCTTTACAAAAACAGGGTAGGTTTTTACTTCTTCCACAGAATTGTAAATTTCAGGAATAAAAGTTTCTTCTGCTAGATATTGATAGGTTGCAGCTTTTGATCTACATATCTTTGTAGTAAATTCTTCTGTTATAATTACTTGTGCTTCTATTTCTTCTCTATGTTCACTTAAAAATACACTCACACTATCATGAGCAGGATATATACAATCGATATGATATTGGCGGATTTTATCATTTAGATAGTTTAAAAATCCTTCCTCATTTATGTAAGGAAACCCTTCAATCAGATTTTTATATACAAATTCTGAATGATCTTTTACACTTGTACCACCATAAAGCTCTACAAATTTTGAATACTTTAATGCATTTACTATCTCAAATGCAATCTCTGTTCCGGCTGGAAAGATTAATAGTTTTTTAGGATTCATTTTAAACCTCTATATTTTTACATATTCTTTAACATTTTTAGTATCTACAATTCAAAATAATATCACAAATCCTATCGACATCTTCTAATGCAAGATCAGCATAAAGTGGAAGTGTTAATACTCGTTTACTAATATGTAATGCAATAGGTGTATTTTTTACACTATATTGACCATGAAATGCTGAAAATGTATTTGTTAATGGATAAAAATATTTTCTTGCTCCAATGCCATGTTCCGCTAATTTATCAAATACTTCTGCACGACTTGCTCCAAATTGCTTTTCTTCAAAAACCACTGGAAAATAGGCATAGTTATAGGTAATCTCTGGTTGTATCGTATTTAATTGGATTCCTTCTACTCCATCTAAATGTTCCCGATATCTTTTTACTACTTGATATCTTTTTTCTATTTCTTCTTCTATATGGCGAAGATTACATAAACCCATAGCCGCACAAAATTCATTCATCTTTGCATTTGCACCAACAGCGGATACTTCTTCTGGACCATGAATACCAAAATTTTTTAACTCATATAATTTATCCCCAAGTTGTTTATCTTCAAAGCATACAGCACCACCTTCAATACTATGAAATACTTTCGTAGCATGAAAACTAAAACAGGAAGCATCGCCAAAAGAACCAATTCCTTTTCCTTTATAAGTTTCACCAAAAGCATGAGCAGCATCATAAATCACTTTTAATTCATATTTATGAGCAATTCGTTCCATTTCTTCTATATTGCATATATTGCCATATACGTGAACTGGCATAATCGCACAAGTATGATCAGTAATTAATTTTTCTAGTTTATTTGTATCCATAGTATAGGTAATGGGATCAATGTCACAAAATATGGGAGTCAATCCATTTCGTACAATTGCATGTGTAGTAGATGCAAATGTAAATGGCGTTGTAATCACTTCTCCTTGCAGATTCATAGCTTGAAGCGTCAGTTCTAATGCCATATGTCCATTTGTAAAAAGATCAATATTTTCTACTCCCATATAGTTACACAAATCAGCTTGCAGTTGTTTATGTTTTACTCCCATATTGGTAAGCCAACGACTTTCCCACATCGGTAAAATTTCATTCATATATTCTTGTAATTCTGGCATAGATGATTTTGTAACGAAAATATTATTTGCCATAATTTAAACACTCCCTCTTTTTACAAACATTGATTTTATAATTTTCCAAAGATACTGAAAAGAATCTAATTTCAATATTTTTGAACCACCAAGATAAATACTTACACCCAAAATTATTTGAATCATAAGGATAACAATATTGGGTAAATGTAAAAATGATATAGGATAGATACCTACACTCATAACCAGAGCTAAACTAATACTGGGTAAAATGTCTTTTAACTGCTCAAAGTAACTATAATTTAAAAGATATTTATTTGGCCACGAATTTACGATCTGACTTAAAAAAGAAACTATTAGTAGGCTATATGCCATTGCTTTTACACTAATCCATATAGTAGAAAACAATGCTATGATTCCAATTACTTTTTTCACAATTTCTAATTTTAAAAATAAATCACTTCTTCCAAGTGCATTGATTGCATTTAAATTGGCAGTATGGATAGGATAAAACATATAAGTAATACAAAATACTCTTAAAAATGGGATACAAGGCAGCCATTTGTCTGTTAAAACTAACGTTACCATTGGCACAGAGATAGC
>CANSPQ010000046.1 GCA_947648915.1 uncultured Caryophanales bacterium | reverse complement strand
ATTGGTAGTTCTACAGCCTTATCTTATATTTTAAATTTCAACTAGCACAACGCGTGAACAAATTATAAACAAAGGTTATTCCTATAAATATAATTGTAATTTACATATTGCTATGGTTGGTATTTTAAACTACGCAATAGACTTTTATGATCTAAAATCAAATATAGCTAGTAAAGTTGGTGGTTTCCCAAGAAAAGACTATATTCCAAAAACAAACTTTTGGACTTATGAAGAATTTGTACAATTTATAAAGAATGTAGACAATCAAGTTTATTTTTCTCTATTCACTGTACTATATTATACTGGAATGCGACTAGGTGAATGTTTAGCACTTAACTGGAATGATATTGAAAATGACACTATTAATATAACAAAAACTATTGCTAATAGAAAAAAAGATAATGACTATGTGTTTAATGTTCCAAAAACTCTAACTTCTATAAGAAAAATAAAACTAAATAATCAAACGATTGATACACTAAATAATTTAAAAATATATTATAGTTCAATGGTTGGTTTTGAAGACAGTTGGTTTATATTTGGTGGTATTAATTCATTGGCGACTACAACTATTGAAAGGAAAAAAAACGAATATTGCAAAAAAGCAAACGTAAAACAAATTCGAATACATGATTTTAGACACAGTCATGCAACCTTGCTATTATCAAACGGTATTCCTATCACAGTTATCTCAAAAAGATTAGGTCATTCTAATACAGCAACAACTTTAAAAATTTATTCGCACTTAATACCTGAAGATGAAGATAAGGCAATAGAATTATTAAATAAAATGGAAAAAACTATAAAATAAGGGAATTTTAAGAGAATGGATATGAGAAAAAAGAAAAAACCTTTGAAAAACAAAGGTTACGTACAAATATGGTGGAGGATAAGGGATTCGAACCCTTGACCCCCTGCGTGCAGGGCAGGTGCTCTAGCCAGCTGAGCTAATCCCCCATATCAGGTCTTAATTTGAAGACAAACTGATTATAACACAACTTATTTTATAGTGTCAATAAAATTATATGAAAAATTAGCAATTTTACTACCAATAACTTCTAAAATTATAGATTTATGTTATGCTGCCCATTCCTTATCTGTACTATTTTCATATAATATGGAGAAAAGAAAGGGGAATTATATGAAAAAAATTGTTTATTCTATTATTTGTCTAGCAGTAATTGCAATCTTATGCATTGTACTAGCAACTACAAAGAAAGAATCTAACTTGAAAAAGGTCAAAGTTGCAGAGGTAACACATTCAATCTTCTATGCACCACAATACCTTGCACATAAATTAGGATATTTTGAAGAGGAAGGATTAGATGTAGAAATTATCTTAACATCAGGTGCGGATAAAGTAACTGCTGCTGTTTTATCTGGAGATGTCCAAATTGGATTCAGTGGTAGTGAAGCAACTATTTATGTATACAATAATGGGGAAAAAGATTATTTAAAAAGCTTTGCTGCCTTAACAAAACGGGATGGTAGTTTCTTAGTATCTAGAGAAAAATACGACAATTTTAAAATTGAAGATGTGAAAGGAAAACATATCATTGCGGGTAGAAAAGGTGGAATGCCTGCTATGACATTAGAATATGCCATCAATCAAAATGGTGTAAAAACAAGTGAAACAAACTTTGATACCAGTATTGATTTTGCATCCACAACAGGAGCTTTTATTGGAGGAACTGGAGACTTTGTAGCATTATTTGAACCTAGCGCTTTGCAGTTAGAAAAACAAGGATACGGCTATGTAGTCGCATCTGTAGGAGAATTAGGTGGTGTAGTGCCTTACACTGCATATAATGCTAAAAAATCTTATATAGAAAACAATCCTGAAGTAATCGAAGGATTTACAAAAGCAATTCAAAAAGGACTTGATTATGTACATAGTCATACAGCGGAAGAAGTTGCGAATGAAATATTAGACTACTTCCCAGACATTTCTAAAAACGATTTAACGACGATTGTACAAAGATACATGGATATTGATTCATGGTTTCAAACAACTTATATTGAAGAAGATGACTTTAATCATATTCAAGAAATTATGGCAAATAGTGGAGAATTAACGACAAAGGCTCCTTATCATGAATTAGTAGAAACAAAATATTCACAAAAATGAAACCAATATTGAAAATCGATAATTTAAGAAAAATATATCATACGCCAAAAGAAGAAATCCTAGCACTTGATAATTTTTCTTACACCTTACAAGAAGGAGAATTTGTTTCGATTGTAGGTCCTAGTGGATGTGGAAAATCAACAATATTATCGATATTATCTGATTTAATGAAACCATCAGATGGGACAATTGAATTACAGGAAGGCAAAAAGATTGGCTATATGTTGCAACAAGATTGCCTTTTTGATTTTAGAACCATTTTGGACAACTGTCTACTCGGTTTAGAAATCAAAAAAGAATTAACAGAAGAAAATAAAGCATATGTAATACATTTATTAGAAACGTATGGACTGAAAGACTTTATGTATCATTATCCTGAGAATTTATCGGGAGGTATGAGACAGAGAGTTGCTTTGATTAGAACACTTGCTACGAAACCTGATATTTTACTTCTCGATGAACCATTTTCGGCTTTAGATTACCAAACAAGACTTGCAGTATCAGACGATGTTTATCATATTTTAAAAAAAGAGAAAAAAAGTGCCATTATGGTAACACATGATTTGGCAGAAGCGATTTCTATGTCTGATAAGGTAATCGTTTTGACAGGAAGACCTGGTAAGATTAAAAATATCTATACCATTGAATTGAGTAATAAATCCAATCCAATTGAAAATAGAAAAGCCAAGGAATTTTCTACTTATTATGATATGTTATGGAAGGATATTGATTTCCATGTATAGTGAAGAACATTTACGTTATTTAAAAAGAAGAAAAAGAACAAAATTATGGGTTAGGATTGTTCAAGTTGCTATCCTAGTTCTATTCTTAATCCTTTGGCAGTTCTTAGCAGACCATGAAATGATTAATACCTTTATTTTCTCTAGTCCAAAAAAAGTATGGAATACAATTATTGGGTTACATCAAGCAAATAATTTATATCATCATATTTGGGTAACCACCTATGAAACTTGTATTAGTTTTGTTCTTGCAACGATAATCGGATGTGTCATTGCAACGATTCTTTGGTGGAATTCTTTTATTGCTAAAGTTGCAGATCCTTATTTAACGATTTTAAATAGCTTACCCAAAGTTGCATTAGGCCCTATTATTATTATTTGGGGTGGAGCTGGGATTCGTTCCATTATTATCATGGCTTTATTGATTTCTGTTATTATTACCATCATCAATGTATCACAAGGTTTTGCAAATACAGATTCCAATAAACTAAAATTAATGAAATCTTTCCATGCAACCAAAACACAAACATTTTTTAAACTAGTATTGCCTGCTTCTTATAAAACCATTATTGGTGCTTTAAAGATTAATATCAGCATGTCTTTAATTGGCATTATTATGGGAGAATTTCTAGTCTCTAAAGAAGGATTAGGATATCTTATTATGTATGGTTCACAAGTATTTAATCTCAATCTTGTGATTGCAGGTGTTATCTTACTTTGTATTTTATCTGCTGTTATGTATTATATTGTTTTCTATATTGAAAAGAGACTTACAAAATAGTCTCTTTTCTTTGGCTTCTATTTATACAGCTAAAATTTTTATTAGCAATTTAATCATTCATTTTTTAAATTATCTATAAATTTATCAAAGTCTGATTCAAATAATTTATCTTGTGTAATTCTATATTTTTCAAATTCACATAGAGCTTTATCTACTGCTATTTCATGAGATATTTTTCCTGCATTTTTTAAAACATCTAAATCATCTGCTAGTAAATATTTATCGATTCTAGTACTCCAATCCTCCATTGTCATAGGAATATGTCTCTCTGCTCTTCGCTCTGCAAGTTCTAAAAAGGCATTCACAATTCTTTCCAAATCTTTTATTTCTTCTTTTGTTAAATAATTTTTAGCTACTACCACATCAGATTCCATTATTTTTCCTTTTGGAGTATTCTTCCAAGAAGTCAAATTCATATTTTGTTTTGTATGGTCCGCTCTATTATAGATGATTTCTGCAGCAGTTTGATGCGTAATAGCATAATGCATCTTATTTTGTACTTTCTTGAAAAATTTAATTGTAGTTGGAGATGCAGCATCATAATCAATACTAGTAGCATAAATATCGGTGATTTTTTGATAAAATCTTCTTTCACTTAAACGAATTTCTCTAATTTCTTCTAAAAGTTTTTCAAAGTAATCTTTATTTAAGAAAGATCCATTCTCCATTCGTTTTTTATCTAAAACGTATCCTTCAATCGTAAATTTTTTTAAAACTTGAGTTGCCCATCTTCTAAATTGCGTAGCTCTTCTAGAATTCACTCTATAACCTACAGATATAATAGCATCTAGACTATAGAATTTCATTTTTCTTTTTACTTTTCTATTGCCTTCAGTTTGAACTATTGAAATTTCTTCAATAGTTGAATTTATATCTAACTCTTTTTCATCAAATATATTTTTCAAATGAACATTAATATTATCAATTCCTGTATCAAAAAGTTCAGCCATTGCTTTTTGTGTCATCCATAAATTCTCATTTTCATATCTAACTGAAATTCCCTTTTCTTGTTCTTGCGTTTTAAAAACTAAAAATTCTTCTGTACTGCTAATAACTTCTAAATTATTCAAAACAACCATCTCCTTTCTTTCTTAATTTCGAATAAAACTATTGCCTATATTATACCAAATTAATGGCTATGAATAAATGCTTTTTAACGTTTAATTTTTCTCTCCATATAGTGTTAGTCGGCATTATTATGGAAGAATTTCTAGTCTCTAAAGAAGGATTAGGATATCTTATTATGTATGGTTCACAAGTATTTAATCTCAATCTTGTGATTACAGGTGTTATCCTACTTTGTATTTTACTGCTACTATTATGTATTATATTGTTTTCTATATTGAAAAGAGACTTACAAAATAGGTCTCTTTTATTAGTAAACAATTGATATTTTCTAAGCTAACTATCCATTTTTTCTTTCCTTAGTAAGTATTTTACATGTTTCTTTCTCCATACAAAATACTATAATCTGTAGGGAGAAGGGAACATTATTCTTGTGTCTCAATGTTTTTAGTTTCTAACATCAATTCATCGAAATCGGATATATACTTTTGATCTTGTACTACACGATATTTTTCATATTCATCTAATGCTAGTTTATCTGCCATTTCTTTTTTGATTTTGCCATTATCCTTTAAAATGTTATATTCGTTTAAATTTAAAAACATTTCTAATTTATCCTTCCATTCTTGCATAGAAATAATATGGCCTAATTTAACTTGTCGTTCAGCAAAATCTAAATACATAGATACTAAATTATTAAGTTCTTTTATCTCTTCTTCTGATAAATAATTTTTAGCAACTACAGCATCAGTTTCAAGTATTTTACCATCAGGGGCATTCTTCCAGGCTTGAAGTCCCATGTAATTTTTTTTGAATCAACTCTATTATATATAATCTCTGGTCCTGTCATACCTGTAATAGCAAAGTGTAGTTTATTCTGCACATTTTTGTAAAATTCTTTTGTTGTTTCATTATTTTTATCATAATCATAACTACATTCTATATATATATATCAGTTATTTTTTGATAAAATCTTCTTTCACTAGCTCTAATTTCTTTAATCTTAATTAATAATTCATCAAAATAATCTTTACCAAATTTAGGACCATTTTTTAATAACTCAGAATTTAAAACAAAACCTTTCTTAATATATTCTTTTAAAGTATTAGTTGCCCATCTTCTAAAATCAGTAGCTTCTTTTGAATTCACACGATAACCAACAGCAATAATAGCATCTAAACTGTAGAAGGAAGTATTATAATTTTTCCCATCAGAGGCAGTTACTCTAATTTTTTGAATAACTGAATCTTTATTCAATTCACCACTTTTAAAAATATTTTGTAAGTGATAAGTAATATTGTTTTCTGCTACATTAAATAGCTCTCCCATAGTTTTTTTGCGTTAACCAAACATCTTCATTATCATAAAGTACCCCAATAGATTTATTTGTATTCTCACTTTGATATAAAATTAAATCTTTAAGTTTATCTATTTGCATTTACCAAAATCCTCCTTTATTTTTCATTTTTTTATTTTACAATCATTATATAATGGACAATCAACACACTTCTTTTTATTACAGAATTCATTACCAATATTCCATAAATATTTATCTATCAAATTAGCATCTATCCCTAATTTTTCACCACTTTCTATATACATACTAGATAATTCGCCTATTTGCCTATTATTTAATTTCCTACTATCAATAATGTTATTTAAATAACTAATCTCAATGTCGTGTCCATCTAAAGGAATATAAGCTAACGCGTTGTGCTAGTTGAAATTTAAAATATAAGATAAGGCTGTAGAACTACCA
>CANSPQ010000045.1 GCA_947648915.1 uncultured Caryophanales bacterium | reverse complement strand
TTGACATTATTTATATATTAATATTAACTACTTACACACTTTTCTTGACATACCCGTTTTATCAATAGAAAAGGAATATGTTTCTATAGTAATATCCATTCATACAAAAGGAACTTCATTGGAAAAGTTCCTTTTCCGATTCAATACATGCCTTGTATGAAAAAATATGAGTATTTTAAGTTATTAAATCCTACTTTCTAAAATTACACCATTATTCCTTTGGTGAATATTTTTCACTCTAATTACATCGCTAGGCTTATTTGTTTTTAAAACTTCTAAATGCAAATGCATATCACTTGTGACATATAATGCCACCTGTACACAATAATTATAATAATTTTAAATATTTCTTTAACATTTCTATTTCTAGCTTTGTTATTAATTTAATAAAGTCTGTATAATTCCCTGTTGTATGAGCTTTATCTAACGCTTCATAATATTCTAATCTATTCTCTTTTTTAATTATTACTGGATTATAACCTTGATTCATTAAATCCAAATTCATAAGTAATCTTGAAGTTCGACCATTCCCATCAACAAATGGATGAATTTTAACTAATTCACCATGTAGTAAGGCTGCTTGAATTATTGGATGAAATTCATTCCAATTTTCAAAATTTAAAACTAATTTTTCCATTAATTCTGGAACTTTTAAATAATCTGGAGGAATATGAGTAGCACCTTTTATAGTAACATTTTCTCTTCTATATCTTCCCGCATTTTCATCATCAATGCCTTTTAATACTAATTGATGAATATTTTTAATATTCCATTCAGTTATTGGATTCTTTTCATTAATTAAATCTTTTAAATATAGTATTGCTTTTTCATGATTGATAGCTTCTAAATGCTCCTTTATTGATTTCCCACCAACTGTAATTCCTTCTAATACTATTTGTGTTTCTCTAAGAGTCAAGGTATTTCCCTCAATACCATTACTGTTATATGTCCATTCAAGATTAATAGATTCTTCTAACGTTCTTAAAGTTTCTTTTGGGATTGGTCTTTTACTATCGAGTTCCTTCTTTAATTTATCTACTTCATCAAAATAATTTTCACCTAAATCAATAACAAAATCTAAGTTATCAGCTTTAATAACTCTTTTGTCTACAGGTTTTACAGCATCAATTGGTATATTCCAACTATTTCCATTTTTAACGGCTCCTTCAATTCTACCATCCTGTAATAATTGTCTTATTCTTCTTTCACTAATATTCCATTTTTTTACTGCATCCTTCGTAGTCATGAATTCCATAGTTTTTCACCTCTTTTATATATTATACCGATATCGGTAGTATTAATCAACTTAATTTAGGATATTTTTACATTTTATATCAAAACAAAAGAGCATTAGCATTATCTGTTAACACTCTTCTATTTTAATCAATTAATAATTCTTTTTCTTCATTAACTTGTTTTTGTAATAATTCTAATTCTTTGATATTCTTATTGTCTTTTAATACTTTCATTTGTCTTCTTGCAGAATTATTAAGCCTTACTAATCTCTCACTTTGAGATACTTTTTCTTCAATCAATTCAGCATTTGTATTTTGAAGATTATTTAATATTACTAAATGCAGTAAATCAGTGTAATCTCTCATATTCCCCTCTTTTGCTAGTTCTGGATTGTTATCCCTCCACTCTTTAGCTGTCATACCAAATAATGCCACATTTAAAACATCTGCTTCTTCGGCATATACAAATTTCTTTTGTGCCTCAGTAAGAGTTGGAACTATATAAGTTTTTACTGCATCAGTATGGACTGCATAGTTTAACTTAGATAATAATCTATTAGCTTTCCAATCAATTTTTTCTTGGTATGCCTCATTTGTTTTTAATCTTTCAAATTCTTTTATTAAGTATAATTTGAATTCTGGAGATAGCCAGCTAGCGAATTCAAAGGCAATATCAGGATGAGCAAAAGTTCCTTTACTATATTTTCCGCTGCTTGGAATAATTCCAATAGCATTAAAATCTCTTTTCCAACGATTAGGTGTCATTGTAAAACGATTATAAGGTGCCTCATCAATTTTAATTCTGTGGTATTCCACGGAATTAAACTCTTCGTTATTAATTTCTTCCCACAAACCATAATAATCAAATGAATTTTTGTTAGACATCCAGTTTCTAATTACGCCAGATGGGTCTTCAGAATTTGCCTGTCTAGCTAGATCAGTTAATGAAATATAATTTACATTAGCTACTCTTAAAATCCCTACTTTATTTTCTTTTACAATTATCTCTGTAGTTACTATATCTTTTTTCATTGTTTCACCTCGCCTTTTTGAATTTTAAAGGATGTTCACATATTTTTTCTGTTTACATCCTTTATTTTAAGGCATTAAGCCATACTTTTTGAATTATTTGCAAACAAATTTGAATTTGTTAACTTTTTTACTTTGTAAAATCCTCACAAAGCCTTTATTTATCTCACTTTCCGCAGCAATTTTTGTATTTTTTGCCCGAACCGCAAGAAGTAGCACAAGCAATATTACTAATACTTATAATATCTATTATACTATTGATATTACTATAAAATCTAAACAACGCAACATTCATATTTATAGTATTTTTAGTACCATTTTTATTATAAATATTTCTCTTTTGCAAACATGTTTGCATTCGTCTACTAAATATTATTTATTTATTCATTAATATTTTACATTCTATTTGTGAATTTAATAGGTTAGCAAAATCTAGAGCATCTTGATTTGTACCAACTAGACTTCCATAATGAATAGGTACTGCAATTTGTGGTTTTATTTGATTTATTAAATTGGCAGCCTCTTTATAATCCATAGTAAATGTTCCGCCAACTGGAACAAATGCTACATCACAATTAACATTTTTATTATCAGTTGTTATATCTGTATCTCCTGCAATATAATATTTTATGGTATCAATTTCTATAATATATCCAACCCAATTATTGTCTTTAGGATGAAATTTCTTATTTATGTTATATGCTGGAATTGATTCGAATTTGATATTCCCCATATCATAATTTTGATTAGGAATAACTGAAATAACACTCTCTTCTTTAAATCCATATTTTAATATCTTATCTAACATACTTTTTGGTGCCACAATAATTGTATTATCTTTTTTATTTTGTCTATATCTTGTTCTGAATAATGGTCATAATGGTCATGTGTAATAAATATAATATCGGCATCATAATAGTTGTTGTCAATATTATATGGATCTACATATATTACTTTTTTTTATTAAATCTAATACTACTATGACACAAAACAAATACATTATCTAACATTATTATCCTCCTTCATCAAAAAATATTGATTTAATTTATTATGCAAATTTTATTTTCAGAGGTTGTTTGCAAACAAATTGCAAAAATTTTGCCATTTTTAACAATTTTTCCCTTTGTTAAAAATCTCTAAAACCCTTATTTTATGGCTATTTTCCGCAACATTGCTTATATTTCTTACCACTTCCACAAGGACATGGTTCATTTCTTCCTATTTTATTGACTTGCTTAGGAGATGATTTTTTTGTTTTGTTATTATCATTTACAGCTTCCCCTTTTGCTACTTGTTTTCTTTCAATATTTTGGCGAATTTCAGCTTTGACTAAAAACATTGTTGTTTCTTTATCAATATTACTTAATAAATTTTCATACAAATCAAAGCCTTCTGTTTTATAAGCACGTAATGGGTTTTCCTGTGCATAGCCTCTTAAATAAATTCCCTCTCTTAAATGGGCCATGGTATTAATATGGTTCATCCAATGGGTATCAATGACACGCAGTGATATTGCTTTTTCAAATTCCTTTGTTACTTCTATTGGTACTTCTTTTAGTTTTTCTTCATATTCATTCACTAATAAATTATATAAATAATCGATAATTTGATCCAGCGTTTTATCCTGTAAATCAATTGCATTTATCTTTCTTTTTAATAAATGTTCATTTACAAATTCCAAAATTTCACTATTGTCTTTTTCTGTTAGAAATCCTTCCGGTGCGATATGGCTATCGACCAAATCACCTATAAAGTTTTGGAATGTTTCTAAGACACGTTCATGAATTGAATCTGCATCCAAAATTTCATTTCTTTTTTGATAAATATATTCTCTTTGTTGATTAATCACATCATCATATTCGAGTAAAGTCTTACGAATGTCAAAGTTATTTCCCTCTACACGTTTTTGAGCCGATTCAATAGAGCCTGATAACATTTTGTTACGGATAGACATATCCTCACTAAATCCAACACGGGCAAGTAGTGCTTTTGCACGGTCAGTTCCAAAACGAACCATCAAATCATCTTCGAATGATACACAGAATTGAGAGAATCCCGGATCTCCCTGACGTCCTGAACGACCACGCAACTGATTATCAATTCTTCTTGATTCATGACGCTCTGTCCCAATGACACATAATCCGCCTAACTCTTTCACACCTTCACCCAATTTGATATCCGTTCCACGTCCTGCCATATTGGTTGCGATTGTTACAGATCCCTTTTCTCCTGCTTTGGCAATAATTTCAGCTTCTCTTGCGTGGTTTTTCGCATTTAATACTTCATGTGGAACATGTTCCTTTTTTAACATACTACTAATTAATTCACTGGTTTCTACTGCAATCGTACCAACTAAAACTGGTTGTCCTTTTGCATGTCTTTCTTTGATTTCATTTACAATTGCTTTATATTTTCCTTTTTTAGTAGCAAAAATCAAGTCACTATAATCTACCCTAGAAACAGGTTTATTCGTTGGAATCGAAATAACATACATATTATAGATTTCTCTAAATTCCTCTTCTTCTGTTTTGGCAGTTCCTGTCATACCCGCTAATTTATTATACATTCTAAATAGATTTTGGAAAGTGATAGTAGCAAGGGTTCTTGTTTCTTGTTCAATCTCGACACCTTCTTTGGCCTCAATTGCTTGATGTAGCCCATCTGAATAAGCTCTTCCTGCCATTAAACGCCCTGTAAATGGGTCTACAATCACAATTTTTCCATCATTCACAACATAATCAAAATCTCTCTTCATGGCATAATTTGCTTTTAAAGCTTGATTGATATAATGTACTAAAGTCGTATTGTTGATGTCATATAAGTTATCTACTCTAAAATAGGTTTCTGCTTCTTTGATTCCTTTCTCATCTAAAGTAACTGATTTATTTTTTTCATCATAGATATACCCATCATTTTCCTTTAATTTTTTAGCAAATTTATCTGCATCAATATATAAATTAGCAGATTCCATATGTCCACCTGAAATAATGAGTGGCGTTCTTGCTTCATCGATTAATACAGAGTCCACTTCATCGACAATTGCAAAGTTAAGTGGACGTGCAACACGGTCTGTTGCTTTTACTACCATGTTATCTCTTAAGTAATCAAATCCTAACTCATTATTAGTAGTGTACATAATGTCACAATCATAGACTTTTCTTTTTTCACTTTGTGTAAGTTCTCTTAAGTTAACACCTACTGTAAGTCCTAAAAATCGATAAATATTTCCCATCCACTCTGCATCACGGGCTGCAAGATATTCGTTTACGGTGATAATGTGTACCCCATCACCTGTTAGTGCATTCAAATAAGCAGGCATAGTAGAGGTCAATGTTTTTCCTTCCCCTGTTTTCATTTCTGCAATATTTCCATAGTGAATGGCAAGTCCACCTAAAATTTGTACATAATAAGGTTTTTCCCCAATCACACGATAAGCAGCTTCTCTTGCAACAGCAAATGCCTCTTCTTTAATATCTTCTAAAGTTTCTCCGCTACTTAATCTATTCTTAAATTCTTCCGTTTTTCCTTTTAATTCTTCATCACTTAATTTTTCAATAACAGGTTCTAACTCCATCACTTTATCTGCAATTGTTTGAAATTTTTCTAATTCTTTATATTCATGATCAAATATTCTTTTTAAGAATTTCATAAAATCAATCCTTTCTTTTACTCACAATATATTGTATCAAAAAAATGTTATAATAGAAAGCTTTTTTCAAGATTTCATGCATTTTCACATAGAATATCGCATCAAAAAATCCAACCGTAGTTGGATTATACTATTGCATCTCAATAATACCAAAATTCCCGTCTTTTCTTTTATATAAAACTGCAATACTGTTTGTTTCTGAATCTTTGAAGATAAAGAAATCATGTCCTAACATACTCATTTGTAACATTGCTTCTTCTTCACTCATTGGTTTTGCATCATATTTTTTTCTTTTAACAATTGTTTCTTCTGTTTGTTCTTCTTTGTCAACTGTAAAATCAACAAAGGCATCCATTGTTTCCTTGTTATTCTTATGATGCATTCTTGTTTTGTTCTTTCGAATTTGTCTTTCTAGTTTATCTGATACGATATCAATTGCTGCATACAAATCTTTGGCTCTTTCTTCCGCACGTAACACTACTTTTTTAATTGGAATTGTTACTTCAATAATTTGATCAATACCACTCATTCTGACAACTACATTAGCATTTACCTGTTCTGGACTTTCAAAATACTTATCTAGTTTCCCCAGTTTTTCCACGATGTAAGATTTGATTGCGTCGGTAATTTCAATCTTATTACCACGAATATTTAATGTCATATCATCATTCCTTTCTACTTATAGTATATCATATCAGACTTAAAAATAACAAATCATTTTTAAAGATTAACGATTTTCTATATTATAATTTAATTTATTTTATTTATACAATGTAATATTCTTAAATGATAGCTTTGCATTGGAAGAACTTTGTGCAGGAGTAGAAAAACTAATAAGTTCGTAATCACTAATATCAACTTCTATATTAGTTCCCGAAGTGGCACTCCATAATATGGTGGATTTACCTGCATTATAATCGTCATTATTTTTAAATCCAGAAATATATGGATTCCCATATGGACTCCCAGATGTTGTAATTTGTCCAACAATCATTCTCGTATATCCATTTGTAAATATAGTTAGTCCACGGTAATTCCAACCATTTCCATCAGAACTTCCTCCAAAACTCTCAATTATAAAAGTGTCAGAAGAACTGGCTGTTCCTGTAATTAACTCACCTTGTACAACGGCTGTCTTTCCTTCTTTGATCTCTTCTGCTGTCGCATCCCCTTGTTTCTTAAGT
>CANSPQ010000044.1 GCA_947648915.1 uncultured Caryophanales bacterium | reverse complement strand
TTCAAATAATCACCTCACTATTAACATAGTGATTCTTTTCTTCATTTCCTTTTAATACATCAAAAAAAATGAAATTAAATCCATTTTGTAATTTTAGTAGACTTGATTTCATCTTTAATATAATCATGATATAGTGCTATCACATCCGTTATATCTCCAAAAGGTATACTTGTATCTTTTCGGTAATAATTTTGTACAAATCGATAAAAACTAGAAGATGTAACATACACATACATCACTTGATCCAGTTGGTTTGCCATATGAAGTTGCTTTGTATCCCCACCATCAATTTGAAATAAGTATTCTTGATAAGTAGAAATCAATTTTTCTGTAATAACATCATATGCCTTATAATGAAAATTTAAAATGCTATCATAATGTTTACAACATACAAGTACTGCTTCTATTTGTCCTCGCATGAAACACCTCTTTAATGAAATAAACGAACAATATCATGATAAGTAATAAATACCATTAAAATCATGAGTAGTATAAAGCCAATACTATGAACCATATTTTCTACCTTTGGACTGACACGACTTCCTTTGATTTTTTCAATGATTAAAAATAATAATCTTCCTCCATCAAAAGCAGGTAATGGAATAAAGTTAATAAATCCCACATTAATACACAAATAAGCGATTAAGTAAAGCAAATTGAGGAATCCCGTTTTGGCAGTTTCTCCAACAATATTGAAAATTCCAACCGGTCCTGCTAAATTATCGAAACTAAGTTTTCCTGTAAATAAATACCCGATAATAAGAGCCATTTGCTCTACCAAGCTTCCTGTTTTGGTAAATGCATATTGAATCGCTGGTAGAAAGCCGTACTTGATATCATTACTCAAAGTAAATCCATATCGATATACACCATCTTCTTCTACGAAAATAGGATTTACCAATACTGTTTCTACTTCTCCATTCGTATGTTTTACTGTTATTTGCAGTGTTTTTCCTGTGTGAATCTGTAATTCTAGTAATAAACGATCCATTGAACTTATTTTTTTACCATTAATTTTGGTAATCAAATCACCTGATGTAATCTCCGTATCAGCAATCGGATAATCTGCCTCTAAAGCATCAATATAAGGTTTGGAAGTTGGTGCCCCATTAAAAAGTGCAACGACAAATAAAAGAATAATCGCAAGTAAAAAATTAAATAATACTCCTGCAATAATCGTCATAAGACGTTGCAACCAAGGCTTATTACACATTTGTTTTTCTGCAGGAATGGATTCATCTGTTTCTAAATCTTCGCCTGCCATACTGACAAATCCACCAATTGGAAATAACCGAATCGCATAAACAGTTTCATCATTTTTTCGCTTAAAATGGAAGATACGAGGGCCCATTCCCAAAGAAAATTCATATACATAAATACCTGCTCTTTTCGCAAATAAGAAGTGTCCAAATTCATGGACCATAATAGTTACACCTAAAACAAATATAAAATAAATTAGTGTCATAAAGGCCTCTTTTCTATAAAATGGATAAGAAAAAAACAAATCCAAGTACTACAAATATGATACTATCCATACGATCTAAAATACCACCATGCCCAGGCATAATATTGGAAAAATCTTTTTTATGATAATAACGTTTAATTGCCGAAAATACCAAATCCCCAAACTGTCCTAAAATAGATAAAAATAGAGTCATTGGTAATAAGATTGAAAATGACAAAGAAGAATCAATTACAGTATGGTAGAATATAGTAGCTACTAATACTCCAAAAAATGTTCCACCAATCGTTCCTTCCCATGTTTTATTTGGCGAAATGGATGTCAATAATTTATGTTTTCCAATCAGTCTACCTACAATAAAAGCATATGTATCTGTAACGGTTGTTATTAAAAACAAATAAAATAACATATTCATTTGATACTGTCTTAGCGCAATTAAAAAGGAAAAACTAGTACCTAAAAAGAAAATACCACCAATTAAATAAAGAGCATCATGGATACTATAAATATCGGATTCATGATATAAAACGGTAGGAATCAAAAATACCAAAAAGAGTCCCGCAATTACACGATAATCCATCGTAAATAATAAGGTATTAGAAGACAAATTACATAAAACAAGGAGTGTTAATACGATATAAGAAGTAAACCCAATAAACATAGGCAATTCTTTTTTGGTTTCTAACATTCGTAAAAATTCCCATAAACCAATTATCGATAATAAATAAATCATAATGGTAAAAGGCATACCTCCGATAATATAAATAGGTACAATGATAAGAAGGGCGATAATGGCACTAAGGGTTCTTTGAATCATGATTTTCACCTCCAAATTTTCTAGTTCTTTTATTATATTCTAAAATAGCTTCATCAAATTGTTGTTCATCAAAATCTGGAAAAAAGGTATCTATAAAATAAAATTCTGCATAGGACATTTGCCAAAGCATGAAATTACTGATACGCTCTTCTCCACTGGTACGAATGAGAAGATCAATTGGCGCTAAATCTTGATATAGGTAATGTCCAAACATTGTTTCATTGAGTTTTTCAAGTTCTACTTTATTTTGAGATACATCCTCGCATATTTTTTTACAAGCATCTATAATTTCGGCATGTCCACCATAGTTTAAACAAATGTTTAAAATACCACCTGTATTTTCTTTGGTATCTTCTACTACTTTTTGCATAGATTTCCACACTTTACTGGGTAAAGGTTCTTTTCTTCCCGAAAAAACAATTCGAATATTTTTATCATTATAAAATGAGAATTCATTTTCAAATGCGTGAATAAATAAACGCATTAAATAATCTACTTCTTTTTTACTTCTTTTAAAATTTTCAGTAGAAAAAGCAAAAATACTTAAAATTTGAACCCCTTTTTGAAAAATAGATTCACTTAAACTTTTGATACGATCCATTCCTGCACGATGTCCATCACTACTGGATAAATTATGTTCTTTTGCCCATCTTCGATTACCATCCATAATAATCGCGACATGGATAGGAATTTTTAAATTGGAATCATCCATCTTGTTACCCCACAATTCTATTTCTATTATAGTATAAAATAGTACGATATACAAGAAAAATTAGAACCAAATGGCTCTAATTTTCTGCTTCTTCCAACATATTTACAATTAAAATTCCATAACCTCTATTAGGAGCATCGACAACGACATGTGTAACCGCACCTACAATATAATCTCCCTGTATAATTGTAGATCCACTCATTCCTTGTACAACACCACCTGTTTGTTCTAATAAATTTTTATCTGTAATTTCAAATAGGATGTTTTTTGTTTTTTGGCTAGTATTGTTATTTACCTTTAAAATTTGAATATCATATTCTCCAATTTCATTTCCGGATATTACGGTTAACAATTTAGCCTCTCCTAATTTTACATCCTCAACAGTCGCCACTTTATATAATTTTTTATTTGGAATTTCACTTGTAAAGGTTCCGAAAATGCCACTTTCTGTATTTTCTAGAATCGTACCATTCTGCCTTGTCATATCAAATTTTGCATTCTTACTACCTGGAGTTCCTTCTTCGCTACGGTCAATTCCTGTAACAGCTGCATCAAAGATTTTTCCGTCTTTCACTTCTAAAATTTTTCCCGTATTTTTTTCTGTAATTTCATGTCCTAAAGCACCAAAGAGTTTTGTGTTAGGGTCAATAAAACTAAGCGTACCAATACCTGTAATACTATCTTTTACATATAAACCTGTTTTAAAGACATCGTCTTCTTTTATAATGTTTAAAGTGGTATTTCCTGTTTTGTTTGCTCTTTCGTAAGTGACTTTTAAAGAAAGTGTTTCTGACTGATTGATTTTAGCAATCATATCGTTGATATCTTGCACATCTTCTCCATTAATTTTTACGATTTTATCACCTAACATAAGTCCTGCATCACTGGCAGGATATGTGCCATTTACTTCATAAACACCGACAACTAAAATACCTTTTGAATGAATCTGAATTCCGATGTTTTCGCCACCCGGAATCAAATATTCTGAATAAGCAAAGACTTGAAATGGCATAATAAATAATGAAAGAAGTAATAATGTTGCTGATTTTTTAAATTTTTTAAAAATCATTTTTACATCTCCTTCTTTGGCAGACTACATTATTATTATGTATGCTATTGTCTTTTTTAGACATGAAAAAATACCCAATCAGGTATTAATTGTCAACTGGTTCAAAATCCGCTGTTTCTCCATTTTCCAAAACCATTTTACTCACTTGTGATTCAATATTTTTTAGTTTTTCATCACATTCTTTTACAAGTTGCATTGCCATTGTATATTTGGAAATGGATTCATCTAAATCAATTTCACCTGTTTCTAAAGCATTTATGATTTCTTCTAATTCTTTCATGTTTTCTTCAAATTTTTTTTCTTTTGCCATGTTATCCTCCTATTATATCTTCTACACTCGCAGAAATTTCTCCATCCGTCAGTTTGATTTGAATGGAATCCCCTTTTTGAACCAATTTGACACTATTCAGTAATATATGATTATGATATGTAATTGCATATCCCCTTTTTAATACACTCAGTGGATTTAATAATTCTAATTTTTCAATGGTATTTTTTAATTGTATTTGATAAGATTCGTAAAGTTGTTTTGGAATACAAAGAATATAGTGATTTTGAATTTGTTTTAGCAACATTCTTTTATTTTCCAATTTTGTTTGCATGGTACGAATTAGTTTTTCATATACCATATCAAATTTTTGTTTTTTATTTTCAAAAAGTAACATTGGATTTTTAATTACAAATGAACTCTTAAAACTTTCTAAATAAAGACTCATCATTTTCACTTTTTTCATGATACTTTCATTCAAACGAATATGATATTGATTTAAAATATGTTTTAAATCCACTAAATTGGGAACTGCTAGTTCTGCTGCTCCAGTTGGTGTAGGTGCTCTTAAATCTGCTACAAAATCTGCGATGGTATAATCTATCTCATGTCCAACAGCACTTATAATAGGAAGCTTGGATGCAAAAATAGTACGTGCAACTTCTTCATCGTTAAAACAATTTAAATCTTCAAATGCACCTCCGCCACGTCCTACAATTAATACATCTAGATCATATGTATTCGCTTGATTGATTTTTTGAACAATATCCGTTGCCGCATTGTCCCCTTGCACCAAACAAGGAAAAAGGTAAGTTTCACATAGTGGAAAACGTCTTCTAATAGTAGAAATAATATCTCTTACAGCAGCTCCAGTAGAAGCGGTTACAATTCCAATTCGTTCTGGAATTTTTGGAATTGCTTTTTTATATTTTGGATCAAATAATCCCTCTGCTTCTAATTTCTTTTTTAATTTTTCAAAAGCAACATATAAGTTTCCAATTCCATCTTCAATTAAATCTTCTACATAAATTTGATAGTTTCCAGTTGCTTCATAAACACTGACAGAACCAGTTACTAATACTTTCATTCCTTCTGTTGGAATAAAGTTTAATTTAGATGCATGTGTACGAAACATAATGGCATTGATTTTACTATTTTCGTCTTTAATGGAAAAGTAAAAATGACCGGTCGTATGGGATTTAAAATTTGATATTTCTCCACGTAAGAAAACTTTACGTAGATTAGAATCGCTATCGAATTTATATTTTAGATATCTCGTAAGGGCTGTAACTGTTAAATACTTATCATCCATAAATTCTCCTATTTATTATGGTATACTTTATCGAGTACACTATTAATCATTTTTCGAACACTATCATCACTATATAGTTTGGCGAGTTCTACTGCTTCATTGATACAAACAATATCGGGAGTATCTGTATATAGTAATTCATAAATACCCATTCTTAAAATAGCAGAATCAGTATTACCCAAACGATCAATCGTCCATCCTTCTAAGTATTGATTCGCAACTTGGTCAATCTCATTTTTATAAGTAATTACTCCATATACAATCTCTTTTACAAATTCACTATCAATTTCGACTACTTCTTTTATAATAGAGTCAATATCATAATGCATTTTATTATTTTGGTATATGTTAATTTGATATAAAATTGTCATTATCTTTTTTCTAAGTTCACTACGATTTCTTTGTTCCATATTGCTCACCTTTATTCATTTTAACACAATTTTTGTAAAACAGGAAGAAAAAAGAACAAAAAAAACAAGTCGAAACCTAAACTTGATTTTTCTAACTACTCCTAAACATTTTTAGAGATTTAATTTATATTTGTTTTTGATGATAATTAGCATCTAATTCATTATAACTTGAATTAATTGTTTCTAGAATAGGTCTAACTCTTGACATAAAAGAATCTTTCATTCGTTCAGAAGCATAAATTTGATCATCTTGATCATTTTTTCTACACATTGCTGAAAAAATTGAAATAAAAGCTATAACATCCCTCTCCTGACCATAAACTCCATTAAGAGAAACATTATTAGTTTCAATCTTTAGTGCATCTAATCTAAAATCATTAACAGCCAAGCTCATAAATGAATCTATAAACTCTGTTGCTCCTAAAGTTTTCATTTTGCAAATCATTTCAACAAAGTTTGTTGCATAATTCACATCCAACTTCAATAGTTTACTGAATATAGACACTAAATTTTCTTCGTTTAAATCACCATAATTAACTCCACGACCAGAATAATAACTTGCTCTATCATTTAGACCACTGGTTAATAAAATATTACTAGCTAAATCTCTTTTACTCACGTTATTTTTAATAAATGATATTACTCCTTTACCATTTAATTTATGCAATAATGGCATCAAATTAGCAACGCTAACTTTCTCTGTACCCTTTGATTGAGCATAAAAATTTTTTATAGCACAATAAATTGACAATATTTCATCTTCACTCATATCGCCTATTAATTTATCACTATTTAGTATATTTAAAACTTTGTCACTAATTGCATCTGAAAGTAATTCCTTTATACTAGTTTTAAAATAATCAGACAAATATTTTGATTGTATAAAATTTTGTGCCCCCTGAGAATAATGATAAACTATAGTTCTTCCCCAGTCACGTGAAAGAAATTTGTTGATAAATTCAACACCACAATCTTTTATTTCCCAATAATCACATTTGCTTGATTTTCCAATTAATTTTTTATGATTTTCAATCAACTCTTCTTCGTTCCACATTGAATCTATTCTTGCTTCAATTTCATTGTACTCATCCATACTTATTTTCATATGATTTATATTTTCCATTCAAAATTCCCCCTTTGTTGAATATAGCTTATTCTACTATAATACGAATGATTTGTCAAATTTGCAACCAATAAAGATAGTGTTTCCAAAGTGTGGAGATATAGAAGAAAATCATTAAAAACAAAGAA
>CANSPQ010000043.1 GCA_947648915.1 uncultured Caryophanales bacterium | reverse complement strand
AATTTACTCATATAAAAACCTCATTTCTTATGTCCAAGAAATGGGGTTCATATCATAGTCGGTACTCGTTCTAAATAATTTTGGGATAGTACCTAACAACCAAAGCTAGGTATTCCATTTTTATTTTATGAAGTTTCCTTCATCTATATACATATTAACACATTTGTTTCTTTTTGACAAGTTGTTTATGACAGTTTGTCTATATATTAGTTTTTCACCTGATATTTTTCCATAAATATTTGATATGCTTTATTTTCTAAAATCAAGTGAAATGGTTTGAATTTGAAATTAGAATCTAATTCTAAAATCAATTGTTTTACAAAGTATTTGAGTAACTCTGGATTGCGGACGAGAATAGGTCCAATTAAATAAGTTCCATAAAAATGATTTTTAATGATTCCTTCCTGTGTAATTTTAGGAGCATATCCTGTGCCTTTTGAAAGATTGAGAAATGCTTTTTCTTTTACATTTTTCATGACCCCAGATCGATTTTGAAATCCCAAAATTGGTTTGGATAGAAAAGGTGCGTTTCCAATACATTCCCCAACAATACGCATAGTTTCTTGTTTGCTTTCAAATGAGAATAGATTAAGTGCTTTTGTTTTTTTAGTCGTTAAGATATTTTTCCCAAATAATTCTATTGCATTTCCTGTAACAAGAAAGAAAATACCAGCATCAATTGCTTTTTTAATATCCTTTTTATAAGAAAGAAGATGTTTTAGTACTAGCTTTTGATTTTCCTCTGTTCCCATTCCTATATAAACAAAATCATAATTTTCAAAATGAAGGGTATCTGTAATGGTAAGTAAATCTACTTTTACTTTTATGCCTTGTTCTTCTAGTTGTTTTTTTAAAGCTTTTATATTGCCACTTTCACCATATAGGTTCATAAGATCATAATACAAATGTGCGATATGGAGAATCATCTCAAATCACCCCTCATTTCTTTTTTAAAAGGTTCGACATAATCAAAATTCAAAATTGCATAAATATTTCCTTTGGTTTTTGTTTGAATATAAGGAATACTTTCTTTTATTTGTTCAAATACAACAATGTTTTTCTCTTCAATACCCGCATATTTTAATCTCGTTGCAATGTCATATCGGTGGATTCCAATGCAGATAAATTTATGAACTTTATTCTTACTTAATAATTCAAAGTCAATATCATATAACCAAGATAAATCATCAAATTGGTAGCGTCTACTAATTTCTTTCCATCCAATTACAATGGTTTTTTCTTCCTGAAAACGACTGATGTAAAGAATCGATTGATTAAAAGTAGAACTGTTTTCATTCTTGTTATTTAAAACTGTAACAATACGATTATTATTTTCAAATACATCAAATAATTTTTCATTTTTGTGAATTTCGGATAAAGTTTGACATATTTTTTCTTTTTGTAAATTTAAAATACTAGCCATTGTAAAGGCTGCCAAGGTATTGTATATATCATAAAGAATGATATAAGGTAGCTGTATTTTATAACAATCATCAATGGTAATTACAGCATTGGCATAATCCATTTTGGTAATAGTATAATTTGCATTTGGTTTTTGAAATTCACAATTGGTACAGTGATAGTTACCAATATTTTCAAAATTGTAATAGTCATATTCTAGTTTATGGTTACAAATTGGGCAATAATTTAAGTTTAGATTCATAAATTTATTTTTGGTATAAGAATATTTATTTTTAGAAATGGAATAATAAGTAATAGGGTTATGATTTTTGATTGTAAATTTTTGTAAGTAAGGGTCATCTGCATTTAGAACAAGATGCATAGTTGGGGTGAGTACTTTCCTAATTTCTTCATATACAAGATCAAAATGTCCTTGTCTTGGAGGTTGGTCCCTACTAATATTGGAAATGACAACATAATTTGGTGTGATAGAATCAAAGACATATTTTGTATAACGTTCATCGATTTCATAGACGAGAATATCACATTTGAGTTTACCAGAAAGGGTAGTATTTTGTAATAGTAGTGTTAAAATACCAGGGGTTAAATTGGAACCTGCTTTGTTATGTGCAACTTTATAGCCTTGATTTTCCAATACTTTTACAATTAAGGAAGAGATACTTCCTTTTCCAGAACTACCTGTTACAGCAATGACTGTTTTGGGTAGGCGAAAGTAATGCAGAATCTTATGGTTCAATTTTAAAATAATGGCACCAGGTAGTGAACTACCGCGTTTACAAATGTTACCTACTAATATTAATAATTTACCAAAAACAATACAAAATATATGATACATGGAACCACCCTTATCTATTCAATATCTATTTCACATTATAGCATATATTTGCTATATATGGTAGTTTTGGACATAATTTTTCTAGTTTTGTCGAAATCATTTTTCAAAGTAATATGTTGTGTTATAGTGTAGAAACGGAGGGATACATATGCGGACAGATTTGATTTATAGTGATGATGTACTTTATGTAAATGTAGAAGGTAATTTAAATAAAAGAGGAGTTTCAAATTTGCAAAAAAAAATGTATTCCGCTATTTCTTCCTATGGAATAGAAGATATCGTAATTGATATTAAAGGTGCGAGTAAGATTGATAAGACTGCCTTCTATGATATGTTAGACGATTATGATAGCCGTTATGGAGGTAATTTAAAAATAATGGAAAAATAGTTCACATTTTTCTTTTTTTATGGTATGATTTTTTCATGCAAGAGTGGTGGAATTGGTAGACACGCAGGCTTGAGGGGCTTGTGAGACTTTCTCGTGTGGGTTCAAGTCCCATCTTTTGCACCATGTAGTATAATGCGAACCTAATTAGTTCGATTAAATTTAGGTACCCCTATCTCAATACAATGAGGTAGGGTATTTTTGATTTCATTATGAAAATCTTGGAATATTTTTGAGATTTTTTTATTTATAGATGCTATAATAGATATATCTAAAAATTATTGAAGAGAGGCTGAGAAAATGATAATTACAAAAAATATGTTAAATCAAAAAGTTCCGATGGAAATGATACCATCAAGGTTAGATAGTGCAACGGACCTTTATACATATACAAGAGATGGTTTAATTCTATATAATATTAAACCCGACACTTGGAATGTATTGTATCCATTTTTTCAACAAGAAAATAAATTTACAATTGATTCATATAAAATTAAAAATCAAGATATAACTTATCGTGAGTTAATCGATTTATATATGGGTATATACAATAAAGAATATGTAACTAAAAGAGGATTTGATGAAGAAAAGAGAAAGAATGTATTAATTGAAGAATTTAATAGTGTATTTAATGTAAGCGGGACAAAAATTAGCGAAAAACTAGATTCACACTATGAATTAAAATATTCTAAATCGAAAAATGTTTATACATTATATTATTTAGAAAGCTATATAATAAGTGATATTGATGATGTCAATAAATTATTGAGTCAGAAAGTATACAAGCAAGAATTATTAATATTGGATAAGTTTAATATGCCAAAAGAAATAAATGGAGTTAAATTAGTTGATAGTTTATCAATATTAGATGATGTTGATAAAATTAATATAGTAAGAAAAAATGTATTAAATTGAAAGTGTGTGATTAAATGGATAATAAATTATTTAAGAACGAAGAATTATTTGGAAATTACTATAATAAAATAAATGGACTTATATTAAAAACTAAACAAAAGGTTATTAAAAATATAAACACTGAAATGGTGGAACTTTATTTTGAAATTGGTGCCACTATTAACGAACTTATAGATAATTATCATTTAGAGGCATCACAAAATGAAATTATTAAATCATTTTCGGAAAAGTTAACTAAAGAATTTGGTCAAGGTTTTAGTGTTCCAAGTTTAAAGAAAATGAAGAAATTTTATCAAGTGTTTAGAGGTGGTTCCACAATGTGGAACCAGTTAAGTTGGAGTCATAATCGAATGATTATGAATATTGAAAATGAAACTAAAAGGAATTTTTATTTAGAAGAAACAATAAAATCAAATTGGAGTGTTAGGCAATTAGAAAGGCAAATAAATAGTTTTTATTATGAAAGATTACTATCAACAAGTTCTGAAAATAAAGAAGAAGTAAAAAACGAAATTAACGATTTAGAAAAGAAAGAGAAGGTACAAGATTTTATTAAAGATCCGTATGTTTTAGAATTTTTAGATATTAAAGAAAGAAGATTCTTGGAAAAAGATTTAGAATCCAACTTACTAGAGCATATCTCAGAATTTTTATTAGAATTAGGCAGAGGTTTTTCTTTTGTAGCTAGACAAAAGAGAATAGATGTTGATGGTGATAATTTTTATATCGACTTGGTTTTTTATAATTATGTATTAAAATGCTTTGTGCTAATTGATTTAAAATTAGATAAATTAACACATCAGGATATTGGACAAATGGATTTTTATGTAAGATATTTTGATAATGAAATTAAAGAAGAAGTAGATAATCCAACTATAGGAATAATTTTATGTTCTGATAAGAAAGATACAATTGTTAAGTATTCAGTATTAAATGATAATAAAAACTTATTTGCTTCTAAATATCAATTATACTTGCCAACGGAAAAAGAATTAGCTTTAGAAATAGAAAAACAAAAAGCTGAATTTAATGATAATAAATAACCGAATTAGTTCCACATGTGGAACTAGAACAAAATTGAAAAATAATTGTTATGTAGATGTTATAAATTTGTTAAAAAAGTGTTCACTATGTCAAAATTATATGATATGATGTGGTTGTATTGAGGCAGAAGTACTAATTGAAATTGTGGTTCGGTATCTAAACCCTCAAGGCACCATATATATGCCGGATTAGTTTAATGGTAAAACAAGTCACTCGTAATGATTAGCTGTAAGTTCGATTCTTACATTCGGCACCATTGGGAAATCTGTTCTAACTTTTTAGAACTTAATATACAAAAAGTATCAATTTCAAAAGAAGTTGATATTTTTTTGTTATTGAAGAAGGGACAGGTAAATATGGTAAGTATAGTTAGTAAAGAATTACACTTTGATGAAGAACTAAAAAAGAAAATAGAATTTATATGTGATTTTTGTAATACAAAACCTACTATAATAAATGGATATATTAAGAATATTAAGAGAACAAATCTCTCATATATCGAACCTCATAGGGTTATTATTAAAGGTATTACTTTTCTAGTATTTAACTATTCTAAAACTATTTATATTGGAAATTTAAGAAATAGTATTGAAATCAAAGATTTAGAGGACTTTATTAAATCAATAGATTAAATGTATTAAAATATATTAACTTCTTTCAAAATCGCCTTTAAATAGGCAAAAAATGGTAATTATGTCTTGACTTTAAAGTTTAAATATCTATAATAAGTAACCAAGAAACAAGTTTTATGTTTTTGGGGGTTAATATGAAACGAAGTTTAAAATTTATTAATACAACTTATTTAGCTTTTAAGAGGTGTCAAAGACATAAAAATATTTAATGTGTCTTTGTCGCCTCTTTTTAGGTTTCAAAGATAAAAAGGAGGATTAAAAAAATATGAATGAAGAAAAGAAAGTTGCTGGAATCTACATAAGAGTTTCAACTGAAGATCAAGCCAGAGAGGGTTTTAGTTTACCAGAACAAGAAAAAAGATTAAGAGCAATGTGTGAGTATAAAGGTTATGAGATTTATAAAATCTATAAAGATGCTGGAATAAGTGCAAAAACTGGAAATCATAGACCAGCATTTGAAGAATTACTTGAAGATGTTAAAACAAAGAAATGTAATACGATTGTTGTTTTAAAATTAGATAGATTAACCAGAAGTGTTTATGATATGGAACATATTATGAAATTTTTAGATGAAAATGATGCTTATTTAGATTGTGCAAATGATGATATTAATACTACTAATGCAAATGGTAAAATGGTTGCTAGACTTTTAACAACAGTTTCACAAAATGAAATAGAAAGAACAAGTGAAAGAACTAAAATAGGTTTAGCTGGTGCGATTGCTTCTGGTCATATTCCACATAAAAGTCCATTAGGTTATAAAAGAGATGGAAAAATATTAGTGCCAGACTTTTCTACTAAAGATGTAATTGTTAGAATATTTAATCTATATTATGAGGGTAATTCTTATCAAACAATAGCCAATATATTTAAAAAGGAAGAAGTATTAGGCAGAACAAATTGGTATGATTCTACTATTCAAAAAATACTTGAAAATGAAATTTATAAAGGAGATTTTGTTCATGGTAAAAGAACTAAAAATCCAACCTATTATAAAGATGTTGTATCGCCACTTGTATCTAAAGAGTTATGGGAAGAATGCCAAGTACAAAAGAAGAAAAACTCTAGAAGTTATAAAAGAACACTAGAATATTTATTCTTACAAAAATTAAGATGCCCAAAATGTAATCGTATTTTAGGTGGTAAGGCAACAACAAAGAAGAATGGTAAAGCATACTTTTATTACTATTGTAATGATTGCAAATTAACAATTAAAGAAAGTGAAATTGAGAAAGAAATTGAACATTTTATTGATGATATTAATGAATATGATAGTGTTGTTAATCAAACACTACTTCCTATGATTAAAACGAAAATAGAAAATCCAAAAGAAGAAATACAAAAAGAAATATCTAATCAAAATCAAAAACTAGATAGAATAAAAAAGGCGTATGTTAATGGTACATTTAAGTTAGAAGAATATGATGAAGAAAGAAAAATTGTTGAAACAACAATTACTGAACTAGAAAACAGATTAAATGAGTGTGAAGTATGTGATGTTCTACAATTTACACCAGAAGACATTTTGATCAAAAGAGATATTGATTATATTAATCAAATACTTTATCCAGAAGAATACAAAGAAAGAAATTTTACTTGGGAAGAACTATCACGAGAAGAAAAATCAAATTTAGTTATGAATTATATAGATGAAATAAAACTATACGAAACATCAAATCACGAGTGCAAAGTAGATGAAATATTTTTTAGAGAAAGTATTGCTAAACCATGTAATGAATTATATGATGCTGGATATATTGATAAAAAAGATTATGCTTTAATGGGTAATGTAGTTACGAAATTAAGATTTAGTGAATACTTACCTTTTGAAAAAGTTAGTCAACATATTTTTAGGTTAAGAGAATTTTATAATGTAGGTTATTTTGAAGCAACTTATTATTACAACAATAAAGTGATGTTTTTTAATGGATATGAAGAACGAAGAATAGTCAGAATATTCCCACTTGAAGATTATAGAAAAATGGATAAGATTGAACAATTAAAGTTAGGTGTTATCTATGTTAAAGATGGAGATAAATCAATATTAGAAGATGAAGAAAATGTATTTGAATATATTCCAC
>CANSPQ010000042.1 GCA_947648915.1 uncultured Caryophanales bacterium | reverse complement strand
CCATATTTTGGATGATTTTTCTATTTTATTAATCAACTAGCACAACGCGTTAAATATATAACAGATGATGGATTTCAAAGTATAGCTGACAAAGTATATGGTGCAATGATTTTAGCAACAGCAATAAATTCTGAATATTCTAAAGTAGATAATCTTGGAATAACTATAAGAATGATTTTATTAGCAGCAATAAATGAATTTTATCATGATGATTTAAAGGATGCTTTAAAAAGGTTGAACAATGGAGATTTATATTCTGTTGAACTTAATGAGTACTATGAATCAGAAGATTTTAATAATAATCATGGAAGATTTTCGTTTAAATGTATGACAACAGAACATATGATGGAAAATTTTTTTGAAAAATTTGTAAAAGAAGAGAATATAAATACAGAAGATGTTAGAGAATTATATTTAATAGCCAAAAATTATGGTTTAACTGATAATTTTGGAAATGACGATAATAAAAATTTTGAAATATTTAGATTTTATTGTTTAAATAGAATTCTAAAAAAGAAAGTACGAAGTGGTTGGGATCCAAATCATTGGAATGTTTCTATTGATAGAATTGAAAGAATTTCAGAACATGTAGTTGGTACTATTGCTTTAGCAACAGCAATTGCTTCAGAGTTTGACTTTAGTATTGATTTAGAAAAAGTAAGTTCTGTCTTATGTATTCATGAAGTTGGTGAAATTAATATTGGTGATATTACACCCTTTGATGGTATAACTCCAGAACAAAAACAAGAAATAGAACATAAAGCAATTATTGATGTTATAGGTAATTTATTAAATTGTAATGATATGGTTAATTCAATTTTTGAATTTGATTCTCAAAAGACTAAAGATTCAAAATTTGCACATTATTGTGATAAATTAGAAGCTGATATACAAGCAAAAGTATATCAAGATATGGGATTTCAACATTCACTATCTGAACAGCAAAATAATGTAGTATTTAAAAGTCCAAGGGTTCAAAAAATGATTGAGGATGGTGCAACTACTGCATTTGATATTTGGTATGAATGGGATAAATCTATATATGTTGATTCCCCAATTTTTACTAAAACTCTAAGATATATAAAAGATACAAAACTATGTTAAATTTTTGAAAAGGAATTTTTGACAAGAATTATAAAATATGTTATTATGAATATGTCAAGGAAACTTGCATAAAATAAAAAAGGGAACATTCAGTTTTGCTTAGTTGAATGTCTACCCTAAATAATTTAGTGAGACATTTAATTCAAAGTAGAATTAAGTGTCATTTTTTTATAACTACTATCATAATGATAAGGAGAAATAAAATGATAGCAATGTATCGAAGAACTTTGATTACAAAGTTTCTTTTCTTCATCATTATCAAACCTCCTCTCTATAAGAGATTTGGTAGACACTCAACAACTGATATTCCCTATAAAAATTATATACTAAGAATGATATTAAAACAAGCGAACAAGTTAAATTTTTAGAACAAAATCAGATAATCTATGCTATACTTATATTAGTTAGTGATTATTGCTACCTACTATTGCTTTTGGAAAAAGTTATTCAACTTCTTCTTCACAGGCACCAGATTTGATTGATACTCGAACTTTTAATTCGAGAGTAATAAATTTTAAGTGAATTACAAGATAAATATTGTACTCGTTTAAATAAAAATGGGTTTAAATTAGAAAGGGGTCAAAAAAATACAGGAGAAGTAGAACAGTTAATAACAAATTTAGAAATGGATGAATTTACATACGATGATATAGTAGAATTATATAGTAAAAGATGGGGAATCGAAACATTATACTATAGTTTAAAATGGAAGTTAAAAACAGAAAAATTTACTAGTAGTTTCAAGATCATAATAGAACAAGATTTTTTGTCTAGTGTACTCGTTTTTAATATGATTTCATCATAGATGAAAGAAGCAGAAGAAAAAATAAAGAAGTAAATATTTTGTATTTGTTCCTTTTTGTCTATTGGCACAGGCTTTTCAGGCTCAAGGAATTGTAAAGTATGAATGGAAAAGTTCAATAAAGCCTTTTGTAAATCTTCTTATTAATAATGATATAAATATAATCCAAATGCCATGTGCTGAAAGTACTTTTAATAATAGTATAATAAGAAATCCAATGGGAATAGCAAAATATAACACAGATGTTTTTAATAAACATTGCGAATATATAGCTAAAGAAGTTTCTAAACAGATAAAAAATCTTATAGAATCTAATTACAAGGTAATAGCTATTTTAGGAATAGAACAATCACCATCTTGTTGTGTAAATTATATATATACTAATCATGGAAATGAAAAGCGAGAGGGATTATTTATAGAAAAATTACATAATAAAATTAAAAAATATAATATACCTATTATAGGAATTAATAGAAAATATATTAATAAATCACTCAAACAATTAGAATTATTAATAAATGAAGTTAAATTAGGTTCTTAAAAAGTTGTTGTACATCCTTCTGAAGGACACCATATTTAAAATATCCGAACTATTATGGTTCGTTTTTTTCTTGTAAAATGGGCAATTTCTATATTAAATAAAATCATGGTCGAAAAGTGGTCGAAGTGATTGATAACTTATTAAATTATTTCAGAAATGTAGATTTTTAAGATTTTAAATTATATAATTAAAATGTAAAGGAGTGATTTTGTGAGAGATTTTACAAATGAAAAAGTAAGTAAAGAATATCATAAGTTCAAAAAGATGTTTTTATTTAGTATTCTTTTCATAGCACTTGCTAATGTAGCAATTGCCTTTAGTGTAATGAAAGAAAGTCCATCTATGAATGACCTGATTATGGAACATGCTGAAGAAGGAAAAAAAGCACAAGTTGATGTTACTAATGTAACGGATTATTTTGCTTATTATCCAGGTGAAGTGAATAAGTTTTACTTTGCGATGGATGAGAGTAAATACTTATATATTATAAGAATGAGTCCTTCTAGATATACAAAGTTAACAAATACATTATCAAAAGAAGAAGTTGCTAAAATAGATGGGGTTACTAAGAAGATACCATCTGATATCAAAAAACTAGCACTTGAAGTTTATAATGAAATGTTAGAAGAAAATGAACAGATTGCCTCTGATGAATTTGAAGATTATTTTGGTGCAATATATCTAGATTTAGAAGGAAATCCATTTGGAGTTGCTGAAGTTGTAATTGTAATTGCGTTTTTTGTAGCGATGTTTGGATTTGGATTTGGTCTTTATGGTGGTATTAGTTTATGGAGATTTAAAAGAAAAATAAACAAATTAACAGTAGAAGAAAGAGAACAAATTGATCAAGAAATGAATAATGCTAACGCATTTTATTATGCCAATGCGCATACTTACTTGACACAAAATTATATTGTAAATTTCGCTTCTACTTTTGAAGCCATTCCCTATAGTGATATTATATGGGTATATCAATTTATTCAACGTAGAAATGGTATTAAGGCAAGTCAAAGTGTAATTGTTATGACCAAAGATGGAAAGAGACATACCATCGCAACTCTAAGTGGCCTTACCAAAAAGGCAAAGGATGTATTTGATGAAATTTTAGAAACCATTGCCAAAAAGAGTACCAATGCATTAATTGGCTATACAAGTGAGAATAGAAAACAGGTAAAAGAGAAGATTGAAAAATAGTCTTCTTTTTTTGTGAAGACATTTATTTTGTAATAAAAGTAGGGTTTACATTTTCAAGAGGATATATTACAATAAACACATAAAAAGGTGAGATGTATGCAAAAAGAATTCTGGAATTATACAAATTATTTCCTATCCGGTTTTGTACTGATTGTACTCGGAATTATTATCATGATTGGAAGCTTAAATTTATATACCAGTATTGTAAATTTGCTTGTATTTGCCTTTTTACTACTTGGAATTTTTGATCTTTGTAACCTTCTTAAAAATCCAAAAGAATTATCCAAAGAAAAAATAGTACGGGCGATTATTAATATTGTATTTGGTATCATCATGAATGTTTTTAAAAATATTCCCTTATCTATCGTTCCAATTTTATTTGCCTTTTATCTATTATTCAATAGTTTGGTAAAGGGAATTAGTGCCTATTTTTTATGGAAGAATAAAGAACATAAGTGGAAAGAAATCTCCTTTTTTATCTTTTTTCTCATAACAGGTATCTTATTTTTATTTTCTCCACTTGGACATTTACCTACTATTTTATCTATTATTGGACTTTATTGTATTTTAATTGGATTAGGAGAATGGGAAAAATTCTTACTAGAAAAATTATCATTTAAAAGAAGAAATCGATCTATTTATATCAGTCTTCCTGCTTTTGTGGATGCTTTTATTCCAAGAAGAATGTTAACCAAAATGAATCATTATTTCAATAATATTAAAGAAGATGTTATTTATGAGATAAAAAAGGAAACAACGATACCAGATTTAGAGATATTTATTCATGTTGCGCCTCATGGATTCAATCAATTAGGACATATGGATATTTATTTTGAAGGAAAAGTCATTTCCTATGGAAACTATGATACTGCCTCTTACCGTATGTTTGATAGCATTGGAGATGGAGTCCTATTTGAAACAACGAAAGAAAAATATATTCCATTTTGTATCCAACAAAGTAATAAAACACTAATTGGTTTTGGAATGAAATTAACAGAAAGACAAAAAGAAAAAGTAAGAAAAGAAATTGACCGAATTAAAAAAGATACCTATCTATGGGAAACGAATGCTGCTATAGAACAAAAAGATTCTAAAAAATCAAAATATGAATATATTGACCTATTGTACTTAGAAACAGGTGCAACCACTTATAAATTTAAAAAAGGAGAATTTAAAACCTATTTTGTGTTGGGAAGAAACTGTACCTTATTTGCAGATCGAATTGTTGGAAAAAGTGGAACCGATATCTTAAAAATGGTGGGGATTATCACACCAGGTACCTACTTGGATTATTTGGAAACTGAGTTTTCTAAGAAAAATAGTATGGTCATTAGCAGAACGATTTACAATGAACATACGAAGGAAAAAGTATTTCATAACAAAGAAAAATAAGCTTATGTTAAGTCTAGTTGCGCAAGTTCAAACTAAAGTTGGTAGTATGCAACTGCAAATAAACGTATAGTGAAATGGAAAGGAGATGTCATATGGACATAGGAAATAAATTATATGAATTAAGAAAAAAACAGAATCTATCACAAGAAGAAGTTGCCGAGAAATTGAATGTAACGAGACAAACTATATCGAAATGGGAGACCAACCAAAGTACACCAGATTTAGATAAGATTGTACCACTTTGTGAGCTATATGGAATTACAGCCGATTTTCTTTTACAAGGAACAGTCGATAGTAGGGCAAAAGAGACTAATTCGATTGAAAATACATTACGCAAGGAAAAAGCAAAAGTAATTAGTATCAGTGTTTTTTTATATTTTTTATCCATTATTTGGATAATCATATCTGAGGCGTTAGAGGAAACCAACGAAAATGTCCAAGCAGGAGTGTTCTTATTCATATGTGCAGTTGCGACAGTATATTTAATCTATAAATTAATGAGTATGCCAAAGGAAATAAAAGAGAAAGATGAAAAGAAAGTAAGCGCATATAAGGCCATTGATAATATTGTTTCTCTTTTATTTACAGTACTGTATCTTGTAGTTAGCTTTATGACACACGCATGGGGGATTACTTGGATTATTTGGCTTATTTACGCGCTTGTAATTGAAATCATCCATTCTATCTTAAGAATGAAGGAGGATTCGCATGCAGAATAAAACTTATTTGATAGCGAAAATTTCAATTTTAGCTGTTATTGCTGTAGTATTGATAGGAATTCTCGTTTTTCTATTAATTGATGGAACAAGATATCATTGGAAGTGGAATTTTAAGAAAGATCAAATTATGATTTATGAAAAAACATATGCCCCTTTAGAATTAGATCAAATCAATATTGATGTAACATCAACGGATATTACAGTAAAGCCATCACAGGATGATCAAATTCATATCACTATTTATGGAGAAAAAGAGGAAGAGGCTACGAGTAAACTTGAAGATAACCAATTGACCATTATTAAAAATAGTAAAAATCATCTTTGCTTTGGCTTTTGTTTTGTAAACAATAACGAAATTATTCTTTCTTTACCAAGTGAAATGGATACTACCTTAAATCTGAAAACAGCAAGTGGAGATATTTGGATAGGTGCCTTCAAACATGTCAATTTAAATGCAGAAACGAGTAGTGGTGATATTGAGTTTGATACAGTGAAACAGGCAAATTTGAAAACACAAAGTGGAGATATGGAAGGTAAGAATATAGAAAATGTAAATGGGGATACTAGTTCTGGAAGTATTCATTTTAGTCGTATCGTAGGGTATACCAATTTAAAAACGAGTTCTGGCGATATTCAATTGAATGACTTTCAAATTTTAAAAAATTCTAATATTGTAACAAGTTCGGGAGATGTTACAGTTTCTCATATTACAGATTGCTACATCAATACCAAAACAAGAAGTGGCGATGTACATATCAAGGAAAACAATCGTTTTTTAGAAATCGAGTTACAAATTGAAACCAGTAGTGGAGATATTGATGTGAGATAAGATATGATCAGAAAAAATATGTAGGATATAGTGGAACTACATATTTTTTGATATAATGGGTGTGTAAGGGGATATGTTTATGAAAGTACTAAGCTTAACGGAACCATTCGCAACCTTGATAAAAGAAAAAAAGAAATTGGTCGAAACAAGAAGTTGGAAAACCAATTATCGAGGTGAACTTTATATTCATGCCAGTAAAACAAAAATTGCAAAACAAAACATTGAAAATAGGGAATTAATTTCACTCATTCCAAATACAACATTTTCTTATGGACATATTATTTGTAAGTGTAATTTAGTGGACTGCATTTATATGACAAAAGAATATGTAGATGATATGAAAACAAATCATCATCAAGAATATATCTGTGGAGAATATCAAGAGGGAAGGTATGCTTGGATATTAGAAAATGTTGAATTATTAGAACAACCTATTCCAGCAAAGGGTCAACTAAATATTTGGACATTTCCCAATAATTGACTTATGTGCTTTTTTAAATCCTATTTTTAGTGTATAATTGGTTTGGTGAGAAGTATGAATGCTTGGAATCGTTTGGAGTTATTGGTTGGGAATGATGCATGCAAGAAATTACGATCCACAACAGTTCTGGTTGTTGGACTTGGTGGTGTAGGTGGTTATGCAGTGGAAGCTTTGGCACGTAGTGGTATTGGTACTCTTATTTTAGTAGATTATGATGTAATTGAAGAAACCAATATCAATAGACAGCTTATTGCTTTACAGTCTACGATTGGATATAAAAAAACAGAAATGTGGCAAGCAAGAATAAAAGAAATTAACCCAAGTTGTAAAGTACTAATTAAGGATATATTTTTAACACAAGATAATTTATTAGAGGCAATGCAGGAAAAGATAGACTATATTGTAGATGCTTGTGATACGATTTCAACCAAAATGGAATTGATTCGTTATTGTGAGAAAAATGATACCAAGATGATTTCCAGTATGGGGATGGGAAACAAGTTAGATCCTTCTAAATTATCCATTATAGAAATTACAAAGACTAGTTATGATCCCATTGCTAAAATACTTCGTAAAATGATGCGAGAAGAAAATATTACTAAAAAGGTCATGACTGTTTGTAGTACAGAACAACCAGTAACACATTCTGAACAAACAATTGCCTCTAACGCCTTTGTTCCAGCAGTTGCGGGTTTACTATGTGCAAGTTACGTCGTTCAAGATATCGTAGGTGAAAAATGAAAACAATAGATACATATATGAAACAGATTATCCAAAAAGGAAATGGAAATGCACTTGCGATTGGTCCAACGGAAGCAATGATAATTGCTTTCAATGAAAACGATGCCATCTCTATTTGTGATGTATTATCAAAAGAAAATCATAAAGGAGGAAAAAAATCAATATTTCGAAAAAGATCAAAAACATTCAACTTTAAAAAAATGCGTAAAACATTTCAAAAAAAGAAAAGATAGAGTGTGTAAATAAATCTGTGTAAAATAAAAATCTTTCCATGGTAAAATAGAA
>CANSPQ010000041.1 GCA_947648915.1 uncultured Caryophanales bacterium | reverse complement strand
TTAGTTATAATTCTATTTTTTAGGTTCTATATCTCCACACTTATTCTACACTAACGTGAATTCGATTTGCAAATAGAAAAAATTCAATCATATATGTGATTGAACTACTTCCTAGGAAAATTCCTAGACTTTGTGTGATATATACCACTCTCATATAATGAGTTTGCTAGATAATCATTACCCAGCGCTTCTAACAACAATTGCATTTTAACATATTTTTTCTATTTCTGTAAATATTTCTTTAAAATATTATGTAATTCATTACTATCAATTGGTTTCGATAAATAATCATCGAATCCAGAAGCCAAATATGCCTCTTTCTTCCCTACAATCGCATCTGCTGTTAAAGCGATTACAGGTATATTAAATTTTTTATCTGCTTTTAATTGCTTTAGTGTTTCTGTTCCATCCATCTCTGGCATCATCTGATCTAATAGTATCAAATCATATGTATTTCCTTCTTGAATCAAATCGATACATTCTTGTCCACTTTCTACTTTATCGATGGTAACATGATAAGGTTCTAATAAACGTGTTGCAACTTTTAAATTGAGTTTATTATCGTCCACTACAAGAATGCGTTTACCAGAAGCATCAAAAGGAGTCGCTTTTCTTTTTCTTACCTTGTGAATACCCAAATCACCAATTGGTGTCTGATCTATAATTTTTTGCGTCACTGTTACAGAAATAGTCGTTCCTTTCCCAACAACACTTTCCACAGTTAATTCCCCTTTTAACAAATCAATTAATTTCTTAACAATGGATAGACCTGTATTGGAAGCAACATGATCTGATAGAATTTCACTCATTTTTTCCTGCGACATTCCCATACCTGTATCAGTTACTTCTAATGTCAATTTATAATTGGATTTTAATACTTCCCCTTTGGCTTTTAATGTGATTTGACCAGCTTCTGTATAACGAACGGCATTATCCAGTATATTGGTCATAATCTGACGAAACTTACCACCATCTCCTAACAAAGAAGTCGGAATACTTTCTTCTATCTCTGTTTGCAAATGAATTTCCTTCTTACCAATTCGTTCCTTGGTAAGGGCAATCAAATCTTTCAGTATTTTGGCAACATTATATTCTTTTTCATCTAAAACTAAAATGCCTTTTTCTACTTTAGAAATATCTAAGATTCCATCAATAATTTCTAATAAGTTATTACTGGCACTATTGATATTATCCAAATCTTCTCGAACGGGAGTAGATAGTTCCTCTTCCAAAGCTGATTCACTTAACCCAATAATGGCATTTAATGGTGTCCGAATTTCATGAGACATAATGGATAAAAATTCTGATTTCGCATCATTGGCTTTTTCCGCTTGTTTTAAAGCATCTTGTAATAACGCATTTTGTCTTCTCATATATTCTGCATTTTCTGTTACATTTTTCGTTAAAATCGTTACCTTTGTCTCTCCTTTACTAACCGTAAAGAAAGCAGTACTTTCCAAATACGTATCTGTATTTTCTTTTAATCGATAACGAACAGAAATAGGTTCTAACGTTTCTTTTTCTACCAATTCTTTGAAATGGTCCATAGAAAATATATTTAAAATAGATGTTTGATCTTCTTCTATGATATATCGTTCTACCATTTCTTGAAAAGTATGTTCAAATTCACCAGTTGTATCATTTCCTAAATAAGTAGCGTCTTCTTTTAATTTATGAAAATTCATTTCACCCGTTAATACATTAACATTCATTTCCATATCATAAGAAATAGAGGTTATTTGATTCAATTGTTGTTCCCTTGCTTTGATATCCTTAGTTTGCGATACGAGTAAATGTTGTTGATCATGTTCCGTTGTCACATCAGATACCAAAATTACATCATATTGGGAATCACCCTCTAGAAATGGATAGATTTTAATTTTAATCCATCTTGTATGTTGATAAAGAGGATTATGATAAGAAAACATTTGTGTTACATATTCTTTTATCCCATCCCAACTCCGTAATTCATTTTGGACAATTGGTGTATGAAAGATTTCCTCAATGATTTCTAATTCTGTTTTTTCTTTTTCAATTTCATGCAAACCCAATACATCATATACATTTTTCGTAATATAAATAATATCCCGTTTGTTATGGTCACACAAAAGGTAAATCGTTTCCGAATTTTTGACAAGAGAATCAAATAATTTATTACGATAATGTCCACCCTTGTGTTTTAAAATACGATAGATAAGTACAACAAAAACGAATAAAATAATTGCGATTAAAAAAAACATATTTCTATTCAGTCCATCCAATAACATACACTTCGCTCCTTTTTCCTACTATATAGATTATAGTCTAATTCCGTCTTTTCTGTCAAGCAAACCAAGAAAAAAGATAGATGTTTCTCTACCTTTAAAATACACGTTTTCTTAGGAAAGATGGAATGTCTGTTTCATCTGTTCCACTCTCTTGATCGTTATTATCCTCATCTTTTATTTCTTCTCTTCTTGTGAAACTACGAGAATTTTCTTTGTTATTGGATTCGAATCCTGTTGCGATAACAGTTACAATGATTTCATCGGTTAGATTTTCATTGATGACTGCTCCAAAAATGGTATTGATATCTGTATTAGCAGAAGTGCGAATGACATCAGCTGCTTCTTCTACTTCAAATAAGGTTAAATTTGGTCCACCTGTTACATTGATAATCGCGTCGGTTGCACCACTAATACTCGTTTCTAATAGTGGACTTTCAACCGCCTGTCTTGCGGCTTCTGCTGCACGATTTTCACCAATTCCCATTCCAATTCCAATTAAAGCATTGCCACGTTTTTCCATAACGGCTTTGACGTCTGCGAAGTCTAAGTTAATGAGTCCCGCAACGGCAATCAAATCAGAAATAGATTGTACCCCTCTTCTTAGGACATTGTCTACTTCTTTGAACGAATCGACAAGTGAAGTAGATTTATCAATAATTTCTCTTAAACGATCATTTGGAATAATAATTAAAGTGTCGACATGTTTTTTTAATTCTTCTAATCCAGCAAGCGCTTGATCCATTCTTTTCTTTCCTTCAAAGGAGAATGGTTTGGTTACAATTCCAACTGTTAAAGCACCCATTTCTTGCGCGATATCAGCAATGACTGGAGCAGCACCTGTTCCAGTTCCACCACCCATACCACAAGTGATGAAAACCATATCAGCGCCTTCTAAAGCGGCTTCAATTTCATTACGGCTTTCTAAAGCAGCTTCTTTTCCAATTTGTGGGTTTGCCCCTGCTCCAAGTCCGCTAGTTAATTCTTCTCCAATTTGTATTTTAATAGGAGCTTTAGAATTATTTAAAACTTGTAAGTCAGTATTGGCTACAATAAAGTCGACTCCTTTTAATCCTGATTCAATCATACGATTAACAGCGTTGTTACCACCACCACCAACACCGATTACTTTAATTTTTGCTAATTGATCCATTTCTAATCCAAACATATATTATCCTCCTTATTCGCTAAAAAAGTATCCGAATATTTTACCTAACATCGATTCGCTTGAAATGATAGAACTTTTTTTAGTTGAGGAAAGTTCTTCCATATCACTTTTACTAATCATTGTATAATCTTTTGCTTTTAGTTTTAATTTATTGATAAAATATACGATATTTCCAACATTTGTTGAAAATTTATTATTTCTAAGTCCAACCATACGAATGTCGCCAACCATAGCTACTTTTCCTAGAACGCTTTCTGCAATTAAGGAAAAATTGTTCATACTGCTTGTACCACCTGTTATTAGTATATAATCTACTTCTCGTTTTGTCAAAATATTTATTTCTTTTCGCGCTAAAACAAGTATCTCTTCAATACGAGACATGACAATTTCGGAAGCCTCTAATTGGTTAATTTTAATAACCTCTCCCGTTTTATCAGTAATTTCCATTGTATCATTTACACTGGCATAATTTTTACTTGCGAGTGCGAAACGTTCTTTGACTCTACTGGCATCTTCACTACTTAATTTGTAGATATAGGATAAATCGTTGTCAATATTTTTGCCACCCATACCCATCATGGAATTTTTCACCAAAATGCCTTTGTTATATAAAGCAATGGATGTGGTTTCATACCCAATATTGATAACCGCTCCTACCAAATCTTTGATGTCCTTATCTCTGACAGAATAAAAATCTCCTATACTATTTAAGGAAATATCGATTACTTCTAAACCAACACTTTCTAACAAATTCACTACTGAGTAAATATTCTTCTTTGGAGACATTACCATAACAGCTCTTACGGATAAGTTACCTCCTTGCATTCCTTTTGGATCTTTGATTCCTTTTTTTTCATCCAATGTAAAATCAATTGGGATGACTGTAACTATTTCTTTATTGGGTACTGTCTTTTCCTTCATGGCAAGTTGTAATAAGTTAGTAACATCTTTACCATCAATGATTTCTTCGCGATTCAATTCTATCGCACCATTTACCATTACGAAATCGGCTTGATACCCTGGAATGGAAGTAATGACTTTTTTGATTTGAATGCCAAGCATTTGTTCTACTTCATTGAGTGCTTTTTTGACACTTTCACTTGCTTCATATACATCTGTAATAAGTCCCTTTTTGATTCCTTTTGATTTGATAGAGGATGTTGCTAGTAAATTAAGCTTATTTTGAAAAAGCTCACACACGACTACTTTCACAGTATCGGATCCGATGTCTATGCTCGTATATACATGCTTCATACTATCATCTCCTATAATCTATCCATAATTATACTATAGATTTTTAAAAATGTAAAAGTATTTTCGAAAAAAATCCCAATTTATGAGATTTTTAGTTAAAAAAAGACATGATGCTTATAAAGAAAAATGTCTTTATTTCATAATTACGCTATTATTTATTATAATATTTGTGTTAATTCCTTTATTATAAACACAATAAAAGACATCTGATAATCACAATCGTGATTTGTTAGATGTCCATCTCTAATATAGGGGATGTATTTGACTCCCCTAACACCTAAAACAAAGACTAAAAAGAAAACGCTTAACACACCAAAGTTCTACGTATCTCTTTTTTATTGTATGAGATTTCTCTCATCTATATACATTGTATCATAAGCCATAATGTCTGTCAAACAAAACTTCATGAATTAGCATAAACATTATAGATTGTTAATGCAACATTATATTTGCAAATTATTGGACGTATAGTATAATTAATTTAGGATATATGTGGTTTTGTCAGATGTCTTTCCTTTCTTTTACTTTTGTAAATGAAAGGCGGTGATGTATATGAAACAAAATGAAAAATATTTGTATTTCATAATCGCCTTGTTATTTCTAACAATTTTTATACTACTATTGAAATAACAAAAAGGCATCTAATCTATCTATTGATTTGTTAGATGCCAATTTCCAAGATAAGGAATGCATTTGACTCACCCAAACCAAATGTATCCTTTTTTATTGTATGAAGTTGCCTTCATCTGTATACATTCTATCAATTTATTTTGAAGTTGTCAAATACCTCACAACACAAATATTCACGAACAATATATTTTTTATTATGGTAGTAAAGTAAAATATTGCCCAGAATCTAAATTTAGAATTCCTTTTTTATTTCCATATTTGCTGATAAATTCCGCATAAATACTAACATAATTATTGATATTTTCTAATTTTTCTAATGTCAAATAGACATAATTACCATCTCGCATGATAAATAAAAAACGTTCAGAATCCACATTACTTGGCTGGTAAATAATTTCAGAAACACGGTCTAAAATAGTAGAGTCAATCTCTTGCATTTTTTTCTGAAATGAGTCATAAATGGTATCTGGCACATAGTTAATCAAAACAGGTGCATTCCATTTTTCTTCTATCACTTTTAGATTTGAAAGAATGGTTTTACCAATTGTTTGATTATAAAAAAGAGGATGATTTTCGACAATTTTAATATATACTTCTTTTACTTTTTTCTTTTGAATTTGAACAGAAGCAATTCTAGGGTCATTTTTGAGTTTTCTTACCATATCACTTTTCATTGTCTTTATGATAGATGGATAATTTTGAATTCCTGCTAATTCAATTACTTCTTGATCAGTTAAATAAACATTCCCTTCTATATAAATGTTACGAATGGGAATATCCAAGCATTTTGATAGAATAAAAGCAAAACAAGCAAAGCAAACAAGAACGATGAAAACCCGACCATAACGTACTTTTCGATGTTTGATTTTTTTTACCTTTTTTTTAGGTAAAGTTTTTTTCTTATAAACTTGTTTTGTTACACGCTTCTTTTGCTTCATATCTATCCCTCATTATTCTACGATTTCTTGTTCCAATATTAAATCAATTTGATATTTTTCTTTGACTTTTTTTTGAATGGTACGAATGATTGCAACAATATCTTTGCCACTTGCAGTTCCATCGGTTACAATGAAATTGGCATGTTTTTCAGATACTTTTGCACCCCCTACTTGATAGCCTTTGAGCCCGACTTCTTCAATCAATTTCCATGCTGGAATATCATCTGGATTTCTGAAAACACTTCCTGCACTTGGAAATTCTAACGGTTGGGACATCAGTCTTCTTTTTTTACGATCTTCTATAATTTCAATGATTTCTTCTTTATTGCCTTTTTTCAGAACTAAACTCGCTTCTAAACAAATATAATCTGGATGTTGTTTCAAAAAAGAGGTACGATAATGAAAATCTAAATCACGGTTATACATTCTTTTAATTTTTAATTCTGGTGTAATGACTAAAATACTTTCTACCACATAGCCCATATCACTTCCATAGGCACCTGCATTATTGAAAATAGCACCACCAATCGTTCCTGGGATTCCCGTTGCGAATTCAAGTCCTGTATATCCCATACGAGAAAGCTTAAGGGCCAGTTTCAATGTAGGATAGCCTGCACCTACTTGTACTTTTGTATCCTCTATTTTTAAAGTATCAAAGGCATTTAATCGAATTAAAATACCCTCGTAATCTTTTTGAAAAATTAAATTAGAACCACCACCTATAATTTTATAGGAAAGTTTATTTTCTTGAATATATTCGAGTAAATGTATTAATTCTTCTTGTGTTTCCGGTTCTACTAAAACCGTTCCTTTTTCTTTCAATTTATAAGTGGTGTAATCTTTTAATGCTATATTTTCCATTACTTTTCCACATTTTCGTTTTTTTAATTCTTTCATCACATTACTTCACCATTTCTTTTAAGGTCTCATAAATTACCGTTGCACTATTTGGAATATCCAATGCCTCCAAATTTTTTTGCATTGTTTTTAACCGTTCTGCATCATGTATCATGGTATCTACGGTTCTTACTAAAATATCCCCTTTTAAATCCTTTTCTTCCAATAAAACAGCGGCATCTTGTTTGATAAAATCCATCGCATTTTTATATTGATGATTGTCAGGCACATAAGGACTTGGTATTAAAATAGATGGAATTTTAAGCGCAATAATTTCACTCAATGTCGTAGCACCACATCTTGTAATCATAATATCTGCATGATGCATCATTTCAATTTGATTTTCAATATAAGGTACGACAAAAACATTTTTTGGAAACTTATTTTTGGAAACCGTTTCATAAGAATCTTTTCCCGTTACAAATAAAATTTCATATTCCTTGTTTTGAAATAAGTTCATTGTTTTTACTAAAATATCATTCATTTTACTAGAACCCAAAGATCCCATCACAATATAGACCAGTTTTTTATCTTTGGATAATCCATATTTTGTTTTATCTGCTTTTTTGGATATTCTTGCAGCTTCACTACAAGGATTTCCTGTAAATATGGTTTTATATTCAGGAAAATGTTTCATAGTTGTTTTAAAGGATACTCCTATTTTATCTGTATATTTACTTAAAAATAAATTGGCCTTCCCTGGGACACTATTTTGTTCATGAATAAAGGTTGGATAGCCTAATTTCTTAGCAGCATAAATGACAGGACCAGTTACATATCCCCCAACACCAATTACCACATCTGGTTTAAATTCTTTCATTATATGTTTGACTTCTTTGATGCCTTTCATAAAACATTTGATTGTTTTAAAATTTTTCAGTAAATGTTTTCTTTGAAATCCATATATTTCAATCGTCTCAAAAGGAATTCCTCTCGCAGGAACAATATCTTTTTCCATACGATTGTGTGTTCCAATATATAAAAATTCACTATTCGGTTCACGTTCTTTGATTTTATCTACTATAGCTAGGGCTGGATAAATATGTCCACCTGTTCCACCAGCACTTATGATTACTCTCACATAACCACCATCCTAATCTCATTATATCATAATTCTATGTAATTTGAGAATAGTTTAGAATACGCATACAGGATAAAAACATGAAGAAAATAAGAAAAAAGTATTGACAACTATATATTTAAA
>CANSPQ010000040.1 GCA_947648915.1 uncultured Caryophanales bacterium | reverse complement strand
CCGATTTTTGGTATTCTAAAAACAAAGAGAAGATAGAAGAATATAAATATCTTATCATGTTAGGGCTTGATAGAAATTCACTCAATGAAATAGCTAAGGGAGACAAATATATGGAAGAATATACAAAGAAAGTAGAAGAGTTAAATGATAGAGATGCCTTTACCAGTTGGATTACTCCAGAAGAAGATGCAGAGATGATACTCAATACGGAAAAGCACATTTCCTATGATGAAGGAAAAAACGAAGGAATAGATATTGGAATGGGACGTGGAATTGATATTGGATTAGAACAGGGAATGAAACAGGAAAAGGGAATAATTGCTAGGAACTTATTAAAAGTGGGTTTAGATATCAAAGTTATTATGGATGCAACAGGACTTTCTAAAGAACAAATTGAAGAACTGAAATAAGTTCTTTTTCTCTGTTCTCTTTTCGTGTATAATAATAAATAAGGATGTGAGGAAAAATGGATAAAACTGTACTCATAACTGGAGCAGGAAAAGGAATAGGAGCTGCAATTGCGAAAGAGTTTGCAAGTAAAGGATACAATTTGATTCTCAACTATTGTACAAGTGAAGAAGAAACAAAGAAACTGAAAGAAGAGCTTATAAAAGAATACCCAATACAGGCAATTTCTATTAAGGCAGATATATCTATAGAAGAAGAAGTAAAACATATGGTATCTGTTGCATTCCAAACATTTGGTCATATTGATATTTTAGTGAACAATGCAGGAATTGCGATTGATACCCTATATGAAAATAAGACGGTAGAAAATTTTAGAAAAACATTGGACGTCAATTTAATTGGGACTTTTTTGGTGAGTAAATATGTGGGAAATAGAATGTATGAAAATCAGAATGGAACCATTATCAATATCGCCTCTACCAATGGAATCGATGAATATTTTCCAATGTGTTTAGATTATGATGCATCTAAAGCTGGGGTTATTTCTTTAACACACAATTTGGCTTTGCAATATGCACCATATATAAGGGTGAATGCCGTTGCTCCTGGGTGGGTTGCAACCGAAAATGAAATAAAGGAATTGGATCAGGATTATATTGCGTCCGAACAGGATAAAATTTATCTGCGAAGATTTGGTGAGCCAAAGGAAATTGCGAAAGTTGTATCTTTTCTGGCAAGCGATGATGCAAGTTTTGTGAATAACGCAATTATAAGAGTAGATGGAGGACAGAGATGAAAGAAATGTATGAAAGACTAGGGGTAAGAGAAGATATTATCGAAATGGTGAAACAAGCTGAAATTGTATTGCAACCACAATTGAAAAAAATAGACGCACTTGCTGATTATCAGAGTTTAAAGGTACTTAATGCGTTTCATAAATATCAAGTATCCGAAATTCATATGCGTAGTACAACTGGTTATGGGTATGACGATATTGGTAGAGACACAATTGAAAAGGTATTTGCGGAAGTATTGGGTGCAGAAGATTGTTTGGTAAGAAATCAATTTATATCAGGATCGCATGCCTTAACTGTTTGCTTTTTTGCACTTTTAAGACCAGGGGATACCTTGCTTAGCATTTCTGGGGAACCTTATGATACATTACATCAAGTGATTGGGATAGCAGAAAATCCAAGCTCACTTGCTTCTTATGATATTCAGTATGAACAGATAGATTTGGTAAATGATGCTTTTGATATTCCAAGAATTCAAGAACGGTTAAAAGAGTCAAAGGTGAAAGTAATTGAAATTCAAAGATCAAAAGGATATTCCAGTCGAAAGAGCATTGGAATGGAACAAATAAAAGAAGTAATCAGAAAAATAAGGGAAGTAGATTCTGATGTCATCATCATGGTAGACAATTGTTATTGTGAGTTTGTGAATGAAATAGAGCCAACTCAAGTAGGTGCTGATATTATGGTAGGTTCTTTGATAAAAAACTTAGGTGGCGGAATTGCACCAAATGGTGCTTATATTGCCGGTAGAAAAGACTTGGTAGAGCTTGCTGCCGAACGTTTGACAGTGCCTGGAGAAGGAAAAGAAGTAGGCCCTAGTTTAGGGGTCAATAAATCATTATTACAAGGATTATTCTTTGCTCCTACAGTTGTTGCTAGTAGTTTAAAAATCGCTATTTTAGCCAGCTATTTATTGGAACAATTAGGTTATACAGTAGAACCTAGATACTGTGATTCTAGAGCCGATATTGTACAGATGATTACATTCGGCACTCCTGATGATTTGATACATTATTGTCAAGGAATCCAAATGGGCTCTTTTATAGATGCCCATTCAATTCCAATTCCTGGAGATATGCCTGGATATGAAGATCAAATTATCATGGCGTCAGGTAGTTTCACACAAGGTTCTTCTATTGAATTATCTTGTGATGGTCCAATTCGCCCACCTTATATTGCATATATGCAAGGCGCTTTAACCTATCCAGCAGGAAAATTAGGTGTTATGAAAGCGACTTCTTATTTGCTTGAAAATAGATAAAATTTTCATAAATCGCATTGACAAACATACTATATTTATGTATACTATAAAAGAAAATTAAAAAAGGAAAGCAGAAGTGTCCACTTCTCACCCGATTGCTTAAGCTTTGGGTAGATGCCAATCAAACGATAATTGGAATTTTAAGTGGATACTTTTGTGTATTCACTTTTTTATGGAGGTGTCAGGTATCGCAAGAGAAAAAGATATGTACATTAACGAACAAATACGTGCAAAAGAAGTTATGGTAATAGGACCAAATGGAGAGCAACTAGGTGTAAAGCCGATTAAAGATGCACTTACCTTAGCTAATTATGCTGGTTTTGATTTAGTTTTGATGAGTCCAAATGCAACTCCACCGGTTTGTAAAATTATGGATTATAATAAATTCAAATACGAGAGTAAAAAGAAACAAAAAGAAAATATGAAAAAACAAAGAGAAACCAATTTAGAAGTAAAAGAATACCGTCTATCGGTTACGATAGATGTGCATGATTTTGATACACGTGTTCGTAATGCATCTAAGTATTTAGAAAAAGGTCATAGAATTAAAGTGTCTGTTCGTTTTCGTGGAAGACAAATGGCGCATCAAGAATTAGGTCGTGATGTATTAATGCGTTTTGCAGATGCAGTAAAAGAAATTGCTGTTATCGAACAACAACCGAAAATGGAAGGCTATTTTATGACCATGATGCTAATGCCAAACAAAGAAAAATAGGAGGAATAATTATGCCAAAAATGAAAACCCATAAAGGAACTGCAAAAGTTTGTAAAGTAAGACCTGGTGGAACTGTTAAAATTGGAACGCCAGGATCAAGACATAATACTGGAAAGAAAAATGCTGCTTCTAATCGTAAAAGCAGAAAAGGATCATTATTAAGTAGTTCAGACTACAAAAGAATTAAAACAAATTTAGGAAAATAGTATTAAAGGAGGAAATATATGGCAAGAGTAAAAGGTGGCACAATTCATCGTGCACGTCGTAAAAAAGTAATGGATAGAGCCAAAGGATACTTTGGAAGTAAACACAGATTATATAGAACTGCAAAAGAACAAGTGATGCATTCATTAAGTTATGCATATAGAGATAGAAGACAAAAGAAAAGAGATTTTAGAAAGTTATGGATTACAAGAATCAATGCTGCTTGTAGAGACAATGATATCAGCTATTCTAGATTTATCAATGGGTTAAATAAAGCAGGTGTTACCGTAAACCGTAAAATGTTATCTGAAATTGCAATTGATAATCCAGCAAGTTTTACTGAATTAGTTGGAATTGCAAAAGACGCTTTAAATGGAAAAACAGTTGCACCTAAAAAGGTAGAAAAGGAAGCTATCACAAAGAAAGCTGAAACAAAAGTAGAAAAATCAGTAAAAGAAGAAGCAGTAGATTTATCTAAAATGACAGTTGCAGAATTACGTGAACTTGCAAAGTCAAAAGGTATTGAAGGCGTTTCTACCATGAAAAAAGCAGAATTATTGGATGCTTTGAAGTAATCACAAATGTGATTATTTTTTTCTATAAAGAGCATACTAATACTGGTGATTTTTAATGTATTACTTAAATGTATTTTTTGTCTATTCTATTTTAGGGCATTTGTTAGAAACCTTTGTTTATATGGTAAACTCTGGAGAAAGTGGTATTTTATATGGATTTTGGACACCAGTATATGGAATTGGATGTGTAATTATTATATCTTGTTACCAAGCTCTGTTTCGTAACCACCATTTATCGAAAAAAATAGAAGCACTTACTGTCTTTTTAATTGGCGCTGTTTTATTAACAATTATTGAATGGATTGGTGGTATTTTAATTGAAATTTTCTTTGGATATGTATTTTGGGACTATAGTCATTTCAAATTCAATATTGGTCCTTATATTGCATGGGAGATGGCTCTTGTATGGGGACTTGCATCTATGTTACTTATTTTTGTCTTAAAACCTAGAACGGATAAGATCATAAAAAAGATACCCAAATGGGCAACAATATTATGTAGTATCCTATTCATTATAGATTTTATTTGTACTGTTTGTTTCAAATTGTAATTATTTGATATAACCGTTTTGAACATATTTGGTTTCATTTACAACGATAAAAGCTTTTTTATCAATGGAATGAATCAATTTTTTTAAATGTTCAAAATTATTTTTTTGAATTTCAATAAATAACATATATTTTTCATTTGCCTTATCTTGACCTTTGACATCAATGACAGATACGGCATAACCCTCACTTCTTAATACATCAATTAATTTATGATTGTTGTTACTGGTTACTACTTGTACCCCAAAATTACCTTTAATAAAACGATCGGATAAATAGCCCCCAATATAGGTTCCCGTTGCGAATCCCAAAGAGTAAGCAATCGCAATCCAAAGACTGGTTTCCGTTGTATTTAGAGCTTCTTTGACAATCACAAACCAAACAAAAACTTCAATAAAACCGACCATACTAGCAAGCAGAGTTCTACCTTTTACAGTGATTAAAGTACGCACTGTTCCAAGTGATACATCAATAATTCTTACAAAAAATATCTTAAGACATAATAGAAATAAAGCCATTTTTCATTTTCCTTTCTCGTATTTGAAATTTTAATTTAGATTGGTTATAATAATATTGGTGATAATATGAAACATAGAAGAATCAAAAAGCAAGTTTATATTTACGGGATTATTTTCATACTAGCTATAGTATTTGCGATTTTTGGAATTCGATACCTCATATACCGTGGAACAAATGAATATAAACTCAAAAAATTAGGATATCAAAAAGATGAAGTTGCAATCATAGAAAAGCTAGAAAAGAAAAAAATTTCTAAGATTTTACAAATGGAATACCATGCTTCTATTCCAAAGCTATTGAAAGAAAAGTATTTTATATTTGCAAATTTAGATGACTATTTGGAATATGCAAAACAAAACCAAGATGAAAATTTTTCCCATGTCGTTAGTATGGTCAATGTTGGTGCCAATCATGAATACTACGATCAAAATTTTGTAATACCAACGAAGACAGATTTAAAAAATGAATATTTGATATTGGTCAATAAATTTCATTATTTGGGAAAAGATTTTGTACCCGATGATTTAGTATCGGTCAAAAATTGGTATGCTTACGGGGAAAATGAAATTCGGGAAGAAGTATATCATCAGTTTATTACGATGTTCAATGATGCCCAAAAGGAAGATTTGAAATTAATTATCAATTCTTCTTATCGCACTTATGAGCGGCAGGAAAGCCTATGGAATGGCTATAAGAGGTCGAAAGGACAAGAATGGGCAGATAGTGTAGCTGCAAGAGCAGGGTATTCGGAACATCAAACAGGTCTTACTTTGGATATTACGACCGATGGCGAATATACGACAATGGATAAATTTGATCAATCCGATGAATTTAAGTGGCTTAGTAAAAATGCCCATAAGTATGGTTTTATTTTAAGATATCCGAAAGGAAAAGAAGATATTACAGGTTATGATTATGAATCTTGGCATTATCGTTATGTAGGAGTGGAAACAGCCACTAAAATTTATAATTTAGGAATTACTTTTGATGAATATTATGCATATTATAAAGATGAAATAGAGGGTTAGTATGAAGAAAGTTTTAGGCTTATTGTGTATTATTTTCATTACATTGACTGTTTTTTTGGTATGGAAACAAAATAAGAGTGAACCGAAAAACCCTTATTTGGAAAAGGGATATACAGAAGAAGAGGTTCGTAAAATTGAAACATTAAATGAAGCAAATCAATCCCATTTATTAGAAGTAGATTATCAAAGTAATATTTTGGAATATTTGAATGCAGCTGATTTTAAAGAGGAAAATTTAAAAGAATATATTCGTTTTGGTTTATTATATGGACTTTCGATAGAGGATACAATGTATATTGTGAATCATCAGTATAATGATGTAGAAACTTATGATGCAAAGACAGTTGCCCTTATGCATGAACCATACTATATTCATGAATATTTAGAAAGGTATCTAAATTATAGTAATAGTCACCAAGATTTTGAAACGAGTTCCGTTATAACGAATGTCAATAGTAATTTGGATTATACCTTTTATACGCAAGATTATGCAGTGGATTTAGATAAAAGATATTTGATATTAGTGAACAAATACTATAAGTTATCTAGTGATTATGTGCCGGATAATCTGGTGATAATTGAAGCAAAATATGGTAAGTCACTTTCATTAGAAAGTACTGTTTATGAACAATATAAATTGATGTGGAATGCTGCCAAACAAGAAGGCTTAAATCTTTATATTTGTTCCCCTTATCGAAGTTATTCTACACAACTTGGACTTTATAATAATTATGTAGCACAGGATGGCAAAGTAGCAGCCGACACGTATTCGGCAAGAGCGGGCTATTCAGAACATCAAACGGGACTTGCCTTTGATGTCATTACGCCTACTTCTACTTTGGCCACCTTTCAATATACGAAAGAATTTGAATGGATTAAGGTGCATGCACATGAATATGGCTTTATTTTGAGGTATCCAGAAGGGAAAGAGTATTTGACAGGTTATGTGTATGAACCATGGCATTATCGTTATGTAGGAGTGGATGTTGCGACCAAAATCTATGAAACGGGATTAACTTATGAGGAATATTATGCATATTATGTGAGATAGGTAAAATTATCTCACTTTTTCATATACTATAGTGGTGAAGTATATGAGTGAAGAAACATTCAAAAAATGTGTATATGTAGTTTTATTTCTTCTCATTGCAATTTTTTTCACAAAGGATATTCCTTTTTTTGGGTCAAAGTTTTATAGAGATGTTACTGAAGTTGAAAATCCTAAAGATTTGATAGTATTGGTGAACAAGAATTACAAATTGAAAGAGGATTATATTCCTCCCGATTTAGAACAAATATCTCTTAATTATGCAACAGACGAGAAATATATGAGAAAAGATGCAAAAGAAGCATTTGAGCGTTTGAGTGAAGATGCTAGACAAATGGGATATCAAATTGTTGCAACTTCTACTTATCGGAGTTATGAGTATCAAGAAAAGTTATATGATTATTATGTACAAATGAAAGGGAAAGATTATGCCGATTCTTGTTCTGCAAGGCCAGGACATTCAGAACATCAGACAGGTTTGGCTGTAGACGTGATGGGTTCTAATCAAGATTATGATTTATTTGAAGAAGCAAACGAATTTGAGTGGATGAAAAATAATGCCCATAAGTATGGCTTTATTTTAAGATATCCTAGTGGGAAGGAACAAATAACGGGATTTAAATATGAACCATGGCATTATCGCTATGTAGGAAAAGAAGTTGCCAAAATTATTTATGAAAATAATTGGACATTAGAAGAATATAAAAATTTGTAACTTATGGTATAATAAATTAGGTGATTGCATGGAAACGATAAAACATGAATTTCCACCTTATTATGATGCAGATTCCAAAATATTAATTTTAGGTACTATACCATCTGTCAAATCAAGAGAGATAGGATTTTATTATTGCCATCCGCAGAATCGTTTTTGGAAGGTATTATCTAAAATTTATCAAGAAGATGTGCCCATTACAATGGAAGCAAAAAAAGAGTTACTCTATCGCCATCATATTGCCTTGTGGGATGTGCTTGCATCTTGTACAATAGAGGGTTCGTCTGATCAGTCGATTCGCCATCCGATTTGTAATGATTTATCTATGGTTTTAAATCATAGTATGGTTGAAAAGATTTATACTACAGGACAAAAAGCATATGATTTATATCAAAAATATTGTTATCCGAAGACAAAAATCAATGCTATTTTGCTTCCATCTACTAGTCCTGCGAATGCGACATATTCTTTAGAAAAATTAGTTGAGACTTACTCAAAAATCAAAGAGTAAGTTTTTATTTGTGGTTAAAAAATTCATAAATGTTTTATCTTGTCATATTTTTGTAGTAGAGGTGGAATGATGAAGAAGATTGTAACATTATGTATTTGTGTTGGGCTACTACTATCTATAAGTTTGGTAAAAGCAGATACAGATTTAGCGCCTAATGCGAAAAGTGCGGTTTTGATAGAAGCAAGTACAGGAAAAATTATATATGAAAAAAATAGTCATGAAAAATTAGCTCCAGCTTCTATGACCAAAATGATGAGTATGTTAGTGATTGTAGAAAGTATTGAAAAGGGTGTTATCGGCTGGAATGATATGGTAACCGCATCTGAAAATGCATCCAAAATGGGTGGTAGTCAGATTTTATTAGAAACAGGAGAACAAATGAGTGTATCTGATTTGTTTAAGGGAGTTGCGGTTGCTTCTGGGAATGATGCGGTAGTGGCTCTTGCAGAAGCAATTGCTGGTACAGAAGACGAATTTGTGAATATGATGAACGAACGAGCTAAAGAATTAGGATTAACAGATACGGTATTTAAAAATCCACATGGATTAGATGACGCAAATCATTATTCAAGTGCATACGATATGATGTTAATTGCAAAGGAACTTGTAAAACATGAAAAGGTATTAGAATATACATCTATTTATGAAGATTACTTAAGAAAGGGAACTTCAAAGGAATTGTGGCTTGTTAATACCAATAAATTGACACGTTTCTATCCTGGAGTAGATGGTTTGAAAACCGGATTTACAGATACTGCAGGTTATTGTTTAACAGCAACCGCTAAAAAAAATGGAATGCGTTTGATTGCTGTTGCAATGGGAGAGGCTGATGGCAAGGTGCGTAATGCAGAAGTAACTTCTATGCTTGACTATGGGTTTGCTCAATATAAAGTAAATGAAATATTAAATACTAGTACTATTATTTCTAAAGTAGAAATTGAGAAGGGAAAAGAAAAACAAGTGGAATTAGTGCCATTACAAAATGCAACAGTAGTAACGCGGAAAACAGAAACACTTGGGAAAATTACTTATGACTTACACTTAAATTCTGTAAAAGCACCAGTTAAAGTTGGAGATAAGGTAGGAACACTTGATATATTAGAAAATGGTAATAAAATTGATCAAATTGATGTGACTGTAAAAGAGAATGTCAAAAAGGCTAATTTTTTCGATTTATTTCTTCGCTATTTTGGTGATATGTTAGGTGGCGCAATTCAAATATAGTGTTTGTATAAGGTGATCTAGAGATTGCCTTTTTTCGTATAAATAATCAAGGTTACAATTCAGGATAAAAACATGAATAAAAGAAGAAATGGTTAGAAAAGCCTTAATATAGA
>CANSPQ010000039.1 GCA_947648915.1 uncultured Caryophanales bacterium | reverse complement strand
ACTAGAAAAGTGTGTAGGTTTTTACTAACTTACACACTTTATTTTACACTCTCGATAAAACTTACCTAGTTCTAGGTTCTAGGTTATCGTTAGTTGGAGAGATACCTATAGTATTTAAGTATTGCTGTGCAGCTGCTACTTTCTCATTATTGCTTAGCGTATGGTTTAGTGGGAAACCATTATTTTTAGCACACATTAAAATATCCTGTTCTTCTTCTGTTTTAGGGACAAGGTTTAATATATTCTCTAGAGTACCTCCATGCTTTAATATTGTGTTACGCATTCTAACAGCACGTTCTACAATAGAAAGATCATCTGTTTCCTCAAACGGTTTATTATAACTTCCCTCACCATGCGTTAAAACAGTTAGGTAATTTTCCAACGGCCCAATGTATAATTCCTTTGCTAAGTGAAAAAGCCTCAATTCCTTTTGCCTTTGTTCCAAATTGCGTATTTCATTGAATAAGCTTGGTCTTTTCTCAGTTATAGGTGTTTCTGTCTGTTTTAACTTTCTTAATATCTCTTCAATCTCATGTGTTGGTATTGATGTTCCATTTAACATATCTTTTCCTCCTTATAAGTACATAATTAATTATGTATTTGTCTTATTGTAATTATACATACTGAAAATTTACTTAGTCAAATATAATTTCTCTTTATCGTAAATAAAATGTCAAGATTATACATTCATTTGTTTGAATCATATGTGTTGTAATATAAATTGAAATAATATATAATGATGTAAATGATTATTTTTAAAGAATGGGAGATTTGAATTATGAATGAAAAAAAGAAACTATGGATTATGGTAGGGGTAGTTACAGGATTAATTATAATTACAATTGGGATTTATTTCGTTGGAAATTTGAAATTACAAAAGGTATTAAAAGATATAGATGAAAAAATGAGTTCGGAAGAAGTACAGATCTTCTATCTTGCACGCCCAACTTGCCATTACTGCATTTTATTAGAACCAGTTACAGAAACATTAAAACAAGAGTACCAACTCACTTATAATTATATTAATACAGATAAATTTAGTAACAGTCAACTCAAAAAAATTCTAGATAAATTTGGGGTGGATAGTAAAACATTCGGAACGCCTTATATCGCCATTACGAAAAATGGAAAAGTAGTGGATCAATTAAATGGATATGCAGATGAAAATGTTGTCTTTGAATTATTCCAAACAAATGGATTGATTCCAGAAAATGCAAAACTTGCCTTTCAATATGTCGATTATGATACATTTCAAACCATGTGGAATAGTGGAGAAAAAAGACTCATTATGATTGGTGAAACAGGGGAAACAAGTATGCAGGCTAGAAATATACTCAAATCATTTATTCAAACATATCATTTGGATATTGCTTATATGGATATTGCTGAAACAGGAAAAAATTATAATGCCTTTTTAACGAGCATTGGGCATACCACAAAACCAACCTATCCTATTTTAATGGTAATAGAAAATGGTACTATCCTATCAGAAACCAATCAGACAACAACAGATGGTTATGAGAACTTTTTAAGAGAAAATGGTTACATCAATTAATCGGAGGACTTATGAATAATAATGTATATAAACAGGTGAAATCTTTCAAAAAGAGATATCCACTTACAATCGCATGGAGAATCAAAGCGCATTCCAAAATAATAGAAAGGCATTTAAATCCTGGGGAACAGATACTATATGTGTTTGCTGCACAAAAGAATGATAATCCGCTAGACATCATAACTAGCTATGTATGTGCACTTACTAACCGTAGATTGATTTTGGCACAAAAACGTTTGTTATTCGGATATTTCTTTACATCGATTACACCAGATTTATTTAATGATTTAAAAGTAAATATGGGTATTTTTTGGGGTAAGATCTATATTGATACTGCCAAAGAGGTTGTACCATTATCCAATATTCAAAAAGCTGCTTTAAATGAAATTGAAACCAATATCACAGAGTATATGATGGAAGAAAAGAAAAAATATGCAGGATTTCAAACAAAGATAGAAAAATAATATATAGGGTACAAGATACTCTATTTTTTGTTTCTAATTGTGGTGGGGATAACATATATCAATGTAGAGATACAAAAGTTTGAGACAATCTATTTTGAATTTTATCAATATATGATATACTAAGTGAAACGAATAGTGGGTGGTAATCATGAAACAAAAAACAATTTTAACGGGAATTCGTCCAACTGGAAATATCCATTTGGGACATTATTTTGGTGCCGTAAAAACATGGAAAAAATTACAAGATCAAGATACTCCATTTTACCTTGAAATTGCCGATGTGCAAGCGCTTACAGATAACTTTCATCAACCGGAAAAAGTGAGAAAAAATGTAAGAGAACTTACAATTGATGCATTGGCTTGTGGAATTGATCCTAAAAAAACCAATATATTTATTCAATCAATGATTCCAGAAATTGCGGAACTAACGGTGTTTTATTCCAATTTGGTTACAATCGCACGTTTGTATCGAAATCCAACTGTAAAATCAGAAATGAAACAAAAAAAAGAACTGTTTGGAGAAGATGGAGAAGGAATTACTTATGGATTTTTAGGTTATCCTGTGAGCCAAGCTGCCGATATTACAGCATTCCATGGAACACATGTTCCATGTGGGGATGACCAACTTCCTCTACTAGAACAATGCCGTGAAATCGTTCGTAAATTTAACAATATTTATGGAGATACTTTAGTAGAACCAGAAGCCATTTTAAGTGAGAATACAAGAATCAAAGGTTTAGACGGAAATGAAAAAATGGGAAAAAGTCTTGGAAATGCAATCTTTCTTTCCGATGATGAAGAAACAGTTACCAAAAAAATAATGGGAGCAGTAACGGACCCAGAAAAGCTTAAGAAAGATGATCCGGCGAATCCAGATATCTGTATGGTTTATTATTACCATAAATTGGTTAATCAGGATCATGTGGATACTGTATGCAGTGAATGCAAACGTGGAGCACGTGGTTGTGTTGCTTGTAAGAAAGAGTTAATCGCCAGTATGTTAGCTTTCTTAAAACCAATTCAAGAAAAGAGAAATTATTATTTAGAACATCCGGAAGAAGTTGATGATGTTTTAAAAGAGGGAACCGAAAATGCAAGAAAGCTTGCGAAAGAAACCGTTCAAACGATAAAAGAAAAGATGCAAATTCATTATTTTAAATAATATAGGAGAATATATATGGTAGTAGATGTGGAATTAGATGTAAAATCCAGATGTGGGATTGATTGTAGTAGTTGTAAATATTTAGAAGAAAAAGTTTGTATGGGGTGTGTCCATATGGAAAAACCATTTTGGGCAGATGCTTGTCCAGTGAAAACTTGTTGTGAAAATAAAGAAATGGATTGTTGTGGTAGATGTGATGAATTTCCATGTGATTTATTAAAATCGTTGGCATTTGATGCACAACAAGGCGATAATGGGTTACGACTTGAAAATTGTAAGAAATGGTGCTCAAAAAATAACTAAAAATGGAGGTTAAAATGATAAGAGAGAAAAATCTAACGATGAATTTATTGTTAACCATATTTACTTGTGGGCTTTATGGAATTATATGGTTTTTTACCTTGTCAGATGATACAGGCAAAGTATCAGAAGATATGAGTATGTATGGAATGATGGCTTTTTTACTTACATTATTAACCTGTGGTATTTATAAAATATATTGGAGTTATAAAGTTGGAAAATTACTTTATGAAGCAAGGATAAATGCTGGTATGCATGCGATGGATAATTCAATTTTGTATTTGGTTCTTAGTTTGTTTGGACTTGATATTGTGAATTATTGTATGATGCAATCCGATTTGAATGATCTTGCGGTGGTACGATGAAAAAGATAGTCAGTATAATGCTACTTCCTTTCATGGGAATACTGTTATACTTTTTTCATGTAAACGGAATTCCTTGTATGTTCTATCAACTTACAGGATTTTATTGCCCTGGATGCGGAATGGGGAGATATATTATTTCTCTATTTCATCTTCAACTTTATCAAGCGTTTCGTTACAATGCCATTGGATTTCTATTATTTCCATTTCTACTTTTTTATTTGCAATATCAATTGTTTTGTTGGGGATTTGGTAAAAAAGACAATCTAACAAATAGAATTCCTAAAAAGTTAATCCAATTCATGCTTATCCTGCTAATTTGTTATGGAGTTTTGCGAAATATAAGCTTATTTAGATGGTTAGCTCCTACGAAATTATAAATTGAGATGATTTTTTATTGAAATTTTTGAAATATTTGATATAATGTAGAAAGAATAAAGGAGAGGGTAGTGTGAATACAATTTTTTTGCGTGATTCAAATGATAAAAAAATAACCCCAGAGTTGGTTCGCTATTTTAAGTATCAGAATGACTACTATCTGATCTATACATTTCATGAGGTAGATGAAAGGAATTTTATGACATTATATGTCGTAAAAGTGTTGGAAGAATTAGGACAACCTGTTGCAAGGACCTTATCGAATGATTGGGAATGGCAAACTATGCAGGTTGTGGTGAAACAAATGCTGAGAGAAATTAAGAGAAATCAAATTCTTTCTTTCGAAGATATGGATATAGAAACGATACAGGGAATGAAGGTTATAAGTGCTAGAAGTTTCAAATTACTATCTTCACTGGTTCAAATTTTGAGTGGTGAAGTGGTAGAACCTTTAGAAGAACCATCTATTCCAAAACCAATGCCAGAAAAAATAGAATCACCAATGGACACATTAATCACAAAGGAAAAACTACATCAATTCTCAGTAGAGGATAAGCTAGAACTACTAAATCGATTAAAGCAAAAGTATCCATTTGGGACAGCTCAAAAAAATTTAAGTCCTATTTGTGAATCTCTCAATTTATCTGATATTACTCCAATTTCTACAAGTAGAATCATCGAAGATATAGAAGATATTTGTGATATATCAGAATATATTCCTGAAGTATTTGAGGATTCTATGACAGATGATACATCTTATAGAAAACTAAAAGAGGAAAATGAATTATTAAAACAACAATTATTACAATATCAAAAAAAATATCAAATGATAAAGGATCTGCTCCTAAAAGACTGAATAGTCTTTTTTTTTACCTCTTCACATAAACTGGAATAGAGGTGAATATATGAAAAATGCATTACAATATTATTATCATCTATCTCCCGATAATATTCACCAAATGGATGGCGTCTATAAGTTTACGATTCAAGACCAGTATTATGCATTTTATCCTTATGATGGAGATCTAAACCAAGTAGATACGATTTATCATTTAAGTATAAATTTATGGAAGTATGGAATCTATTGCCATCAAATTGTATTAAATTCCGAACAGAAAATAGTAACTATTGTGAGCGATACTGCTTATATACTCATCAAAAGTAATTATGCCTTTGAAGAAAAGATTACAATGGAACATTTGATTTCATTTTCCAACATGACAAGTAATATTCCCTATCAAAACACCATGCGGCATGACAATTGGGAAAAACTATGGAGTGAGAAAATTGATTACTTTGAATATCAGGTAAACCAATTTGGCAAGAGTCATCCAATTATTCGAGATAGTTTTAGTTACTTTGTAGGAATTGCAGAAACAGGGATTAGCCTACTCAATCAAACAAAATTAGATTATAAAAATCTAGTGGTTTCCCATAAACGAATTAAAAGAACCCAAACTGTATTTGATTTATATAATCCTTTGTCTTTTATTGTGGATTTGAAGATAAGAGATGCGTGTGAATACTTTAAGGAATCTTTTATGACCCATGAGAATATTTGGGATGATATCGAATACTACCTAACACATAATACATTAACGAGCTATGAATACTTAATGTTTTTTATCCGAATGCTTTATCCCTCTTTTTATTTTGATTTATATGAAGATATTATGCATTACAACAAAGATGAAAAACTACTCATTCCAGTGATTGAGCATGTAGGACAATATGAGAAATTACTGAAAAAATTATATATTTATATTGGGAATATGATAGCACTACCAGAGATTGAATGGTTAAAAAAAATATAGAATCTATTCTTCTATATTTTTAAGATTTACAACTTCTTTTACTTCTGGAACTTCTTCTTTGATTGCCATTTCGATACCGTCTTTTAATGTAAGGTCTATCATTTCGCAGTCAGAACAAGCACCCATCATTTGGATATAGACGATATTGTCTTCATATTTTACAAATTCAATATTCCCTCCATCGTTGATTAAAAAAGGTCTTAAGGTATTAATTACATCTATAATTTTTTCTTCTGTAGTCATTTTCTCACCTTTATCATTATACAAGATATCTGCTGATTCGTAAACACTTTTTAACTTGGAAGAATTGTGATATAATGAGCAAGAGGTGTCTCTTATGGAAAAATACGAAAAAGGAAAAATAATCAAAGGAATTGTAAGTGGAATAGAACCATATGGTATTTTTATGCGTATTGATGAATATTATACGGGTTTAATACATATATCAGAAGTATCCACAGGTTTTGTAAGAGACCCTGCCCGTTTTGCATCTGTTGGGGAAACAATCAATGTGCAGATACTAGATATTGATGAAGAACAATATCAAATGAAGTTAAGTATTAAAAATATTTCTTATCGTGATAAACCCAAACGAAAAAGAAGAAGAATTATTGAGACAAAATCTGGATTTCGTACATTAGCATATAAACTGCCATTTTGGATAGATGAAAATCTGAAAAATGCTAAAAATAAAATAAATTCTATTGACAAATAAATATAGAAATGATATAGTTAATTACGTCCAGTACATGGGCGATTAGCTCAGTTGGTTAGAGCACCTGCCCTACAAGCAGGGGGTCGTAGGTTCGAGTCCTACATCGCCCACCATTATTTTTTTGCCGAAATGGCGCAATTGGTAGCGCAACTGACTTGTAATCAGTAGGTTACGGGTTCGATTCCTGTTTTCGGCACCATATTTGGAGGGGTAGCGAAGTGGTCAAACGCGGCAGACTGTAAATCTGTTCCTTCGGGTTCGATGGTTCAAATCCATCTCCCTCCACCACTTTATTTGGTTAGATTGCCTCGTAGCCAAGCGGTAAGGCACCACACTTTGACTGTGGCATTGCGCTAGTTCGAATCTAGCCGAGGCAGCCATTTTTTATTATATGTTCCGTTAGCTCAGTCGGTAGAGCATTTGACTTTTAATCAAAGGGTCTGGAGTTCGAATCTCCAACGGGACACCATCGTGCCTGAGTGGCGAAATTGGTAGACGCACAGGACTTAAAATCCTGCGGGAGTCAAATCCCGTGCCGGTTCAAGTCCGGCCTTAGGCACCAGATTGATAGGAAACTCGAACTTTTCGAGTATTAAAGTAAAACGACTTGTCAAAAAGTCGTTTTTATGTTATTATGAATATGTCAAGGAAACTTGCATAAAATAAAAAAGGGAATACTTAACTTTGGCGAGTTGAGTACTTACCTATAAATGGTTAAGCACTTAATCTAAGCTAGATTGAGTGCTATTTCTTTATAGATAGAATCATTAAAGAGACTATTAATAAAATGATTATTAATATTAGAAAAGTGATTAATAAATCTTTTTTCTTCATAATATCAAGCCTCCTTTCACAAGAAAGTTGGCAAGCACTCAACAATTAAGTTTCCCTGTTTTAATTATAACAAATTAATATCTATATAACAATAAATATACACTAAATTATGCTAATTTAGTAAACACACTTGTATATTGTCAGTTCAATATACATTAAAGAAAGGAAATAATATTATGAACGAAATACAAGTAAACAAAATTTATAAGCATTTTAAGGGAAAATTAATTAGAGTTGTATGTTTAGGACTTGATGCGGAAACAAAAAAGGAAATGGTAGCAATTGAAGAATTAGAGGAATCACAAGGATATCCAAAAGGGTAAATATGGTTTAGAGATAAAAAGGATTTTTTTGATGAAGTTGATCATGAAAAGTATCCTAATATAAAACAAAAATTCAGATTTGAATTACAAGATGATATTAATTAGTTGTTGAACGTCCTTCCTTAGGGCACCAGATTGATTGATACTCGAACTTTTATGGTTCGAGTTTTAATATGCTTAAAATTATGATAGAATGTTTATAGAAAGTTAATTTATTAATGTCAATTTAGTAAACACACTTGTATATTGAAAAAAACAATATGCATTATTACTATAAATAATTATTTGTAAGGTGATAAAGATGAAAATTAAAACTTTAATAACCGAAAAAAGTTCAAAATCTCGAGATCCATATATCTTATATTTTAATAGTCTATATTATTATTGTTTTAGCAGAGATGATAAAATATATTTATCTGCTTGTAAAGATTTTGAATTATTAGATAACGCTCAGGAAATTGTTGTATATAAAAACGATGATGGTTTAAAAAATCTGTGGGCACCAGAACTACACATTATAGATAATAAATGTTATATATATGTTGCAGCTGATGACGGAAAAAATGAGAATCACAGAATGTATGTATTGTACAATGATTCCATTAATCCATTAAAAGAATATAAAAATAATGGAGTTATTAGTGATAAATCTAATAAATGGGCTATTGATGGAACAATTATGACTTATAAAAATGAATTATATTTTATTTGGTCAGGATGTGATAAAAATATTCATTATAAACAAGAAATATTTATAGCAAAGATGGCAAACCCTTTTGAAATATCTAGTGAAAAAGTCCTGCTTTCATCACCAAAATACTGTTGGGAAAAATGTGGTGGTGATGGAATAAATCTTGCCTTTGTAAACGAGGGGCCTTCGGTACTATATATAAACGAAAAAATATATATCGTGTACTCTGCCTCTGGTTGCTGGTGTAAAGATTATTGCTTAGGATTATTAGAATTTTTAGGGGATAATCCTCTTTCTGAGGATTATTGGAAAAAATATGATAAACCTATATTTAGTAGTACTAAGAATATAATTGGACCTGGACATTGTTCATTTACTGTAAAAAAGATCAATAATAACATAGAAAGATATATGATATTTCATTCTTTTAATGATGAAAAAGATTTGAATTTGCAAAATGTTAATGTTAGATATATTAGGGTAGAGTTAATAAACGATAGACTAAAATTCAATGTTTAAAATAAAAGTTGTTGAACGTCCTTCCTTTAAGGTGCTAGATTGACGGATACTCAAATTCTTATATTTCGAGTTTTAGTCTAACTTTATAAAATGGTTATAGAGCAAAATCAATATGAAAGATATTATAAAAGCATATAAAAGGGTAAGTTAAGCGTAATGAACAATTAGCATTGTTTTAAAACAACAAAATATGAAGAAGATAGATTTATGGCAAGGGTATTAAAAAATAAAAAATTAGTGAATACGCGATTAGCAAATAATTATGGCGGATGGATGTATTGCGATCAATGCAATGAAAACATAGGCTATTTATGTTATTCTACCTACGATAGATTAGAATTGAAATATCAATGTAATTGTGGAAGTCAAGGTAGTGTATTTTTAGATTTTGAAGATAGTAAAATGGGTAAAAATTGTAACGATGAAATGATTGTTATAAAAAATAGATTTTGTTGTTCGAAGGATAAGGAACCTTTAATTACAATGCTAGATAAAAAAGTAACCAGCTATGAAATGGCAATTACTTGTAAATCATGTGAAAGCATATATAAAAAGAATAAATAGGTCATCATTTTAGAAAAATATTGATATTTTTTCTAGAATCAAGTAGTAAATTTTTCAATGATAAAGTTTATGACGTCTAAATAGAAATTCGACTGTAAAGAGAGTAATCTTTTTTCATAAATTGAATAAAATGTATTGCAATCATAAAAATATTTTGTTATAATCAAATACGTATCGAGGAATAAAGTAGATACGTTATAGTGGAGAAATACCCAAGTCTGGTTGAAGGGACCGGTCTTGAAAACCGGGAGGTCGGCGACGGCGCGGGGGTTCGAATCCCTCTTTCTCCGCCATTTGAATATCGCGGAGTGGAGCAGCTTGGTAGCTCGTCGGGCTCATAACCCGAAGGTCGTTGGTTCAAATCCATCCTCCGCAACCATAATGGTTCCGTGGTGTAGCGGTTATCACGTCTGCCTGTCACGCAGAAGATCGCGAGTTCGATTCTCGTCGGAACCGCCATTATATTTGGCTCTGTAGCTCAGTCGGTAGAGCAAGGGACTGAAAATCCCTGTGT
>CANSPQ010000038.1 GCA_947648915.1 uncultured Caryophanales bacterium | reverse complement strand
CGTTATAAAACTTTTTCAAATGATCACCTCACTATTAACATAGTGATTCTTTTCTTCATTTCCTTTTAAAACATCAAAAAAATCGAAACTAATTCCGATTTTGATTTAACAATGGCTTTAAAAATTGTCCTGTATAGCTAGATTCAACTTGTGCTACCTCTTCAGGTGTTCCTGTCGCAACAATACTACCACCTTGATCCCCACCTTCTGGTCCTAAATCAATAATATGATCCGCTACTTTAATGACATCCAAATTGTGTTCAATGACTAATACAGTATCTCCATTATCGACAATACGATTTAAAATCACAAGTAGTTTCTTGATATCATCACTGTGTAATCCAGTCGTTGGTTCATCTAGAATAAATAGGCTCTTTCCTGTTGGTTTTTTCTGCAATTCTTTAGCAAGTTTGACCCTTCCTGCTTCCCCTCCAGATAGTGTAGGAGAGCCTTGACCTAATTTGATATAAGAAAGACCTACATCAGAAAGCATTTGTAATTTACTTTTGATTTTAGGAAAGTTTTCAAAGAATTCCAAAGCTTCTTCGACACGCATTTCAAGTACATCATAAATACTTTTTCCCTTATATTTAATTTCTAATGTTTCTCTATTGTACCTTGTTCCTCCACAAACCTCACAAGGAACATAAACATCTGGCAAAAAGTGCATTTCAATTTTTTTGACACCATCGCCCCAACAAGCTTCACAACGACCACCTTTGACATTGAAAGAAAATCTCCCTTTATCATATCCACGCAATTTGGCCTCTTTGGTTTCTGTAAATACATCTCTAATATCATCAAACACCCCTGTATAAGTGGCAGGATTACTTCTTGGCGTTCTACCAATTGGTGTTTGTGAAATATCGATTACTTTATCAATATGTTCTAGTCCTTTCACACTTTTATAAGCACCTGGCTTTTCTTTAGAACGATAGATGTTATTGGATACCACCTTATACAAAATTTCATTCACTAAAGTAGACTTTCCACTGCCTGATACGCCTGTTACACAAGTAAATGTTCCCAAAGGTATTTTGACATTGATATTTTTTAAGTTATTTTCAGAAGCACCTTTGATTTCCAAAAATTTCTTATTTCCTTTTCTTCTTGTCTTTGGGACTTCTATTTTTTCTTTTCCTGATAAATATTTACCTGTTAAACTATTTGGATTTTGCATCACTTCTTCTGGTGTTCCTGCTGCCATAACGCATCCACCATGTAAACCAGCACCTGGTCCAATATCGACTAAATAATCACTTGCCATCATCGTATCAGTATCATGTTCCACTACAATTAATGTATTTCCTAAATCACGCATTTCTAATAACGAATTGATTAACCTCTGGTTATCTCTTTGATGTAGTCCAATACTTGGTTCATCTAGTACATATAAAACACCTGTTAAACGAGAGCCAATTTGGGTAGCAAGTCTAATTCGTTGTGCTTCCCCTCCAGATAACGTTCCTGCATTTCTAGCTAACGTCAAATAAGAAAGTCCTACATTGGTTAAAAACTGTAATCTTGAATTGATTTCTTTGATAATTAACTTTGAAATTTCCGTTTGTTCCTTACTCAATTTTAATTCTTTAAAAAATTGATATAAATCGCCAATACTAAGTTGGGTCATTTCATAGATATTTTTACCACTTACTAAAACTGATAAAACAGAACGATCTAATCTCGCACCCTTACAAGTTGGGCAAACAGATTCCGTCATATATTGTTCAATCCATTCCCTGATCCATGTACTTTTGGTTTCAATATAACGACGTTCTAAATTCGTAATAATGCCTTCATAATAATTTTTCGTTTTTCTGGTGTTACCTGTTTTTGAAGTATAATGAAACTCTAAAATATCTTTGGAACCATACAAAATAATATCCAATTCTTCTCTTTTTAGTTCCTTGATAGGAGCATCCATATCAATATGATAATAATCACAAACCGTGTTTAATTCTGTGTAAGTAATATTATTGGTATCATCAATATTGATTGCTTTGATAGCCCCTTCTTTGATACTTAAACTCTTATCTGGGATAATCAAATCCTCATCTAGTTTATATTTAATTCCAAGTCCTTTACAATCGGAACAAGCTCCATATGGTGCATTAAAAGAAAACATTCTTGGTTCTAATTCTGGTAGGGAAAAATCACAATCTGGACAAGCATAAGATTCACTCATCACAATTTCTTCCCCACCAATGACATCGATGACAACCTTTCCCTTAGCTAGTTTAGAAGCTGTTTCCATTGATTCATATAAACGGCTTCTAATTTCATCTTTCATAATCAAACGGTCAATAATTACATCTATATTATGTTTCTTGTTTTTTTCCAATTCGATGGAATCGTTTAAATCATATTCTGCACCATCAATACGAACTCTTACATAACCATCTTTTTTTAAATGTTCTAGCATGTCTTTTTGTGTCCCTTTTTCCCCATGCACAACAGGGCTTAAAATACGAATTTTAGTACCTACTTCTAAATTCATAATTTGGTTGACCATTTCTTCGATACTTTGACTTGTAATTGGCCTATGGTGCGTTGGACAGTAAGGAACTCCAATTCTCGCATATAGCAATCTAAAATAATCATAAATTTCAGTTACTGTTCCAACGGTACTACGAGGATTTTTATTGGTTGTTTTTTGATCAATACTAATTGATGGTGATAATCCTTCAATACTATCGACATCCGGTTTTTCGCTACCACCTAAAAATTGGCGTGCATAAGCACTTAAACTTTCCACATATCTTCTTTGTCCTTCTGCATAAATGGTATCAAAGGCAAGACTACTTTTTCCACTTCCTGATACACCTGTCATAACAATCAATTTATTTTTTGGTAATTCAATTGATATATTTTTTAGATTATTTTCCCTTGCGCCTTTTACAATAATTTTATCCATATGCATCCACCTCAATTGCTTTCTATTATACCACATAGAAAAAAATTTATCACAAATTTAATATATCATATAGCAAACATTTGTTCAATAGTTTTTGATTAAAAAAATAACAAGTTGTAAATACTTGTATTTCTTATTCATTTAAAAAGTTAAGAATCAAATCCGTCATTACTTCTTTTTCTTTTGGATTAGACTGTGCGATAAGTAGAGTCAAAGCTGTTAATGTATTATTATCAATCACTTGTCTTCCTTCTTTATAAAGAATTCCATAAAATTGTAGAAAGTAGATAAATAAAGTAGCCGCAATTCGTTTATTTCCATCGATAAATACATGATTCTTTACAACCATATATAAAAAGTTAACTGCTTTTTCTTCTAATGTTGGGTACACATCTTTGCCATCAAATGTCTGGTAGATATCTCCTATAATTGCTTTTAATCCTTGATCTCTTTCTAATGCAAATAAATTACTTTGCTCATGAAATTTTAGTTTGCCAACAACATCCATACAATTTTCATAAGTAATCATCGTATTACTTGTATTTCCCCTTATTTTCTTTAAGGTTCTATGATCATAATCATCTAGTAGGTCTAATGCTTTTGAGTATTCACCAATTACTCTTAGAATCTCTTTTGCATCATTACCTTCTAGTCGTTCATCCATACGAGTAGCAATATCAATTAATTTGACTGTTTTTTCTAAATAATCAAGTCTTTTTTGATTCACTGCATAACCCTTTATCATATAATCTTTTAATATTTGATTTGCCCATTTTCGAAATAAAATACCATTTTTTGATTTGACACGATATCCTACACTAATAATCATATCTAAATTGTAATATTCTATTTCACGTTCTACTTCCCTATTGCCTTCTTTTTGAACTGTCGCAAATTTTGCGACAGTTGAATCATCCAATTCTTCTTGCAATGCGTTATGAATATGCTTTCCTATTGTTTTAATATCCCTATCAAATAACTGAGAAAGCTGCTCTCTATTTAGCCATACTGTTTCATCCTTCATATTGACTTCTAATCTTACTTCTTGATTTTCAAATAAAATAATTTCGTTTTTTATAAATCTTCCTTCTTTTTAGAAATATTGTATTATTCGTCTATAAAAAATACAAATGACAGATTTTAGATAACTGCACACTAAAAAGAGCAGATTTATCATATCTGCTTACCTAATTTAAATTATTCGTATTGTTTTCTAAAGAAAAATTATAAATTTAGTTATTTTATAAAATTCTTTATCACTTGGAGTAATGCTTGATTTCCATCATCCGTTAAATGTACACCATCCACCATCAGATATTTTGGATGATATTCTATTTCCTTTGAAAAATCAATTATATGAATTTGATTGAAGCTATTTAAACTTTGCGTTATTTTAGTATCTATAAAGTTCATGATTCTTACATAATGTAATGAAATATTGATGGTTTTACGACTTTAAATTGATAAATTGCTTCTCATTTTAAAGCCCCACTTCTATAATAGGATTTATGATATCAAGGAAATTTATGTAAATAGGTATGATAGGAGCAAATAAGCTTATGCCGTTTCTCATTTATTTTAAGTTCATACAATACAGTGAGGAGGTTATATGAATACATACGAAAAAGCTTTAAAGAAAATTGAGCATGATCAAAAATGTAAACCAACATGCATCGTCCCATTAGGCATAATAGGGCCTACGGGACCAACGGGACCTACTGGACCTGCTGGCGGACCTACTGGACCCACTGGACCTCAAGGATTAACTGGTGTGACTGGGCCTACTGGACCTCAAGGATTAGCTGGTGCGACTGGACCTACAGGACCCCAAGGGTTAACTGGTGCGACTGGGACTACTGGACCTACTGGACCTCAAGGATTAGCTGGTGCGACTGGTCCTACTGGACCTACTGGACCTCAAGGATTAGCTGGTGCGACTGGACCTGCTGGACCTACAGGACCTCAAGGGTTAACTGGTGCGACTGGGCCTACTGGACCTACAGGACCTCAAGGATTAGCTGGTGCGACTGGACCTACAGGACCCCAAGGGTTAACTGGTGCGACTGGGCCTACTGGACCTACTGGACCTCAAGGATTAGCTGGTGCGACTGGGCCTACTGGACCTACTGGACCTCAAGGATTAACTGGTGCGACTGGACCTACAGGGCCAACGGGTGAAGATGGGAATACTCCAACTTTTGCGATTGGAACAGTCACAACAGGTGCTCCAGGAACAAGAGCACAAGTAACCATTACCCCAACAAATTAAAAATTAGAAAGGAAAGAAAAAAATGGATTTAAATGATATAAATGCTATTGATGCAAACAATGCATCAAGTTATACAATTGATTTTGTAATTCCACAAGGTGCAACTGGACCTCAAGGGATACAAGGTCTTCAAGGTGATGAAGGTCCAACTGGGCCTACGGGACCTCAAGGAGATAAAGGAGAAACAGGAGCAGAGGGTGCGACTGGGCCTGCTGGACCTACAGGACCTCAGGGTATACAGGGTCTTCAAGGTGATGAAGGGCCTACGGGACCTACGGGACCAGCACCTAAATTGGTAATTGGAACAGTTACTACTGCAGCACCAGACGAACCAGCACAAGTTACAATCTCTCCTAGTCCTTAATTATGAAAGGAGGGATTTTATGAACAAAGGGGAATATAAACTAAATTTCACTTTACCCCAAGGACCTACGGGACCAACTGGACCAGATGGGGATACCTATGCGCGTTCTGCATATCTAGTTACATACAATGACGGAAAATTTCCGAATGGTATTGAAATTCAAAGTGGTGAAAAATTACCTATTGATACAGAGGCATTAGATATTAGTGATATTATCACTTTAGATACTAATGATAACACAGTTCAATTTAATCTTGCTGGATATTATAAAGTAACATTTACCGTATCTGCTTATGTTCCATACAGTGCAAATGCTACGTTTAATCCTGATACCGATTTTGTTTCATTAGGATTCAAACTTACTGGAACAGATAATGTATATATTGGAACGAGTCAATGGGTAACAGATGAAACAGCTATCCAATTAGTTGGTCAGGGAATTATTGCAGTTGTGAGTAATTCGGAGGCATATGAACTTGTAAATCTTTCAAAACAAAGTATTTACTTACTATCACCAGATCAAAAAAATACAATTTCAAATTCATTATATAGTAACTCACTTATCACAATTGTAATTGAATATCTTGGAAGACAAGGTGCCTAAACACGGTTATACATAGTTAGCTCAAAATAATTTAAACAAAAGGATTGTACAATGATACAATTCTTTTTTGAAAATTGTTAAAAAAGAACAAATCTATCATGTTGATATTTTGTTTTTTTTACTATTTTAGTATAACATCAACTTAAAATATATAAAGTTAGTTCAATCATATATATTGGTAGTTTCTTCATTATTTCATTTACAAGTAAAAAATGACCATAACGATCATTTCTAAATTCTATAACATTAATTTCCTAAATAAGTTTTTACAATTTCTATGATACGGGTTGCTTCTGCAATTAACTCTTCATAATGATCATTTATATACTCTATATGATTTGCTTTACTTTCCATTTCATGATTGTAAGAAAGCTCTGCCAATTTGGTAAATCCTAAATACTTAGAATCACTTTTCATCGCGTGTACCAAAATTGCATAGTTGGGCATATCTCCTGTATCTTTATATGTTTTCATTTGTGGTAATCTCGTTTCAGATTCTGTTAAAAAATCCTGTAATGTTTCCTCATACATTTCCATGTCGCCTAGTAATTCTAATCCATGTGCGACATCAATTCCATTTGTTTTTAAAAATTCTACATCTTTCATTCTATTTTTCTCCTTCTTTTAAATATTTTTTTAACAATTGATTTAATTCTAATTTATCAATTGGTTTTGATAGATAATCATGAAAACCATCACTCAAATATTTTTCTTTCATACCCGATATAGCATTTGCGGTAAAAGCAATCGTAGGAGTTTCAAATCCTTCTATTTTTTGAAGTTCTTTTAACGTTTCCACTCCACTCATCTTTGGCATCATATCATCTAATAAAATTAAATCATATGCATTTCCTTCTTTTATTTTATCAAGACACTCTTGTCCACTCATCGCTTGGTCAATTTGCATTTGATAACTTTGTAGTAAACGAACAGCAACCTTTAAATTAATTTTATTATCATCGACTAATAGAATCCTTTTACCCTTGGCATCAAACAAATCTATTTCGGTATTTATCTCATTTGCAATCGTTTCTTTTCCTTCGACAATTCTTTGGTCAATCGCAACCGTAAATTTAGATCCATTTCCATATTCACTTTGTACAACGATACTTCCATTCATGAGTTCGACTAATTTTTTCGTAATCGCAAGACCTAATCCTGTTCCTTCAATGGTAATATTCTTTTCTAAATCCAGACGTTCAAATTTATTAAATAATTTATCAATACTTTCTTTTTTAATACCGATACCCGTATCTTCTACGGAAATAATCAATCGACAAACATCATCTTTGATGACAGAATCCACTTTGAATTCAATATATCCTTCTTTGGTATATTTAGCAGCATTGGTTAATAAGTTAAGCACAATTTGTTTTAGCCTTACATAGTCTCCATATAATACTTGAGGTATACTTGGATCAAATACTGTCCTTAAGGTAATTGGTTTTTCTCCAATTCTAGAAGTTGTTAAAGCGGTTAATTCTTCTAATACATTTTTTAAGCTATATTCTGTATTTACAATTTCTAATTTACCCGCTTCTATTTTAGAAATATCTAAGATTCCATTTACAATTTCTAGTAGATTTTGAGAAGCCATCATAATATCTTTGATTTCATCTTTGGCTTCTTCTGGAACATTTTCTTCTTCCGCTAATGCTTGACTAAATCCTACAATTGCATTTAATGGTGTTCTGATTTCATGTGACATATTAGATAAAAATTCTGATTTGGCATTATTGGCTCTTTCCGCTTGATCACGAGCAATATTTAATTGTTCAATTAACCTCATATCGGGATTTTCTATTGTAAAGTACATAATACTTGTAATAAATGTTTGCATAGATATCATCAAAGTTAGTTCAGGATATTTATATTGTATTAACATAACAATAATACCTAATACAATAAAGAAATATATTGGTGTATACTTTTTTTGTGCAACTTGTTTAAAATTTCTAATCAAATAAAATATCCATATCAAAATACATATACCACTAAATATATAACAAAAATTTGCAGATACTCCATATGTATAAGCAGCTCCATTTTTACTATATGCATCTAATGGTAGTAATAATGTTACGACTGCAGCTATAACACCTATAATAGTAACAACAGCTCTAATTTTATTTGCAAGATGTTGTTTATCGTGATTTTCTCTATTTTCTAACGATATATATATAACATAATCCGTAAAGATAGATATCCAAACAACAAAATACACCAAAATTAATTTTAGTATAATGATTGCAAGCGAATAATTAGTATCTACTAATACTCTTGAAGCATAAGTAGCAGGAAAAACTTCAATAATTAATCCAAATAAATTTGTTACTAATAACTTACTATAAATTCTATTCTCAATATTCTTGACTTTCTTTTTAAAAAAATAGATACACGTTATCATAACACAATAAAATAAGCTAATAATAGAAAAGAAAATACCATTTTCCATATAGTTCACCTTCTATCATCCATTATATCATAAGATTGAAAAAAAACATATTAGATATGCTTTTTTATTTTACAATTGCTTATGTTATCAATAATTTCTAACTTTTCATTTGATAATCCCCTATTCAAATAAATTGTTTTTGTATTTTCTTTCAATTGATTATAGTCTACTTTTCCCACAGATGTACGAGGTAATGAGTCATCTACATAAATTGCATTGGGCCAATATTTTTCTGGGAGAATATTTTTTATTGCCTCTTTTATTCTTTCAATTGCTTCTTCATGATTCATATTACAAAATTCATCTATTACTAAATGTAAAACAATATACTCATTAAAATTTGATAACTTACAAATTTTAATTGCAGGATGATTTTTTATTTTTTCAACAATATCAAGCAATTTTACCTTTTCTTCTTTTCCATTGCTATGTATTGTTATTGGCTCACTATCCCTATCAAGTACATTTAAACATCCATTCGTATCTACAACTGCATAATCTCTTGTATCATACCATGTTGTTCCATTGTTATCAGTTAATAATACTTGTTGTGTCAAATCATCTCTTCCAAAATATCCGTTCATTAGGCATGGTCCCGTTATAAGAAGTCTACCAGCTTTATTATATGTTAAATCTTGAAAACTTTCATCTACAATTTTAACATTATTAAATGGTAAAGGAATTCCTGCAGAACCTACAACATTGCAATTAGGATTTGCAACACTAAAACATGTATTTACTTCTGTTGCACCAAACCCTGCTTCTTGAACAATACCCGTTAAATTGTAAAATGATTGTGCTTGGTTCACCTCACATCGTTCCCCACCAACGACTGCTTTTTCTAAATGTTTTGCTATCAACTCTCTATCCGTTTTTGGAAGATGAAGTATAGAGTCCCATAAATATTGTGACCAAATTCCATATTGAGGAAGATACTTTTTCATGTACACTGGAATATTTTCATATGTCAAACTCAATTCTAAAATATTTTCAACACCCATACACATTGCCATATGAATAATATCTGCATCCCAAAAAGCCAAAAATGGAGGGACTAAGGCAAGATGCTTTGCACCTCTTTTTAATCCTAAATTTGCCAATTTATGTTGTAATGCAAGTGCATTATTTGCATCATGAGATAATAGCACAGCTTTATTCTGTCCCGTTGTACCACTTGTAAAGGCAATGTTGCTAGGCATTCTTTCTTCATATACACTATTTACATAAGGAATTAATTGTCCTTTAGATAAAAATTGATTTAGACTAATTGCGTTATTTACATTTTTATTAGAAATACTATTTTTTAAATGTAGTAATGCTATTTTTAAGTTTTCTTTATCAAATCCATTAGAGGTATTTAGTGGCATTCTAACTTTTTGTATAGAAGAAAATTCAGGTAAATTTAAAATTTCACTTACTTTATCTTCTAATATATCAAGAAAAAGTATAACTCGAGGTTTAATTGTTTTTATTTGGTCATACATTTTGTTTATGTCTGCATTTTGAGATTGTGCATCTAAAAAATTCAAATTAGCTGTAATAATTCCATTTTTTGCACAAGAATATTTAATTGCCACTAATTCTGGTGTAGATAAACCTACAGTACAAATGACATCACCTTTATTTATTTCATTCCCAACAAATGCTTTCGCAAACACATCAACTTTATTTTTAAATTGCTGAACTGTAAATTCACTTTTTCCACGATTATTTAAAATAACTTGTTTTTCATAACCTTTATTACATGAAAACATATAATTAGTTTGATTTTCCTTTGGTAATTTTACATCAAAAATTTCTTCTGCATACCATTGTTCCCAAATTCTGTCATCTTGTATAATCCCCGTAATTGGTCGATTCAATTTTCTTCTATTTTTTTCGTTAATAATATTTTCCATATTCTCCCTCTTTTCAATGCTACTATTATAACAAGTTTATACCATTTGTCAAATTACTTGTGAATTCGGATAGTGTTTCCAAAGTGTGGAGATATAGAAGAAAATCATTAAAAACAAAGAAAA
>CANSPQ010000037.1 GCA_947648915.1 uncultured Caryophanales bacterium | reverse complement strand
ATAATTAAATTATCATGGCTAGATGGATTTTACACAGAATTTTTTACACACTCTACGTTTCAAATTATCAAGATCTTTCTTCTGATAGTTTTTATATCAGACCCGAAGGCTTATACGCAATTGGAGGACAATCATTTGATAATATCAATTTAGAACTTTCTTATGATTCATCCACAGGTATTTTAACAACAACAAAATGGACGGGCAGATATGAAACCGGAAAATCATTTGTTGGATATTATTATATTTATGCTTTTTGCTTATGACATATCGATTTGGTGGTAAGTGTGCTATTTATCTTTTCTGTTAATTTAGCATATTAAAAATAATCTACACTTTTTGTATTGTGTAGATTATTTTTAATAATTAGCTACATCATTTGGTAATTAGAACTGTTGTATTTGGTATTGGAATAATTAATGGAATTTGAATTATTATACATGTTTTCTAAATTAGTAATACGTCTCTCCAAAAGGGTAATTTGTTGTTCTAAATTATTCATTTGCTGTTCAATGGTATTAGAAGATACTCCGTTTGATGATGAATTTATCATAGGATAACCTTGCATCATGTTAGGTGCCATATAAGGTGGTTGCATTGGCATTGGCATACCCATTCCTGGATATTGTGGGTAAAGAGGATAAGAAGGAACTCCACCACATTGTCTATCTTTTTTCATAACTTTCAACACTCCTATCTAACATAAGTATATGCATTTATCTATAATGTGTGTTACAATAAAGATGGTGAAAGTATGTTAGATTTATATCAATATGAAAAAGAACTATATCAACAAAATATTCATTACATTGGTGGTGTAGATGAAGTCGGCAGAGGACCTTTGATAGGACCTGTTGTTGCTGCTTGTTGTGTATTACCAGAAGATTTTGTCTTAGAAGGACTAACGGATTCTAAAAAATTAACAGAGAAGAAACGGGAACAATTTTATCCTTATATCATAGAACATGCTTTAGCTTATGCAGTTGGAATTGTTTCTCCAGAAGTTATTGATGAAATTAATATCTATGAAGCAACCAAATTAGCGATGAAACAGGCAATTGAAGAAGTAGAGAAGAAGCTCCCATTAGAGCATGTACTAATTGATGCGATGAAACTAGACTTAAATATTCCAAGTACTTCTATTATCAAAGGAGATGCGAAAAGTATTTCGATTGCAGCTGCGAGTGTCATTGCCAAAATTACAAGAGATCATATGATGATTGAACTGGATCATAAATATCCGATGTATGGATATAAAAAACATAAGGGCTATCCAACCAAACAACATATAGAAGCAATTCATAAATATGGATTAATTGAGGGGTATCGAAAAACTTATGGACCAGTAAAGGAAGTATTGGAGGGTGTTGTACATGTCTAAAATAAGATTACTGACACATATTGCGGATGTCGATGGATTATTTCCCGTTATTTTATCACAACTTGTCTTTGGCGAAATTGAATATGACTTATTACAGGTAGATGAAGTAGATGATAAAGTAAAAGAAATTTTACCCAATATAGAACAATATGATCAAGTTTATATTACGGACTTGAATATTTCCAGAGAACTTGCAGAAGTGATTGATCAGAATCCAAATTATCAAAAAAAGATAACCATTATTGATCATCATATTGGAAAAATAGATATGAATGATTTTTCTTTTATTACAGTAATTGATCAAGATGAACAAAGGAATAAACAAAGTGCTACTAGTTTATTTTATCAGTATTTAATCAAATATTACGACATACCTATTTTACATAAATCATGTATTACAACTTTAGTAGAATATATTCGTAAAGTGGATACATGGACTTGGCAGGATGATTCTAAATCTATGTGGATTTCGAGATTGAAGGATATATTTGGACCAGATTATTTTTTAGAACACTATTTGGAATATGTTAAAACACATGACAATTTTGAATATGAACAAAGAGATATTTATCTGTTAGAAGTAGAAGATATCCGAATTCAAAACTATATTGAAAAAGTGAAGGATGAAATTATTCCGGTTAGAATTGATGGGTATCGTGTTGGAATTTTGTTTAGTGATCAATACGCAAGTGATGTTGGGAATGCCTTAGCTACCATGTATCAAGATACCTATGATTTTATTGCCATGATTAAAATGCGTACAGGAAAGGTTAGTTATAGAGCTGTGAAAGATAATGTGGATTTGACTTTATTTGCACAAAAATATGGTGGTAACGGACATAAACATGCAGCTGGAAGTAGAATTCCAGAATTCATTAGAGAAAAAATAATTCAAATGATTTATCCAGAAAGTGAGATTCTATAAATGGAGTTTGTGGATGTATTAGATGAATATGGTAACAGAACAGGTACTATCAAAGAACATTCTATTGCAAAACGGGATAAAGATTATACACTTGGAGTACATATTTGGATTCAAAATAGTGAAGGAGAAATATTATTACAAAAACGTAGTTTACAAAAACATACATGCCCTGGTATGTGGGATACAACTGGTGGTAAAGTACGTGCTTTTGAAAGCAGTATAGAAGCAATCATAAGAGAAACAAAAGAAGAATTAGGAATTGATGTAGTTGCATCAGAGTTAGAATATATACTTCGCTTTCCTGCTCAGCAAAATAGTAAGCCAATGTTTTTGGATGTCTATTTATTAAAAAAGGATATTGAATTACAATCACTTACACTACAAACAGAAGAAGTAGATGATGCATGTTTTTTACCTTTATCTAACGTTAAAATGTGGTATTCAGAAAATTCTAATTTTGTAAAACAACCTTATTTTTTAGATTTATTAAAACGACTGGAGGAAAAAACATATGAATGTCAGGAAAATTCAAGTGGGATATCTAGCTACCAATTGTTATATTCTAGAAAAGGATGGTAATTGTCTTGTTGTAGACCCTGGTGATGAATTATATGCAATTGAAAAACAAATTGGTAAAAATAAATTACTTGCCATACTTATTACACATCACCATGAAGATCATACAGGAGCACTAAAACCTTTAACTCAAAAATATCATGTACCTGTTTATGATGCATATAACACATCAGAACAAAAGTATGAAATTGGACCATTTATATTTGAAGTGCTTCGCACGCCTGGACATTCTAGTGATTCTGTTACCTTTTATTTTGAATCTTATCAATTTATGTTTGTAGGAGACTTTATCTTTCAAAATACAATTGGAAGAACAGATTTAGAAACAGGAAGCATGGAAATAATGAAGCAAAGTATAGCAAAAATTAAAAACTATCCAGATTATATGAAATGTTACCCTGGTCACGGGGAAAGCACAACATTAGGTTATGAAAAAGAAAATAACATCTATTTTCAATGATAAATGAAAAAGGTCTTGAAAAAGATTTTTTTTTGATGTTTTAAAAGGAAATGAAGAAAAGAATCACTATGTTAATAGTGAGGTGATCATTTGAAAAAGTTTTATAATGGATGTTATGACATCGTATTTAAAACAGTTATCTGTGATGAGAATAACCCCCATATGTTAAAAACATTCTTAGAGCATATTTTGAAAATAGAAATAGATGAAATAGAGTTTCTACAGAATGAACTCTCTGTAAGTGATGTGGGTGAACGAAAGAAAACAGTAGACTATTAGTGAAAACAAAGAATAAATACATTCATATTGAGTTAAATCAAAGTCATAAGGCTTATCTCCATATTCGGAATTTTTGCTTCTTTACCAATTTATATTCTAAGAATACAAGAAAAGGAAAAGAATTTGATTTAACAAGTGAATTTGTACATATTGATTTATCGTATGGTAAAAAAGATGAATTAGAAAAAAGAACCTATTATGTGATGGATGAAGATGGCTATTTGTATATAGAAAATATGAAAATTATAGAATACAATATGGACAGGATAACCGATTTTTGGTATTCTAAAAACAAAGAGAAGATAGAAGAATACAAATATCTTATTATGTTAGGACTTGATAGAATATCACTCAATCAAATTGCGAAAGGAGATCAGTTTATGGAAGAATATACAAAGAAAGTAGAAGAGTTAAATGATAGGGATGCATTTACCAGTTGGATTATCCCAGAAGAGGATGCAGAGATGATACTCAATACGGAAAAGCATATTTCTTATGATGAGGGACACAATGTTGGATATGGAAAAGGTATTGATATTGGATTAGAACAGGGAATGAAACAGGAAAAGGGAATAATTGCTAGGAACTTATTAAAGGTAGGTTTAGATATCAAAGTCATTATGGATGCAACAGGATTTTCTAAAGAACAACTTGAAGAATTGAAATAGATTGTAAAAAGAAGTGTAAATTTTTCCAAACTATTTGCAATAGGGTGAATATTTACTAAGATTTAAAAATTACATCATAAAATAGTTGCGGATAGGGAAACATATTGGATTAACTATTTATGAACAAGGGAGAAATATCCTTTTTTTTATGCAACAATTGATAAGTCACATAAAAAAATCAATGTATTAAAGTTGTGTAACTTGAATACATAACTTTTAACTTAATGTGAATGATGTAAAATAGCAAAAATAATATTTTTTTACAAGAAAAACTTTACAAGTTCCTAATAAAATAGTAAAATAGTGGTAGTGAGTGGTTAAAAGTGGAGAAATGTGGGTGATTTTATGTTCATGGGGGAATATCATCATACCATTGATGATAAAGGAAGATTAACGCTTCCTGCTAAAATCAGAGAGCAATTAGGCAATGAGTTTGTTGTAACAAGAGGTTTGGACAACTGCTTATTTATATACCCACAAGAAGAATGGAATCAGGTCATTTCCAAATATAAGGAGTTACCAAATACCAAAGATGCCAGAAACTTTATGCGTTTCTTCTTATCAGGTGCAACCCTAACTAACTTTGATAAACAAGGAAGAATCAACATTCCGATACCACTTAGTAAATATGCTGCTTTAGAAAAAGACTGTGTCATTATCGGTGTAAATGACAGATTGGAAATTTGGAGTCAAACTGCTTGGAATCAATTTATTGAAACCAATGAAGAAAATTTTTCAGATATTGCAGATAAACTATTCTCGGCAGAACTTGGGTGAGTGAAATGCATAAAAGTGTTTTATTAGAAGAATGTTTACAATATCTAAATTTGAAAGAAGACAGTATTGTTGTAGACTGCACCTTAGGTTATGGTGGACATAGTAGTGAGATTCTAAAAAGAATACCAAAGGGTTTCCTTTACGCATTTGATCAAGATCAAGAAGCAATAGATTATAGTAAAAACCGATTGCAGGCAGTCGCATCCAATTATGAAATTATCAAAAGCAACTTTGTACATTTAAATGAAGAACTACAAAAAAGAAACATCAAAGAAGTAGATGGTATCTTATTTGACTTAGGTGTTTCAAGTCCTCAATTGGATGAGGATTATCGAGGTTTCAGTTTTCATAAAGATGCACCACTTGATATGCGTATGGATCAAGATAATTCTTTTTCTGCATACGATGTTGTCAATACTTACTCTTGCGCTGATTTAATCCGAATTATGCAAGAGTATGGAGAAGAAAAATATGCATCTCGAATTGCCTCTGCAATTGTAAAAACAAGAGAACAAAAACCAATTGAAACCACTTTAGAGTTGGTTGAAGTAATTCAAAACAGTGTTCCTGCAAAATACAGACGCGAAAAACATCCTGCACGTAAAGTATTTCAAGCGATTCGTATTGAAGTGAATCACGAACTAGAAGTATTCGAAAGTGCATTAGAACAAGCATTAACCCAAATTAAAATAGGAGGAAGAATTTGTGTCATCACATTTCATTCCTTAGAAGATCGTATTTGCAAAACTAAATTCAAAGAGGTAAGTCAAATTGACCCTGCGCTTGGAAAATTACCAATTGTTCCAGAAGAATACTTACCAAATTATAAATGTATTGCAACCAAAGAAGCAAATATACAGGAATTAGAAGAAAATAATCGTGCACGTAGTGCGAAATTAAGAGTAATTGAAAGAATAAAATGAGGAGAGAGGATTTATGGCAAAAAGAAAAGTAAGAAAAATGCGTATTACAAAAGGGGAAAAATTATTATATGGAACAGCAATTCTTTGCTTTTCTTTGACGATGCTATTAAAAATCTTCTGTGGTGCTGGCACCCAACATTTAAGCATGAGTGTTGAAAAAGTCCGTTATGAAGTAAGTAGCCAAGAAAGAAGAAATGAAAGCTTAACAATGCAGGTAAACGAGTTAACTGCATTTGATAAAATAAAAGATGTTGTAAAAGATATGGGTTTGGCTTATAATAATGAAAATATCATAGTGGTCAATAATTAACGAGGTGTAAGATGAATACAAAGAAAAAGAATCGAAAAACATGGAATGTACCAAAATTTGTTTTCTATTTCTTTTTTCTTTGCCTTTTTTTATTGTATATTCAGTTTGGATACTTATCATTATCACAAACAATATATGGGAAAGACATGGATGCTTTTGCATTAACAAGAAATACAGTACATAAGACGATTAAAGCAACTCGTGGGCGTATTTTCGATAGCAATCAAAATATTCTTGCTCTTAATGTCAGTTCTTATACAATAGTTGCCCATCTAGAACGTAGTAAAGTGTATATGGGAGATTATTATATTAAAGATAGTGAAACCGATTTCGTTGCAGAAACATTGGCCCCTGTTTTAGAAGTAGAAGCAGATACATTAAAGGGATATTTTAATCGTGGAAAAGAAAATGGTGTTTACCAAATTGAACTTGGTCGTGCTGGAAAAGGTATTACAGAATTAAAAAAAGAAGAAATTGAAAATTTAGGAATTTCAGGAATTGATTTTATAGAAAGTCAAAAAAGGTACTATCCAAATGGAGATTTTGCATCTTATGTCATTGGATATGCCAAAGATACTGAAGTGACAGAAACGGATGATAATGGGAATAAGTCTACCATTACAGAAATTATAGGAGAATTAGGAATTGAATCTAAATATAATGACTTGTTAAAAGGAAAAGACGGGTACATTGAATATCAACAAGATCGTTATGGTTATAAAATTGCAGGTACCAAAGAAACTTCAGTTTCAAGTGAAGACGGATACGATGTCTATCTAACATTAGACGCTAATATACAGAGATTTATTGAAACGGCTATCAAAGATGCACAAGCAATTTATAACCCAGAATGGCTGATGATCACAGCAATGGATGCCAAAACAGGTGACATTTTGGGAACGAGTGCTACTCCGTCATTTGATCCAAATGTGCGTGAAATCATCAATTATGAAAATCCTCTCATCTCACAGCCATTTGAACCAGGTTCTACGATGAAAACTTATACTTACATGTGCGCATTAGAAAATGGAAAATATAATGGGAGTGAAACATTTTTATCGGGTAACTATCAGATTGGTGAAGATACCATCAATGACTGGAATAGTGGAATCGGTTGGGGAACTATTACCTTTGATAAAGGATATGAATATTCTAGTAATGTTGGAATTGTCAATTTGATTGAGCGTCATCTTTCTCGTAAAGAATTGCAAGACTGTTTTGAAAAATATGGATTTGGAAAAAATACGGGAATTGAATTATCTCGCGAGCAATCAGGTAGTATGCGTTTTACCTATCCAATTGAGGTTGCAACCGCAGGGTTTGGACAGGGAATTACAACAACAGCAATTCAACAATTACAAGCTTTAACGCTCATCTCAAATAATGGTAAAATGTTAACGCCACACATCGTAAGTAAAATTGTAAATCCAAATACGGAAGAAATTTACTATGAAAGGGAGAAGAAAGAAAGTGAACAATTGATTCAAACTTCTACAGTCACTAAATTAAAAGAACTTATGTATAACACCGTTCATGGACGTGATTCAGGTTCTACTGGTTACTTTTATGATATTGAGGGATATGAAATTATTGGAAAAACAGGAACCTCACAAATCTTTGATAACGCAACAGGAAAGTACCTAACAGGCGCGAATTCTTATATTTTTTCCTTTGCAGGAATGTATCCAAATGACAATCCTGAAATTATTATTTACGCTGCAATGAAATTGCCAAAATTTGGAACAAGTACTGGTCTTGCGAATGCGACCAAATCAGTTATGGAGGGTATTGCAAAATATAAAAACATGTTTGGCGCCGAGATTGATATTGTAGAGCAACAAAGCTACTATGTATCATCTTATTATAATAAATCTGTTCAATCAGTGGTAGAAGAACTTTCTCATAATAAAGTAGATGCCATTGTAATTGGAATAGGCGATAAAGTTATCAAACAATCTGCGATAGAAGGTACGAGATTGGTAGAGGGTGATAAATTAATTTTAATCACAAACCAAACGGATTATCAAATGCCAAATATGTCTGGTTGGAGTCGTAAAGATGCAATTAGTTTCTTTGAACTATTAGGAGTTATGTATCAAATAGATGGTTATGGATTTGTTGCAGAACAGAGCATGAAAGAAGGAACTATATTAACAAAGGAAACAACAGTTACGCTTAAATTACAATCTAAATTAAATGAAACATCATAGTTTACGACTTGGATAGATTATGTTACAATGAATATAGGTGATGGTATGAAAAAAGGATTTACATTAGTAGAATTACTTGCTGTAATCACAATTATTGGTGTGGTTGCATTGATTGTATTTCCAACAATCATGGATAGTATTAAGAAATCGAAACAAAATTTATATGAGATACAAATACGTGATATTGAAGAAACAGGAGCAAAATGGGCTCATGATCATATGGAATTATTAGATGCCACGCATTTAAATACAGTTGCTATTTCTTTAGAATCGTTAATCACTTCAGAATATTTACAAAAAAGTAATCTACAAGATCCAAGGAATAAGAAACAAATGAATGGTTGTGTTACCATTGTGTATGATGATGCAATTGAACAATATCAATATCATTACATAGAATCAGCATGTGCAAATGCGATTACAAATGGATTCATTTATGAGTATAAAAATAATGCTTGGGAAAAAACAGAACAAAATGTAATTTTATCATCTGCAAATACAATTATAGAAAGTTATGCAAGTAATAATCTAATCAAAACAGAGGGGCAAACGACAGCTGGGTTTTATGACGAAGGGGAACGTTATGTCTTTCGTGGAAGTGTAGTTGAAAACTATGCAAAGTTAAATGGTGGAAATGAAACATATCGAATTTTAAGTATTGATAAAACAACTGGAAAGATTCGTTTAATTGGAACCACTCCAATTCCAAATGCATGGGATAGTGATAATGGTACTTTGTTCGAAAATGCAAGTGTTACAACTGTCCAATTAGAAAATTATTACAATAGTAGTTCAAATGGAATTATCAATAATCAATCTAAAATAGAAGAAGATGCACTTTGGAATGTAGGAATAATAACAGATAGTGTATCATATCCAGTATTGAAATCCTTAGAAACAGGAAGGACTGCTTATTCAAAAATTGGATTACCTTCTATTAGCGATTATGTAAGTGCTACTACAGATTTCACTTGTCATGAGAATATACTTTCAGATACTTGTAAACAGGAAAATTATCTATATGAATTATGGAAAGAAAAAAATACATGGACAATTAATACAAACGGAACAAAAATATGGTATATGAATGTAAATGGAATGTTAGATACGGCAGATTCCAACTTCATTCACTATATCTATCCTGTTATTGAAATGAAAGCCAATACACATATTATAAAAGGGGATGGAAAATCAATTAGTCCTTATGTGTTTGAATAAATGGGATGTTTTTCTCATTTTTTTTCATATTTACTAGCAAAAAAAATCGATTTATGTTATTCTATAATTAGAAATAAAATTAAAATAGAAGGTGTCAAGATGGATTTAAGAGATATCAAAGAATTGTTAAAAGATATATCTAAATATATTGTAATTGCCGTTTTAGTTTTACTTTTAGTGATTTATGTTGTATCGCTTCAACAGGTAGTAGGGCCTTCTATGAGTCCCAACTATCAAGACGGTGATATTCTAATTTTAAATAAACTACATTATAAAATACATAATCCAAAACGATTTGAGGTTGTCGCTATCAAATATAATGACACCAAATATTTTATCAAACGTGTGATTGGACTTCCTGGAGAAACAATCTCTTATCAAAATGGCATTTTGTATGTAAATGGAGAAGTAGTAGAAGAAAAATTTAAAACGACAACAACGGCAGATTTTTCTTTAGAAGATTTAGGGTATGAAACCATTCCAAAAGATTATTACTTAGTTGTAGGTGATAATCGCGAAAACTCTTTGGATGGCCGTTCAAAAGAGGTTGGCTTGATTCATAAAAAAGAATTTATTGGTAAAGTAAGTTTCCGAATTTGGCCTTTTAGAAGAAAGTAGGATTAGAAATGGCATATATTAAATATAAAGAGTTAACACAATATTTTAATTTTTATAAAGAACTAGATATTCAAAAATTACCAAATTATGTAACAGATTATTTGGAGGATGGTGAGGTTCCGTATGTTGCATATGGAACGATACGTGATAAATTTGTTTTAACAGATCGTAAAATTATTTTATTTGATGTACGTGGCTTTAGGGGAAAATGTAAAAGAATTCATTTCTTTCCATTATTATCGATTTCTTCTACTGCCTTAGAATTTAAACCAAATCAGGTTGCGATATTATTATCTATGGATAGTGGGTATCAATTGCGGTTAAATTTTGTAAAAATGCTTGCGCAAGATAAAACAAAGATACGTTCTGTTTATATGCATTTGATTCATCGTATCAGTGAAAAAAGACTCTAAAAACGAAAATTTGACAAAAAAAGATTACTGTGGTATATTATCAATCACAAAAAGAGAGGGGAGACTAATATGATAGATAAGAGAGTAATTGCCGTCATCGTAATATTTATTCTTGGTGGGTTATTTATATATTCATTTGCAAACCCACTCAACGAATCAGAAGAAAAACCAACAGAAAATGGGGGGATTGTAACACCAAATGAAAAAGATCCAGATAAAGAGGAAAAGCCAACTGTGGTAAATAAAGAATCCCTTGAGGGTATCAAATCTCAATTAGAAAGTTTAAACAAAGATGATTACACAGAAGAGTCTTGGGAATTGATTCAAAATTTAATTCGAGGAGCAGAAAATTCAACCTCACAAGAGGAATTTGATTTGATTTTATCACAAATCGATTTAGGAACTTTGACACAAAAACCAAATGAAAATCCTGTTCAAACAACAAATCCAAATGGCGGAGGATCAAGTAGTATTTCGAGACCAAATAGTCCAAATACTGGAACATCTAAACCAAGTGGAGATGGATCAAGTAGTATTTCGAGACCAAATAGTCCAAATACTGGAACATCTAAACCAA
>CANSPQ010000036.1 GCA_947648915.1 uncultured Caryophanales bacterium | reverse complement strand
TACCATATTTTGGATGATTTTTCTATTTTATTAATCAACTAGCACAACGCGTTAAGCTAATTTATCATTAAACTTACACACCTGATTCATATATTAATCTAAGTAATAAACCGCCTGTCTTTTGACCATATCTATTTATATACTTGTTTTGAAGTTTAGCACTTCCTGCCATAACTATTCTTCTATAATTAACTCCTTGTAAATTATTTTAAATCAGTATAATAAATAACTTCCTTATCTAATGATTTAGCATATTCAATTTCTTTATTTGTACTATTTCCAATATAACCATTCACATTTACTACTAAAATAGCGTCAGCTAATTTAATTCTTTCTTTATGCATTTTATCTAGCATTAAAGCTTCTTCCTCTGTAAAATCATCTTTATTCGGTCTAGCTGGATTATAAATTGGCACTAGCATTAAATTCCCTTCTAATTCGATTTTTTCTGTTATTTCCATCATTTCTTTATAAAATCTTAAACTTCCACATACTGTTATTATTTTCATCTTTTCACTCCAATCTTTGTACAAAATCTATTTTAAAATTTTTTCTTTATCACTATTCAATACTTTTTTATCATTCCAAATTTCATTTATGTGTTGTGTAAGTGCCATAAATGCCTCTTTAGTTTGATCTATTCTACTAATGACTCCATTTGTCAAAAAACTAATTCCACCCTTGCCACTTCTTAAATCATTTTGTCCAGATATTTTATCCATAACTTTGCTCAAATCAGTTGAAATTATTTCATTCACATATTTATCTGGTACAGGAAAAGCTGGACTTGTTCCCCAACTTTCATACCCATTTTTATCTTTAATCACTGCAATACTGATAATAACCCATTTACCTAATAAATTCGTTATTCCAGATTCTACGCCTAAAAAATATTCAGCACCTATTTCATTATTTTTAGCATATTCTATTAAATGATTTACACGATTTCTAGCACCCTCATAAATCTCATTGTTTACCGGTTCTTCCCCAACACCAGATGAAACAGACACCCCTTCTATCTCAAAATTATCAAAATAATTTTTGAATGCCAATTGCGCTCCTTCAATTTTTCCTGGATTTTTTGTTCCTATTAAAATTTTCATTTACTTTACCTCCCTAAAACCATTTCTGCTCCATAACCATAACGGCGTATGAATATCAATTGGTTTATACTTTGTTTCTTTGAATAATTCATTCCATCTATCAATCACGATGAATTGCACATCACTTCTATTTAATTCCTCATCTGTAATTAGTCCTAATTTATGTGTTGCCTTTATTACATGAGTATCTGGTGCAACTGTAAGATTTTCTATATTTTTATACTTCCTATCTGTATATTGATAAATTACATATAACCAATAATTACATATCTTAGTTCCTGATAGATATGGGAATTTTTTCTTGTTCTGTTTTTGAATGAATTCTCTAATTTTATCCACGTCATTATCGAATGAATCAAATAGATTTCTGATATCTCCATCATATAATTCTACCAAAGTATTACATAATGACAACCATATTTCCGTTTGCTTTTGACGCTGTAATGCTACTTTATATTTTGTAAGGGCATATTGTACCTCTTCAAATGTTTTCTCTAAACATGTTTTCGGATCAAAGACAAAATTAGTTTCTTTATCCTGATAGGTCTTATTAGCACTTTCCCAAAGAGCATAAGAATTTCTTTGGTAATTTAAAGCCATAGGTAAGGTAAAATAAAGATAATTTTCATTTGATGATTTTTCAAGATGAGGATTAGCATCCTCAGGCATTATCTCCCCACCAAGTTCACCATTTTGATACATAATGATTAATTTAGCTACATTCCTTAAAATTTCACTCTTACACATCTTATTACCTACCCTCCATATATTTTATATTGAATAATTGCTATCTGCCAGATATTGCAAGGCTTCTCTTTTTGTTAGAGTCAATGCTTTCATTTTCTGTTCTTCTGTAATATTAACGGAAGCTGCACCTAGATGTCCACCTCCACCATGCATCATTGCAATCTCATTTACATCAAATCCTTCTTCAATCGAGCGATATGATTTTTGCCCAAATTCACCCTTGTTCATGGCAACAATTATATAATATTGAATTGCCTCAGGATTATTATTTTGTCTCATATATTCTGCTAACTCATTGCGATATTCGTAATCAGCGAAAACAGCGCCATATTTATTGCCTTTTTCATCCAAAAAGTATTCTGATGTAGATATAATAGACTTTAAAGTTTGGACATATTCATCCTTTTTATTCTTTATCAATACGATTTCGTCTTCGTCAAATTCAAATGATTCAAAATGTCCCACTAATTTTTCATAAATTTTAGAGATATAGCTTTCCTTACCTATAGCATTCAATAAAATAGCTAAATCATGTGCCTTTTCACCCAATATGCTAGAATTTTTCCATTCCCAAGTATCTTCAAGCCTCGTTAATTCCACAAACTCTTCTATGGCTTTATTTGTTTGAATGAAGTTATTTTCCACTAAGTATTGATAAAATAAATCTGTCCCACATCTTTTTCCGATTTCATCATTTTCTACTATTTTTGTAAAATTATACTGATTCATACCATCCTCAATTGCCCTTTTATGATGATCAAATATTTGTACTTTCTTTCTAATTGATGATTCAGCAACCATTGTTAAAGATGGATTATATAAGGCCAAATCTGTTATGTAAATATGAGCATATTTATCTAATTGATTTGATTCCAAATAATTCCTAAAAGTAAGTTCTAAAGTTTCGACATTAGGCACTAATACATATTCTACTTTGCTAAAAGCGAGTTTCCCCAATATAATAGAACCAAGACCATCTATATCGCTTTCATGGCTAAAGATAATATTCAATTCTTCCATATCAACACTCTTTTCTTCCATTATTATAGCATAAATACATTGGATATTCTATCGCTCCACTTATTTTATATCTTGTAAGCAAAGAAAAAGAGAAAATTAATTCTCTTTTAAAATAAATTTATCCTCTTTTTACTACTATAAATCCTAATCCCATAATCACTACAGTTGCTGTTACCACGATTGGAATAACAAATGGATTCTTTTTTGGTTCTTTTTCCAATTGTTCTTCACCATGACTTGGTTTTTCATCCTCTTTGTTATTATTCGGTTGCTCTTTCTCGTCTGGTTTTGGCTCCTCTATATTATCTGGATTTTCTATTTCATCTGGTTGTTCTGTAGAAGGTTGTTCCTCGTCAATGGCAGGATTTGTTGATTGATTGTTACCTGTCGTTGGTCGATTTGGTGCTATAGGTGTAGGATCTGGCTTTACAGGTTCATCCGGAATCACAGGTTGCTTATTTTCATCATCTGGTGTTGGATTTTCTGATTCATTTGGCTTATCTGGTTGTTCTGGTTCAACTGGTTTTTCTGGTTGTTCTGGTTCAATTGGCTCTTCTGGTTTCACTGGTTTATCCTCTTGCAGCCAATCGATGGTTGCAGTTACCTTTCCGATATTCCCTGCTTTATCCTTAAAAGTTAGTTCATATGTTCCATTTTTATCAAACTCATATATACCTGTTCCATTTTCAAAAATGATTTCCTCACTTGGATTTATGATACTTACGATAGCTTTTTTCGTATTTGTCTTATCATACTTTAACTGAGCTGTTGGCACTTCCCTATCAATCCAATTAATAGTCGCTGTTGCTGTACCTTTATTTCCTGCCTCATCCATAAATTCAAAAGTAAATGTACCATTATCTGTAAATGTATAGGTATCTTTTCCATCATTATTTGTAATGGTTACTTCCTCGTTTGGCTTTAAAGTTACTACAATATTTCGATTTGTCCATTCTGTCGTACTATATTCAAATTCAGCAACTGGAGCTTCTTTGTCAATCCAATCCACAGTTACAGGAATAATTCCAATATTCCCATCTTTATCCTTATATTGGAATTCAAATGTTTCACTTTGTGTAAATATATATTCACTTTGAGCATTGTTGTTAAATATTTGGTAACCATTCTCAAGTTTTAATTCAACTTTTACATCTTGATTTGTGAATTCCTTTGTAGAATATTGAATTTCATATTTTGGTAGCCGTGCAATCCAATTTACAGATACGGTTGCTACACCAGCATTTCCTGCTTTATCCATAAATTCAAAAGTAAATATACCATTTTGTGTAAATGTATAAGTATCCTTACCATTGTTGTTTGTAATAATGACATCTTCACTTGGTTTTAAAGTAGCAATTACTTCCTTATCCGTTAAATGCGTTGTACTAAATTCAAATTCAGCAGTAGGCGCTTCAGTATCAATCCAATCGACAGCAATTGTCTTCGTACCGATATTGCCTAACTCATCTTTAAACTTTAACTCAATACTATCATTTTCTAAGAAAGTAATAGTTTGACTTCCATCCACTGGATTTTCTGTCAATTCCACATCATCGGATAAAATCGTGATATTGTCTTTATCGAATGAGATAGTTGCAACTACATTTTCATTGGTTAACTTAGTTGCACTGAAAACTACTTCCGCTTTAGGAGGTGTTTTATCAATCCAATCAACAACGGCTGTTGCACTACCTTGTTTTCCATTTTCATCGACAAATTCAAAGGTAAATGAACCGTTTTTTTCAAATGTGTAAGTTTTGCTTCCTCCATTATTGGTTACTGTAATAGGTCTATTTTCGTTATATAACTGTGCTACTACATTTTGACCTGTTTTCTTTACAATATTATAGCTTACCTCAGCAAGTGGTACTTCACTTACCGATGGGTTTTCATATAGGTTTAAAACTGCCACTGAAACAAAAGATGTTAATGAATCCGCATTATTAATTGCAGTAAACCTGATTCTTACATATTTAGCCAATTTTGGTTCGGCAAACGTTATTTTTTTTGCACTACCATTGTCCGCGAGATTGGTTGCCGTTGCAGCTATCGTCCAATTGGTTCCATCCATACTAGTCTCTACTACTAGAGCTCTTGCTTTTCCAGTTGGATATCCACCATAAGATGTTACCGCATTGGCAAAAGGAACATAATCTAATTCGGATACATACTTGGCCTCATCCAATTCCAACGTAACATAGGCAGGTATAAAGTCAGCACCAAGTGAAGATTCTTTACTATACCATGCGGTATTGATATTCCCATCCAATATATAATTCACGTTATTTTTTCCTCCGCTAGAAACACTTTGTACATGAATTTTAGCTCTTGGAATAAATCGATTGGTTAAGGAAGAAGCATTTGTCGTAAATGTATAATGCACAGGGGCGGTCGTTGTATAAACACCTGTTGCAATCATCCTAACATAAACCACAACATCTCCTTGGAAGAGTGGAGTTGCATCCGAAAATGCTTGCCATTCTCCTTTTGGATTCAATGACCATTCCATTTTATTTGTGGTTCCATTAAAGTGGTTTTCAAAATCATCAATTGATACAACACCTGAAGGGAAAACACCATTTTTAATATCTATTGTATAAATATTTTCTTCTGTTACAGGTAACCCCGTAATATGAATTTTAATATCATTTTCTGCTGTAATGCTTTCTATTTCTTCTTTCTTCAGTTGAACAAAATGTTCATAACAAGGTGTCCATGTATTGCCACCATCTAAACTATAAGTCCAACTCACTTGGGCACTTTGTAACTGTTTGGATAAAACAATTTTTCCCGCATTTGCCCCATCAAATGAGAAAGTAGCAATTCGATTATCGACAACACCTAAAATGGCATTGGCGATAACAGGAACCTCTTTATGATAGATGGTATTACTACTAGTTGCTTTGGTAGCCTTTCTTAACGTTTCATCTTGTAATGTCATCAATTTACTACGGTATGCAGGTGATGTAATTTTAGAACCAATTCTCCTTGTCAAATCATACATTGGTAAAGGATAATAAGTATAGGTATCCGCAATTTCTTTTGCTAGTCCATATAATTGTTCTTCTGTTTTTGTACTATCTGTAATATATAAATCAACTAAGCCAATCCATGCATCTAAATTGATGATTTCTTCATTTAAAGCATCACGGTAAATTTGTGCTAATTTTTGTCTATCATTTTTATAAACATTTTCTAATAATAAAATTAGTTCTGCTTTTTCATATTTGTCGTATTCATTTTGAGCATCTTGTGAAAGTAATAAATAAGAACCCGGCTTAATCGTACCATTATTTGTTGCATATTTACTTCCCCATCCGTTGATACCACCACCAGTTGTATTTGCCCATCCTGTTGTAACAGCACTATTCGCTAGTTGCCAAGCATATTTTCCACCACCATAGTTATATAAATATACATAAGCAGCATGCCCTGGTTGTCCTACGACACGGGCTGGATATCCCCAAACACCATATAAATTGGCAGCCGTTTTGGATAATCCTCCACATACAGCACCTTCTTCAAAGACAATCCATAATTTTGGCTTACCTGCTTGGTAAGTAATGTTGTATTTGGATAAATTGTATTTTTGATCCCATTTATCATAATTTTCTTTCGAATAATATTGGGGTCTATAGTAACCGTAATTTAACGTATAATTGATATATTTATAAGGATTAAAACGATCTGCAGTTGTCTGAAATTTACAAGAATAATCTCGTAACCATAATATCTCTTCATCATCGATATTCGTTATCATAACGCCACGCATTTCATCTATGGTATAGCTTTCAAACATTGCATTAGAAGCCAACTGTTTATTTAAATGCATTTGTTTATAAATATTATAACGAGCAACGGCATTAGATAACTGATTTCCACCAATCCAAAGTCCTACGTTGGTTGAATGGGTTAAAGATAGCGATAACATCATCCTTAAATATAAATCTTTATATTTTGTTCCATATTCTGTTACATTTTCATTGGATAAATCTGTTTTATATGTATGATATAAATCACTGAGTACTTGTAAAGCTCTCAAATATGTTCCATTTGGTTTTCCGCCGATTGTCCAAAGACGAAGTGCCTCTTCATTATTTAAAAACCATTCTAAGGTTTCTTTATTTTTAGGATTTTCTTCTAAAAAAACACGCAGTTGATATTGCCCAACTCTATAAATAAAGTTTCTTTGTAATAATAAGAGTTTTAAATCATCGCTGATGGCACCAGAAGTATAACGAGATTTAATGATTGTATCAAACTCTTCTACAGTTGTCATGACAGAATCACTATAACCCTCTTTGACTAATTTGGCATCTCCCCATACGGCATGATCATTCGCATTGGAACCATTATCGTGTGCATATAGTCTAATATAATTTGCATCGCGAATATCTATTTTCGCATATATGGCACTATTCGCACTTTTAAGGGCAACTGGGTTTTCTTCTGTACGTAAATCCCATGTTTTACCATCTTTGGATGTATAAATGTAAAATTTAACACCATTTCCATTGTTTCCTGAAGTCCCATTTACACCATAATAAACAGTAAAGTATGCATAATCTTTATACTGACTAATGTCATATTCCATGGTTGAGGTAGCATGTGCCCAAATTCCTTTTTTGACATTCACTGATGTTCCTTCAATATTCATGACAAAAGCTGCATTGTCTTGTGTTTTATCAAGAGCAACATTTCCCCAACCTACCTGTGCTTTGCTGTAAGGAATATCAGATAAATAAAGAACTTGACCTTCCTCATTATTAGAATAAATAAGAACCTTATCTAATGTTTGGGCAGAACTATATTCTGGACAAACTGAAAAAATTACTGCAAGCAATAATGCTACACAGCTATTCAAAATATTATTTTTTAATTGAAAAAATTTAGTCATACAATTCCCTCCAATTAATTACACTTTTATTATACTAAAAAAGTATTTTTTAGAGTATCAAAAACAACTATTTTGCGAAAATTTTGACGAAATTTGACAGATTATTTTGTTGAAAAAAAGATTTCTAAGTGAAATCTTTAGTCAATTACAATCAATTCATATTCTTTTGTTCCTACGCCAAGTTTTTCGGCACAATCAATCGTATGTGTCCCATTTCTAGATTCAATTCGTTCAATCAAATGATCTTTTCCAAGGTCGTTTGATTGATACACCAAATCAATACAAGCTTGATCTAAAGCAACTGGATCTAATGAGGATAAAATACCAATGTCTTGCATGCATGGGTCTTCTGCTTTACTACAGCAATCACAATCAACAGACATATTACACATGACATTGATATAAGCAATATTTCCTTTGAAATAATCAATAATGGATTTGGAAGCATCCGCCATTGATTCTAGAAATTGGTCATGGTCAGATGTCCATATCTTTTCAACATCTCCAGCTCCATGAATATAAGCTTTTCCATATGATGAAGCACAACCAATCGATAGTTGTTTTAAGGCTCCGCCATAGCCACCCATCGGATGTCCTTTAAAATGAGATAATACCAACATAGAATCATAATTTTGGATATTTTTTCCTACATAATTTTTTTGAATCACTTTGCCATTTGGAATATCAAGCTCTAGATCTGGTCCAGCAGCGTCCATAATATCTACATCAAAATAGGCATTCCAACCATGATTTTCCATTAGTTTTTGATGTTTTTCAGTCGTATTGCGTTCCCCATCATAAGCAGTATTACACTCTACTACAGTTCCATTTACATAGGAAATCATTGGCCTCATAAATTCTGGATGTAGATAATTTTGATTGCCCTCTTCTCCAGAATGCACTTTAACAGCTACTTTCTTAGGAAGTTCAACTCCTAATTTTTGATACATCTCTACTACTTTTTCTGGTGTAATTGTTTTTGTAAAATATACTTTTGCTTTTTCCATTATATCTATCCTTTCTTTCTCTTCATTATTACTATAATATACAATTTAATTTGTTACAATCTTATCCTTAATTGTAAATACAAAATTTTTATTTAAATATGCTGCAGTTTTCTTTGGAATCGTGATACATTTTTTCCATTCCATTATGATATCTAAATCTAAAGTACCATCCACTATATAAGTAACAATAAGTTCATTTGGATTGATTTTTATGTCCTATTTTTTATTTTTTGAAATTCTAAATTTAATGTATCTTGAATACTGGAGTTTATTGTTCTATGATAAGTAACATCTAATTTATCTGCCAAAACAAAGGCTAATCCAATGGAAGATTTGATATTTTCTCCTTTTGAATGGTCGTAAATTGCATCTTCTAAAAGAAGGAATTCTTGTTCTGTTATATCCGTTTCCTTTAAAAAAGAACGAAATATTTCACTACTTTTTAATGCATGGTCTATCAGGTCCACTTTCACTTAATCCAATATCATGTAATAAAGCAACACACATACCAAGTGTAATGATTCTATCTGATTCATGTAATTGTGTTAATCTCTGCTTTACATACATAGATACTCTTTTTGCATGACCAATTCCGTGTTCCCAATCCCATTTTCCATTGGTTATATATCTTGTATTGTCAATTGTATCCATTATTTTTAAATAATTTTGATTGTTTAATATTATTTCATATATATATTTTCCTCTTACTATTTCAAAATTTCCGTGGCCTTCGCATTTAAATCCAAATCCGCTCTTCTACCTAGTTTATAGGCAAAATAGCCAGCCGCACCTATCATAGCTGCATTATCAGTACAATATTTCATTTGTGGTACTGTTAATTCAATATTGTTTTCCAAACATAGTTCTTGAAACCGATTGCGCAATATTTTATTGGCAGATACGCCACCTGCAATCAGCAAATGTTTTACTTGGTATTCTTTCACAGCACGCATTGTTTTTTTGGTTAAGACTTCAATGGCACGATTTTGGAATGAGGTTGCTAAATCGGCAGTACGAATTTCATTTCCTCTTTGCTCTTCATTATGCACTAAATTAATCACTGCACTCTTTAAACCACTGAAACTAAAATTGTAACTATTATCATCTAATGGTATTGGTAAATGATAGGTATCTTTGCCTTCTAAGGAAAGTTTATCTATCATAGGTCCCCCAGGATAAGGTAATCCTAAAACACGTGCTACTTTATCATAGGCTTCCCCTACTGCATCATCTAATGTTCCACCAATTTTCTCAAAAGAATAATCTTCTTTCATATAAATTAATTCTGTATGACCGCCACTTACTACCAAAGCGATTAAAGGAAACTCCATTGGTTTCACTAAGTTATTGGCATATATATGACCTGCAATATGATGAACAGGAACAAGAGGTTTATTGTAAATATAGGCAAGTGTTTTGGCTGCTTGTACGCCAATCAATAAAGAGCCGATGAGTCCTGGTCCATACGTAATCGCAATCGCATCTATATCATCCATCGTTAATTGTGCTTTGGCTAAAGTTTCTTCTAACACCATTGTAATATTTTCAATATGATGACGACTTGCGATTTCAGGAACAACTCCCCCGTATAAAGCATGTATATCCATCTGTGACAAAACAACTGTAGCGATTTCAATACTTCCATTCTTGATAATAGATGCACTTGTTTCATCACAGCTAGATTCAATCGCGAATATGTAAGTATCTTTCATTTTTTCACCTCTTTTACCATTAAATATCCATCTTTTCCATCATAATATTTTTCTCTTTTGGCAACAATTTGATAACCCAATTTTTGATATAGTGAAATTGCGGGTTTGTTATTACATTCTACTTCTAATGAAATATTACATACTTCTTTTTCTTTGGCGATTTGTTCCAAAAATAAAAGTAAAGACCCTCCAACTCCTTGTCTTCGGTAAGCTTCATCTACTAAAATATAATTTAACTCAATCCTATCATAAATGAAACTATAAGATAAAATACCTTTTAAGTAATTGTCCTCATATTTTAGATAGTAAACAAAAGGATCATTTTCAACTATATTTCCGAAATTGTTAGAAATGATTTTTTTTATCTTTTCTATCTCGGCATTATCCACAACTTGAATCATGTTTTTCTTCTGCCTCTGTTTTCTTTAAATAATTTGGATTTAAACTATGTGGATTGACTGATTGATCATTTTTGTGTTTTTCTATAATGAAAGGAATATTGGGTTTTGGAAGCATTGTTTCAAACTCAAAAGAGTCCTGGCTTATTAATACAGTCTCTTCATCTTTTTGTAATAAAATAGATTCTAATGTTATATAGGAATCATCCACTAAAACATTTAAATCTTTATCGTAAATTCCTGCATATACAAAATCTCTTCTTGCATCTATCAAAACTATTTTTTTCTTTCCATTCGTATCCGTTGAAGCAAGTAATTCTAATTCTGAAATAGGAATAATTTCCTTTTTTAATGACCATGCGATTGTTTTCGCAACTGTACAACCAATTCTTATTCCTGTAAAAGAACCAGGTCCATTCACAACATAAATTCTATCTATGTCAGAAAGTGATAAACTTGCATACTCAAATGCCTTTTTAATAGTTGGCAAAAGTTTTTCAGATAAATCATTATCATTATCTTCAGTTACAAGATATAATTCTTCAGTATCCTTATAAATTCCCACAATCATTTTTGAGGAAGATGTATCTAAAAAAAGAGAAATCATAATACCGCCTCACATAAGTCCTCGTATTGTTTTCCATATGGAGTTAGTATTAAGATTCTCTTATTCTCATCTACAATCTTAAATTTAATGTGCAATCTTTCTTTTGGCAAAATATCCTTTATGGTATCTGCCCATTCTATCACAACAACTCCACCTTTGGTAAAGTATTCCTCAATGCCAATTCCATCCGTATTCCCATCTAAGCGATACACATCCATATGATATAATGGCAATTCTCCATCATATTCTTTAATAATTGTAAATGTGGGTGAAGTAATACTCTCATTTATTCCTAAAGCATTGGCGATACCTTTTGTAAAAATTGTCTTTCCACTACCTAATTCACCATCTAAACAAATAATCATATTTGGAAATTTCTCAGATTCAAAATTTTGTGCTAATTCAATTGTTTCTAATTCGCTACGTGTTGTTATTTTATATTCCATTTATTATCACCTAATGTTATTATAGCAAAAAAAAAGAAAAGAACACAAGATTATAATGTACATTTCTTATTAATTTATTTTCTTCTAATTATTTCCTCATCTATAGCAGAATCATGAAATGAAACAATTATTTCCTTTTTACCATCTTCAGCAATCACAATCTTCGGTTCATCAATTTTAAATCCCAGTGTGGATGAAGCTGTACTTTTAATTGCTGCAATTGATTTTTTGATATCATCTTCTGATGTAATTTTTATTCTGAATTCTTTCTGTTCTTCCATTTTTCCACCCAAAACAATTATATCATAAATTGTTTTTAAACACAAAAAAATTGGCAACTACCTATTTTCGCTTACACTATCGTCGGCGTAAAAGAGCTTAACTTCTGTGTTCGGGATGGGAACAGGTGTATCCTCTTTGCTATCGTTACCAATTTAAATATTTAGAGAAATAATTCTCTGAAAACATGATAATGTGTAATCTATAATCAAATTATTATTTAGAAAATAATTAATAGGATTAAATCTTCGTTCTATTAGTACTAGTCAGCTCAACATGTCGCCATGCTTCCACCTCTAGCCTATCA
>CANSPQ010000035.1 GCA_947648915.1 uncultured Caryophanales bacterium | reverse complement strand
TCCTTCTTTACATTTTTACTTGTATACTCATCCCACAAAAATTATGATTGACCCAGAAAAAATCGGAGAATTATTTAAAATAATAGACAATAATCCTGATATGTATAAGTATATACATCCAGTAATTAAACAAGAATTATTACAAAATGTTTACAATGAAAAAAGAGATTTATTACTTGATAGACTGACATCCTATAATGTTTTAGAAAAATGCAGAATGATTGATTCTAAATTAAAAGCAATAACAAATCCTTTAAATAAAACGGTCAATGACCAAATAGATGATATCATTTTAAATGAACTATACGTTGGTAAAGTAGATTTTTTAATCACTGAAGATAAAAAAATAAAGCTAAAATCAATAGCTCTAGGCATCGGTAATAAAGTAATGAATATTAATGAATTCATTTTTCTAAATAGAAATGAGAAAAATATAAATCATAATATTTTAGATATCTATAAAGTTAAATTTGGAGATTTGGATATAAATGATTCATTTTTTGATTCACTAAAAAATGATTACCCTGGATTTTTAGATTGGTATGAAAGAAAGAATAATGAAGATGTATATTGCTATAAGGAACAAGGTAAGATATTAGGATTATTATTTCTTAAAAATGAGGAACCAGAATCAGAAGATTACTCTGATATTAAGCCTATGATGATATTAAATAGAAAATTAAAAATTTCAACTTTTAAAGTAGATATTGGTGGCAAGAAAATTGGAGAAAGATTTATGAAAATAGTATTTGATCAAGCACTATTTTCTATGATAGATGAAATATATGTTACTATTTATGATAATGATGATAAAAAGATAAATCTGATAAGATATTTTGAAAAATTTGGATTTAATTATTATGGAAAAAAGAATAATGAATTAGTATATATTAGGAGTATGAAAAAGAATTTTGATGATAATAATCCTTTGAAAAATTATCCATACATAAAAAGAAATAATGATACATTTGTTATTCCAATCAAACCTAAGTATCATACATATTTATTGCCTGATTCAATATTATATAGAGAATCATATAAAGATATTCATATGCCAGTTGAATATGCTATAAATAAATATTATATTACAAATAGTGGTTGGTTAGAGATCCCAAAAATTGGAGATAACATTGTTTTTTATCGTAGTCGACAAGAAGGTGCTATTGCTAAATATTCAAGTGTATTAACTACTATTGGTGTTGTTACTAATATATTTATTCCAAAAAATGAACAAGAATTAGTTGATAAAGTTTTAGGGAGAACAGTATATAATGAAAATGAATTAAGAAAAACATATAGTAAAAATACTTATGTAATTGAATTTGCATATATAACTACTTTAGATAAAAAATTAAATTATGATTTTTGTAAAACAAATGGCATATTAGAAGAAGCCCCACGAGGAGTTTCTAAAATTGATAGTACAAAATTTCAAAAAATAATTGAGTTTGGTAAAGTTGACACAACTTTAATTATTAAATAAAATTTGAACTTAAAATTATGATATAATTAGGATAATAATAGGAGGGATATTTTATGTGTAAAATTTTGATTTCAATAAAACCTGAGTATGTAAATGAAATTTTATCTGGTAGAAAAAAATATGAATATAGAAAAGTCAAAGCAAAAAAAGATAATGTAGACAAAATGGTTATATATGCCACAGCTCCTATTATGAAAGTAGTAGCAGAAATAGAAATTTTAAAAATTCTAGAAGATACTCCAGATTTAATATGGGAAAATACAAAAGAGTATTCAGGTATTAATAAATTTTTTTATGATAAATATTATGAAAATCGAAATATTGCGATTGCATATCAATTAGGAAAAATTGAAAAATATAATAAACCAAAGGAGTTAAGCGATTTAGGTATTTCATATAGCCCCCAATCATTCATTTATATTGATTAAAGTTTAAAAATTTGGTATAATCAATTTATCAAGTATTAATTAAATACTTTTACTACTTGGGTGCAAAACTCATTAGTTTATTGCCCCATTTATAAAACTATAAAATTCCTTGAAATATAAAGGAATTTTTTTGTGTAAGTATTACATGTATTTTGTTCAAACTGTAAATTTTTATAGGTGAGCCCCAAAATGAGCCCCAAATGTAATTTATATGGTGTGTTATTTCCATAAAATTAAATACGATTTATCATTATTAAATGCTAAACTATGGTAAAATGATATTAGTAATTTAAATACATAAAGGTAATGTGTCTGACTAATTTAGGAAGGAGCAATTAAGCAATTATGTTAGAAAAAAGTAATATACAGATGATTGAAGAAATCAAAGATGTAATTATAAGTAGTAGAAATAAAATAGCTTATGAAGTGAATAATACTATGCTACTCGCATATTGGAATGTTGGTAGAATTATTATTGAAAATGAGCAAAATGGTAATATTAAAGCTGAATATGGTAAACAAGTTTTAAAGGAGCTTTCAAAAGAATTACGAAAAATTTTAGGATCAGGATTTTCGGTATCAAATCTCCAATACATGCGTAGATTTTACCTTAAATATCCAAAACAACAGACACTGTCTGTTAAATTGAGTTGGTCACATTATTGTGAGTTGCTAAGCATTGAAAATGATGATGAAAGAAGTTTTTATGAAAAAGAATGTATTAATTCTAACTGGAGCGTTAGAGAGTTAAAAAGACAATTGGAAACATCATTGTTTGAAAGATTATTATTATCCGATGGAAAAAATAATAAAGAAAAAGTTTATGAATTATCAAAAGTTGGACAAACATTATCTAAACCCGATGATATTTTAAAGGAACCTTATGTTTTTGAATTCTTAGATATTAAAGAAACTAAGCCTATTCTTGAAAAAGATTTAGAAAGAAAATTAGTAAAACACATGGAAGAATTTTTGTTGGAATTGGGTAAAGGATTTATGTTTGTTGGTACACAACAAAGAATAACTTTGGGGAATAATCATTATTATGTAGATATGGTTTTCTATAACAAAATATTAAAATGTTATGTTTTAATAGATTTGAAAATTGGCACTATGAAACCAGAATATGCAGGACAAATGAATATGTATTTAAATTACTATAATGCTGAAGTAAATGATGAATATGATAATAAACCAATAGGAATTATTCTTTGTAAAAGTAAAAAAGAAGTAGCTATGGAGTATGCATTAGGTGGGTTAGAAAATAATGTATTTGCATCAACCTATACTTATTACATTCCAAATAAAGAAGAGTTAATAAATGAAGTTGAAAAAGTTTTAAATGACAATAAATAATCATATAACTCAATTCATTAGAGAGGTTTATAAGCAAAGTATATGAAATAAAATTTCACATCGATGATAATACAAAATAATATAACGATTGGAGGTGATTTTTATTATAAGTGATAAAGATTATGAAGAAATAGGCCCTACTGCTATAGTTACTGCATATCCACGAATTTTTACAGATATACCTTATGAAAAAGAAATATACCATTGGTTAAAAAGTCATTGTAATGAAAATGTAATTTTAAATAAAATGTTAGCTCCAGAAATAGAAGCAAGATATAAGTTAATTAATGAAATTTTAGAAAAATATAAAATAAAACAAGTATTAGAATTAGCTGCAGGATATTCATCAAGAGGATTAGTTTATTCTAAAAAAGGCTATAATTATGTTGAATTAGATTTAGAAAAGGTCTCAAAAAATAAAAAAGAAATATTGAATGTAGTTGAACATAATATTCCAAATAATTTAAATATTATCAGTGGAAACGCCTTAAGAATCGATGATTTTAAAAATATAGAAAGCTATCTAAAAGAAGATGAAAAAATTGTAGTTATTAATGAGGGTTTACTTAGATATTTATCTTTTGATGAGAAAAAACTAGTAGCCCAAAATATTTATGAAATATTATCAAAATATGGTGGCATATGGATAACTTCGGATGTTACTCCTAAAAAGTTTATTCAATCTCAAAATGAGTCTCTTAAAAACCTCAATAAAGATTTGAGTAATATTACTTCTAGAAATAACTTAAATGATAGGTTTGAAGATGAAAAGCATATTAGAACATTCTTTGGTAATATTGGTTTTGAATTAGTTGAAATTCACAAATTTAGTGAAATAAAAGATGAACTTTATTCAATAAATGAATTAGGTATAGTGAATGACAAAATTGAGCAAACTTTAGAGGATGCAATTGTTGTAGTTATGAAGGTAAAAAAATAATATTTTGAAGTATTTCCTACTTTTTTGGCTTACTAAAATTTAAATAAAACTATTTTTGCTTTGATAAAACTACAGCATCGAATTTTATTAAGAAGCTAAAAAGAATATGTATAGGTGTTAATGATAAGGTGGTTAACACGGCGGATTGTAGTAGAACTGTGCTAGAGTTAATGACAAAATTTTTACAGTCGAAAATCCTTTAAATATAAAGAATTTTTTAAACAATAAAATATAAATTAAATTGACAAGCCCCAACATGAGCCCCAAATGTAATTTAAATGAAGATAATTTTAAATAAAGAGTATTCATGTTATAATAGATGCAATGTATAATGTGTAAGGAGAGATGCGAATGAAGCCAAAAAAGTCTACTAAAATTATTTTAGTTATAGTTACATTATTAGTTATAGCTTGGATTTCCATGCTTGCTACGGATATCATACGCCCAATCTATTTTAATAAGAAGCCAGTTTTTGCTACTGTAGATACCGATACAATATTGAAAGATGGTGGATCTGCACAATACAATGGAATTGCATATTCTATTCAAACACATGTTAGATTGTCGGCTGGTGATGTTAATATAGAAAATATAGAAGTAAAGATATTCAGAATTTTTAAATTTACTATTTATGGACATAATCATTTGTAAACTATGATTAAGAAATGAGATTTAAAAACTTATTATTGAAATGTAAAATTATTGCTTATTATTTCTAAATAAGATACTAAAAGATTAATACTATAATAAAATTATTAGGTGGTGTATATGGATAATGGCTACAGTAAGTGGAAGGAAAATAAAAAAATAATGAATCGAAAAAGAGTTTCTCTTTTGATTAAAAACCTTCCTATTTTATTAATTCTTTTCCTTCTTTTATTTTTCTTTGGATATGATACTCCTATGTTTGCCAAAGAAAAGATGGTAGAATTAATTTCAGGGACATTTGGAATTATTGTTTTGATTACGATCTTTTTATTCATAAAATATCCCAATCACAAATACAAACCAATCTGCAACCATTGTGGGAAAATCATTAAAAACAAGAAAAAAGATTGCGATATATTAGATATTAAATATATTGGAACAGTGGACAAAACAGTATATGAGAAAAAAACAAGTAGAATCAAAGGTAAAACAGTGTATCCTCGTGGTGGATATTCCATGCGAAATGATACATTTGAATATCAATCGGAATCTACTTATGAAATAGAACAAGACGTACCTACAACCAAAAAATACTATTTGTATGACATTACGTATAGTTGTAAACAATGTCATAAACCATTTATAAAGGTACGTGAAGAAAGTGATAGACCAATTCATTAAAGGAGAAAAAATTATGAGTGACATAGAAGTATTAAGAAACTTTCTACTAGATAGAGACCTTTTAGAAAAAATTGAGAATAACTTTAGTGATAAACCAAATATATTTTCTATATTAAAGATAACAGATCGTGAAATACGCCATAGTAATCTATTAGCGTGGCTGTTAAATCCGAAAGAAAATCATAATATCAACAAAATATTTTTAGAAAAATTGATAGAAAGTTATGTGAAAGAATATGTAACAATCGATAAAACAATGAAACTATTATTGGTTGATTACAATCATTTTACCGTAAAAAGAGAATGGAATAATATTGATTTACTGCTTTTATCTGAAGAAGATAAATTAGTGATTGCAATTGAAAATAAAATCAATACCAAGGAACATGATCATCAATTGGAAAGATATTATGATATTGTAAAAGATACATTTCCGGACTATGAAGCCCATTTTATTTTCTTAACACTAGATGGAAGTAACGCCAGTGAAATGGGTGATATATGGCATGCAATGAGTTATACTACAATTGTTGCAATCATAGAAGATATCATAAATAAACAGTCATTAAATGATGAAGTGAAACTTGTCTTAGAAAACTATGTAGAAACAGTAAGGAGTTTAATTAAAATGGAAAATCCAGAAATAAAAGAGTTATGTATGCAGATATATGAAAAACATAAAAAAGCAATTGATTTGATTATCGATAATATTCCAATGAATGAAAATATGTTTTTAACGGATTTAAGTAATTGGATTAAAACAGATTGGTCGAAAAAATTAAATTTTAAAAATATAAATAATCATAAATGGTTTGAATTTTATACACCTTTGATGGATGAAGTATTACCAAATATCAATGGAAATAATGCTTACCGATATTATATTACTTTAGATGCCAATCCGCTATATTGTAAAATTGTTTTTGAATTACAGTATGATGGATTAATGAATACACCTACCTATGATTTTGCGAAATTGATAGACTTAAAAATAAATAATAGAAATCTAGATGAAAGAGGAAGAATGAATACAACTAAGTGGTCATATTATGGTTTTAAAACATGGCAAATTGATTTCAGCAATGTAAATGATGACAATTATGAGATTTATCGTGATCATATTAAACAACAATTCGAAAAAATATTATTTGAAGATATCCCCAATTTAGAAAAAGAAATTAAAGATATTTATGATGAGCGCTAATAATTTTAAAAAAAGAAAGGAATAGATAGAATGGATTTACATGAATATGAAGCTTTAATAAATAGTAACCCAATGCATATTGCGACTGTTAATAAAGAGAATAATCCTAATTTCCGTTAATGAGATGGTCAATACACAAGAAAATGTAAAGTATAATCCAAATGTTGTTTTAACAGTATTTGATAAAGATTGGAAAGGATTAAGAATATTTGGAACAGCAAAATATTATACTGAGGGGGGAATATTATAATATTTGTATGAAAACGTTTTTTGGAAATGGCGAAATAACCCCATTTGGAGCAACAAAACCCAAAGGTGCCATAGTAGTTACAGTAACTGAAATTGCAAAATTTGTATAACGAAATAGTAGAAAAGAACTACAAAATGAAAATAACAAAATACCCACAATCTTGTATGATGATAGAAGCCAATAATCAAAAAATATTAGTGGATGCAGGTACTTTAAAATATAAAGATAAATATCTAGAAGAATGGAAATAAGCAGATATTATTTTAATTACACATAAACATGGGGATCATATCTATGCAGATATATTAGAAAATCTAGAAATTCCAATTTATTCTACAAAAGAAGTACAAGAAAAGTATCCAAATACCAAATTCCATGTGATAAAAGAAAATGATATTATCACATTTGGAGATACCAAAATAGAAGTTGTAAAAGCAGTACATGGATATAATCCTAATTTAACAGATGAAAACGAAGTATTTGAAAATGTAGGTTATATTATTGATGATTATAAATGTAGACTGTATATTACAAGTGATACTATTTGTTTTAATAATGATTACAAAGCAGATGTAGTAGCGCTTCCTATAACTGCTCATGAACTTACTATGTCATCCTATGAAGCGTCATTATATTCTAAAAAAATAGGAGCAAATTTGGAATTGCCAATTCATATGGATAATGAGATGTATCCAACGAATATGGAATATATGAAAGAAAATTTTGATAAATTTAATATTCATTATCAAGTATTAGAAATAGAAGAGACAATTGAAATATAAATTAGATTCAAGGTTCAGTAGGAATCTTTTTTCTTGTCAAAATGCAACATATAGTTGCTATTTATTTGCAAATAGTATATTTTATATACGTAAGGGAAGTATTTATGGAAGTAAAATATCATTATCAAGATATAACAGTATATCTATTTTGTAAAATAAATGAATTAATATATAAAAATGTAATTGGGAGTATCTTATATTATAAAAAAAGATATATGAATTATGCACAAGATATCAATAGAACAATAGATATGGTACTGAAAAAACAAATCATATTGACAGAGAGAAAAAAACAAAAAATAGCCTTTTTAGAAATACTAAATAATGAAATCAATATCACAAAAGGTGCCAAAGCATTAAATATAAATGTGCAAGCGGTATACAAATTAAAAAAATATGGTTTTTCTGCAAAGGATTCAATCATTATTCTCTATTTTTTAGCAGATTGTAATATACAAGATAGAAAAATATCTAAAAAAAGAATAAATGAAATTTTAAATGAATTAAAAAGTTATAATTATACAAAAGATTATGCGCATCTATTTTGTTACTATTATTTGGAATGTGATACCATAACGCATATCATTAATCTTTCCAAATCAATGCTTACCTATAATATTCATAGCGTAGCAAATTATTATTGCATGAAACTGACACCAGAAGATTTGGAAGATATTTTACAGAATATAAATATGAAAATAATTGAAATGATAAATGAAAAAAAGATATTATTAAATGGATCATCACAAATTAAGAGTTATATTTATAAATCAGTAAAAAAACAGATATATGATAGTCTAAAAGAAATCAAGATGTATGCAAATCAGGCTCATTTTGAAGATGAAATCGGAGAGAATAGAACATTAATGGACATCATACCAAATGAATACGATAGGTGGAGATAATTTAAGGACATATTTTTCTAAAAATAAACTATACTTTAATGAGGTGTTGCCTTTGAAAAAGGTTTTAGTGTTATTTGGTGGAAATTCATATGAACATTATGTTTCTTGTAAATCAGCAAAAAGTATTGTAGAAAATATGGATAAAAAGTTATTTTGTTATGAACTTGTTGGAATTGATTTTGACAACAAATGGTATCAATTTCATGCTGACTTATCTTATTTAGAAAATGGCAAATGGAAAGATACACATGTTGTACCAATTGATAATATTATAGAATTTATCCAAAAATTTGATGTTGTTTTTCCTATAATCCATGGATATTCTGGAGAAGATGGGAAACTACAAGGAATGCTTGAATTATTTGATATTCCCTTTGTTGGATGTCGTACCCTCCCAAGCGCTTTAGGTATGGATAAAGAAATGTCTAAAATTCTATTTGAGCATTTGGGAATTCCACAAGTACCATATCTAGTAGTAGAAGAAGAAAAGCAAAAGGAAATAGAAACACGAATTGGTTTTCCAGTCATTGTAAAACCTGCGAATGGAGGATCATCCATTGGAATTGTCAAAGCAGAAAACAAAAAACAACTCAAAAAAGCAATCAAAGAAGTAAAACAATATGATACCAAAATCATTGTCGAAAAATTTGTAGTGGCAAGAGAATTAGAATGTGCAGTGCTAGAAAAAAATAATCGCATTATGTGTTCTTGTTTGGGAGAAATAAAATCTGCAAATGAAATTTATGACTACAATGCCAAATATGTCAATGAAAAATCTTATACAACCATGCCAGAAGATTTGCCAGATAAAATTGTAAAACAAATTAAAGAATATGCAAAAAAAATATTTACAAGATTTCATTGTAATGGATATGCAAGAATAGACTTCTTTTACGAAGAAGAAAGCAATCAAATATATATCAATGAAATCAATACTATACCAGGATTTACTTCCATCAGTATGTATCCTAAATTAATGGAACATGAAGGAATTTCCTATACAGATTTGCTCACTATTTTAATCAATAATGCAATGTCAAAATAGCAAAAAAGCTATTTTTTCTATGTATTAAAATTGCGATGCGAAATTGTTTGTGATACAATAGAAGCAGAAAAGAGGAAGTTATGAAAAAGAGTATGAATCGAACCTTATGGATTTCTATTATTTCATCTATTATCTTTATCTTATTAGGAATTATTTTGGTATCACATCCTGAAACATCTCTTGTAATCATGTCCTATACTGTTTGCATTTTGCTAGGAGCAAACGGTGTATATCAACTCATTATGGGATATACCAACACCTCCTTATCGCTTTTTGATGGATTTAGTGGTGGAATTTTATCGATTATTTTAGGAATCTTAATTCTTATAAAACCAAATACTTTATCTATTGTCATTCCAATCGCAATAGGATTGTGGTTTATTATCAGTAGCTCTTATAAATTAAGAATCGCACTTGCACTTCGCTCTATAAAAGAATCTATATGGTTTTTGTTATTTGTAATGGCATTGCTTATGATGGTATGTGGAATTATTCTAATATTTAATCCATTATCTGGTATGACTGCAATTACAATAACGATGGGCGTTTTAATTATAATTTATTCTCTTATTGATATAGTAGAAGCAATTATGATTAAGAAAAATATGAAACTATTAGATAACTGGCTACATGAAGAGGAATAAGCTTATTTCAAAAATATGGAAGTTGTTTTAGCATTTTTGACAAGAATACTAAAATATGGTATTATGAATATGTCAAGGAAACTTGCATAAAATAAAAAAGGAATACCTAGTTGTGAGAAATTAGGTACTATTCCAAAGATTTGTAAAAGTATCGACCTTTTATACAGTTGGTACTATTTTTATTAACATGACTAAAATCACGATAATAAGGAGTACTATGATAAAACAAAGAAATGCCTCTACTTTTCTCATAATTTCACCTCCTTCCACTTTAAAAAAGTAAAGGAGAATAGTACCTAAACAAAATAAATATTCCTAACTTATATCATACTATTGGGGAAAAATCAAAACAAGCGAACAAATAAAAAAATGTATAAAAGTGCTGGAGAGTTTTATGAAAAATAATTTATAAAAATCTGCTAAATATAAAGTTAATACTGTGGCATTCCATAGTATTTTTGTTTAAAAAGGAAATCCAATATTTTTGTTGTATATAAATAGTATGAAAGAAATATTGAAGAAAAGAATCGAACAATTAGGGAAAACATATATCAGTCTAAAAGAACTAGAGGAGTTAAAAGAAATCTACCATGAACAAATCAAGAATTGCAAAGATATACATTTGAGGAAACAATATAAAAATTTAGATAAGTGGAGAGAAGCGAATAATCAAAGATATCTTCAAAAAGAAGAACAGGAATCAAAAGAATTATTGGAACATGTAAAAGGATATCCGTTGGATAAAGAACAAAGAGAAGTTGTACTAAGAGATGAGCAAAATACTTTAGTAATCGCAGGAGCAGGGAGTGGGAAATCATTAACAATGATTGGTAAAATCAGGTATTTAGTAGAAAGAAAAAAGATTCCGCTTGATCAAATACTTTGTATCTCATTTACCAATGATGCGACTAATAGTTTGAAAAATACACTTAAAAAATACTACAATTACAATTTACCTGTTTTAACATTTCATAAATTGGCACTTCAAATCATTCGTAAAAATAATGAGAAATTACAAATTGCAGATGAAAAAGTTCTTGAGAATGTTGTGAAAAACTATTTAAAGTATGGAATTTTAGAAGAAAAAGATGCTCAAAAATGGATTTACCGCCATTTTTTTCACAGATTAAGACAAGCTAAAGCAGAAAATGTCAATAGGATGCAAAGTTTTGCACAGATATATCAAAAAATGCAAGTAACATACTTATTTAAACAATATTACAAAATCATCCCTACTTTTATTCATTTAATGAAAGCGAGCCAATTTCATATAGAAGATATAGATGTTTGGATCCATAAGAGTAAACGATTTGGGATTTGGAAAACAGTAGATACTTACCTCCTATTATTGATAAAACGAATTTGTATATTGTATACACAAACTTTAGAAAACAGTAATTTACTAGATTTCGACGACTTAATTGAGTACGCAACTACATTAGTCAAAAACAATAACACCTTACATTATGAGTACATTATAATCGATGAATATCAAGATACTTCAGAAACAAGATATCAGTTAATTCAAGCAATCATTCAAAAAACGGGTGCGAAATTAATTGCTGTTGGGGATGATTTTCAATCTATTTATCGCTTTACTGGTTGTAATCTTAACATTTTTCTAAAATTCCAAACATATTTTAAAAACGCAATTGTACTCAAAATTCAAACAACTTATCGAAATAGTCAGGAATTAATCGATATTGCAGGTTCTTTTGTCATGCGTAATCCAAGACAAATGTCTAAAAATATGGTTTCACATAAGCATATTGAAAAACCAGTTATTATCAAGTACTATCAAGATTTACTACTAGCATTCAAACAAATATTGGACAGTTTACAAAATGTATCCATATTTATATTAGGAAGAAATCGAAAAGATATTGTCCCCATCCTTCAAGATAACGCATTTAAAAGTGAAGATGGTAGAAATATAACCTATCAAAATAGAAGTGATTTGACACTTGCTTTTTTAACAGTCCATACATCGAAAGGATTGGAAAGTGATGTTGTAATTGTTTTAAATATGACAGATACTACTATGGGATTTCCCAGTCAATTAGAAGATGATCCAGTATTACGCTATGTCAATCAAACAAAAGATTATTTTTCCTTTGAAGAAGAAAGAAGATTATTTTATGTAGCAATTACACGAACCAAAAATAAGGTCTATTTAATGACACAAAAAAAGAACTCATCTATTTTTGTCAAAGAACTAATTCAAAGATATAAAAATCAAATTAAAATAGAATAAATGGAACTTTATATAGCAAAAATATAACTTTTCAACCATAAAACATTGACTTCAATATATATTTATTATAAAATTGACAAAGTGTTTTAAGAAAGATGGGGAATTTTTATGAAAAAAGAAAATAATTTTACAGCAGTGGTAGTAGTAAATATGGTTCTTTTAGCGTTAGTAGCACTTAATAAAACGTATAAACCATTATTAAATAAATTAGCAAAACAGTATAATAAAGGGTCAATCATAATTTTTGTGGGATGAGTATACAAGTAAAAATGTAAAGAAGGA
>CANSPQ010000034.1 GCA_947648915.1 uncultured Caryophanales bacterium | reverse complement strand
CAAAAGCAAATCCTGTATATTTTTCAGGGTCATAACCACAACCTCTTAATACATTAGGATGTACCATACCAGATCCTAATATTTCAATCCAACCAGTATCTTTACAAATTGGGCATCCAACTCCTCCACATTTGAAACAACTGACATCGACTTCAATACTTGGTTCAGTAAATGGGAAGAAACTTGGGCGGAAACGAATTTCTCTTTCTTCACCAAATAGTTTTTTGGCTAAAATTTCCAATGTTCCTTTTAGGTCTGCAAGAGAAATATCTTTATCGACAACTAAACCTTCTATTTGGGTAAATTGATGAGAATGTGTTGCATCGTCATCATCTCTACGGTATACTTTCCCTGGGCAAATCACACGAATCGGACTTTTTTCTAAATTGGCATCCATCGTTCTTGCTTGAACAGGAGAAGTTTGACTTCTCAGTAACATCTCTTCTGTGATATAAAAACTATCTTGGGCATCTCTCGCAGGATGTCCTTTTGGTAGATTTAATTTTTCGAAGTTGTATAAATCCGATTCAATTTCTGGTCCTTCTACGACATCATATCCCATGGATACAAATATTTCTTCTATCTCATCAATCACTTTGGTAAGGGGATGCGTTCCTCCTACTGATAATTTGGTTCCTGGTAGTGTAACGTCAATGGTTTCATTTGCCAGTTTTGCATCCAATAAAGCTGCTTCTATTTCCTCTTTCTTTTGGTTGAGAAGTTCAGTTGCCTCATTTTTAATGGTATTGAGTAGACTACCAAATGCTTTTTTTTCTTCGACTGGAATTTCTTTCATCAAATTAGATAATTCCGTAATACTACCCTTTTTTCCTAAAAATTCTACACGTAAGTCATTTAAAGAACTCAGATTATCGACTGTTTCCAATTTTTTTAATAATTCTTCTTTGATACTATTTACTTTTTCCTGCATATAAATCCTCCTTATATTATATCTCTTTTTTTCATTTTAAAAAGAAAGTGATAAATCAAAGCTAGACTACACCTCCAACAAAAAAACACATCCTCATTTAAGGACGTGTTAACGCGGTACCACCTTAATTCATAGATAAAATCTATGCAACTCATTACTATAACGCGTTACCGTAAAATAAGCATAGAAGGTGAATTCAAAAGGATGTTTGATTCGCTTTCCACCAATTGCGAACTCTCTTTTACAAACAATACCTTTTTACTACTTCTTCATCACAGCCTTTGACATTGATATAAGTATATCATAATTTATTATTTTTTCAAGTCATTTTATCTTTTAAAATATTATTTTGTTTACTATTCATCATACCACTCAATAATATCTTTCAAATCTTTTCTAGCTCTTTGTTTTGGCTTTTGATTTGCATATCCAAGGGCTAAAGCACAATTAAGTTCCATTGCTTCATGTCCCAACATTTTAGCTACATCAGATGCTACATAAACTGTATCTCTTATCCATAAAGATCCTATACCTAAATCAGTAGCCCTTAAACACATATTTTCAACACAAGCACCTATCGATAGATTATCTCCTACAATCCAATTGTCATTTTTTTCTCTCAATATTAAAACCAATATTGGTACTTGTTTTATTACATTAGCAGTTGGATTAACACTACTTGCATAACCTATCCTTTTTCTTTCAATAGTATCATCATTGTTATTTGTATAATCAATCATCAGGTCTGCTATTCTATCTTTTGTTTTACCTTTTACTATCACAAAATACCATGGTTGCCTATTTTTTGCGGATGGAGCTAGTCTTCCACAATTTAATATATCTTCTACTATTTCTTTTGAAATTTCATCATTCTTAAAATTCCTAATACTTCTTCTTTTTTCTATTGATTCTATTGTATTCATACTATATTTTCAACTCCCATAAATTATAATTTTCATCAGTTCCACTTCCAACCTTATTGAACCCCATTTTTTTATAATGTTCATTCAAAAACTTACTTTCTTGATAACAATCTAATCTTAAATATTTTTTATTATTATCTTTGCATTGTTCAATTGCATAATTAATCAATGCCTTACCAACACCTTTTAAATTAACATCAGTTGCTAAATGATGGATGTAGTAAGAGGAATCTTCATTATTCCAATAATCCTTATCTTCATCTTTTAAAAGCATGACACCACATACTTTATTTTTAAATTTTGCAACAAATAATTTGTTTATTTCCATTTGTTCTTTAAAATAGTTTTTGTTGTATTTATTAGGGTAAAAATCTACATTCCACCCTTTCACTCCTTTTTCTAAAAACCATAAACACCTATCATATATCAATTTGTGAATAGCATCTAAATCCTCTATTCTTGCTTCTTCTATTTTGTAGTTCACTCTAATCCTCCATAAATAATTTTTTCTTAATCTACAGTAACAAATAATTTTAGACAAAGTAGAAACTTCTTCATAGCATTTATTATTTTTAAATTGAACGTAAATACCTAGAACTTCCTATCACTATTCTTTAAAGCAATCTTCATTCTCCTTAAAGAATTGATAATATAGTTTTACATTTTCTAACGCACTCCATTTTTTTGTTATTACTGGTGTAGCATCTAAATCATAGATAACGGCATCTTGTAGCTTTAATAAAAATGGAGAATGTGTCGAAATGATAAATTGACAATTATAGAAACGTACAGACTCTTCGATAAATTGTTTCAACTTAATTTGATTTTGAACAGATAAACTATTTTCTGGCTCATCTAATAGATAAATTGCATCCTCTCTAATTTCTCGTTCAAAAAATAATAATGCGGATTCTCCGTTAGATTGTTCTATAATTGTATTATTACCAAGTCTTTCTCTTATATATTTAGACATTGTTTTGTTTTTTGCATCATATGTGTTTCTTATTTTTTCATATTGATCAAAAGCATCATTTTGTTCATTATATTTATAATTCATATATTCCATACCCAACTTTTCTTTTTTTCGGTTCACATTAGAATTAATAGAACGAATATCTAGTAAATAATCAAAGACATCATCACTTGTTAATAGCTTTATTTCTGTAGGATCTTCTAATGCACTCTCATACTGACAAGCTTCTACATAATAATCAAAGAAAGCGCCTTTATTCAAATTAGATTTTCTAGTGGCTTTTAATTTTTCTGCAATCATATTGATTAGGGTTGTTTTTCCACTTCCATTTCCACCACAAAAGATTGTAATAGCATCAAATTTAATATTTTGAAATTCTTTTGAAGAAAAAAGATGTAATGGATAGTAATTGTTAAATATTCTTCTTTGTTCTTGGTATGCAGCGATTGCATATTCTTGTTGATCATCTAACAAAGTAAAATTTCTTAAGTAAATCATAAATATCTCTTCCTTGTTTCTTCTATTATATATAAGTTGTCTTTTTATATCAAGTGCAATTGATTACATAAAACGCTATTTTATGATACAATCTTATTGTGGAGGGATACTTATGGATTTAGAAACAGTAAAACATAAATATTATGAACAAAATGATGGTGTTGAAAAAGAATATGTGAATGACAGAAAAAATAGGCAATTAAATAAGCAATTTGAAAAGGAAGGTAATTTGTTAGAAGATACGTTTGAAGGCTATTATTATGAATCAGGTGAAGAAGGTTATGACTTTTATCAAAAGAAATACCCTAATTTATCCAATGAAGAATTAGAACAAATAGTAAATCTTCAAAATAACATGTATATGAAAAAAGCATCTAAAGATATTCACTCTATGAAAAATATATTGGTATTTTACTTTATACTTACCATTGTCAATTTAATTATTTCTTTCATAGTAATTTCTAAGATGATTTAATGTGCAATCAAGATGCAAAATAATTAACTCGCTAGTACAGGAGTTTCATAAAATATCAAATCTGTATGTGAGGAGAGGTAAAAAATGGATACAGAGTTCAAAGAAAACAAAAAAAGTATAACTAAAATGTTTGAAGATACTAACATTAGAACTATATGGGATAGCGAAAAAGAAGATTATTGGTTTAGCGTTGTTGATGTTATCAAAGCATTAACAGAAAGTTCTAATCCAAACGATTATTGGTATAAACTAAAAAAAAAGGATGTCTGATGATGAAAAAAGTGAGTTATCGACAAAATGTCGACAACTGAAAATGCAGGCATCAGATAGTAAATTTTACAAAACAGATGTATTAGACACCAAAGGAATATTAAGACTTATACAAAGTGTTCCTAGCCCTAAAGCAGAACCATTTAAATTATGGCTAGCGCAAGTTGGTAGTGATAGAATAGATGAAACGTTTGACCCATCTAAAGCCATTGACAGAGCAATCGCAATTTATAGAGCGCAAGGACACGACGATAACTGGATTGAAAAACGATTAAAAGGAAAACTACATAGATTTCAGCTGACAGATACTTGGAAAGATGACGGCATTGAAAAGCCTTTAGAATATGCTATTCTAACAAATGAAATATACATGGCTTGGTCTGGAATGAAAGCAAGTGAATATAAGGACTTTAAAGGTATAAGAAAAGAATCACTTAGAGATAATATGAGTGATTTGGAAAGCTTACTAGCAGATGTTGGAGAAACTGCCACTAAAGAATTAGCAAAGCAATATAGGCCGCAAGGACTAGCGCAAAATAAAGAAATTGCAAGACGTGGCGGAAGCATTGCAAAAAACACTAGAAATAATTTAGAACAAGAATTAGGAAGAAATGTTATTACCAGTGAAAACAATTTGAATGGCCGATATATAAATGATAAACAAATTGAAAATAAGTAAACTTTCTATTCCTGAAATATAAATTTTGAAAACAAGACCAAAATAATTTTGGTAACAAAAAAACCTTTATATGAAAGGCTAAATTCTTTACTGGTGACCAGTACGAGATTCGAACTCGTGAATGCTGCCGTGAAAGGGCAGTGTGTTAAGCCACTTCACCAACTGGCCATAATGGCGCCTAATGTAGGACTCGAACCTACGACCTATCGGTTAACAGCCGAGTGCTCTACCGACTGAGCTAATTAGGCACTATGTCTTTCCTAAGACTTTTTCATTATATAATAAAATTGAATATTTGGCAATACCTTTTCCGCAATTTTCTGAGCTTTTTTGGTATTACTGCTTTATTATATGCAAATAGAAATAAAAATATAGAAAAAACGACACCAATTTGTCGTTTTCAACATTATAACTAGAAATCACAGTTTTTAGGTGTTCTTGGATATGGAATCACATCACGAATATTTTCTACTCCTGTTAAATAAATCACAAGTCTTTCAAAGCCCATTCCAAATCCAGAATGATAGCATCCCCCATAACGTCTTAAATTACAAAACCAATCAATCGCATCTATATCTACGTGAAATTCCTTTGCACGATTCAATAAGGTTTGATAATCATCCTCACGCTGTGATCCTCCCATTAATTCTCCTGCACCTGGTACTTCCAAATCGACTGCTGCAACTGTGCTTCCATCTTCGTTTACTTTCATATACCATGCTTTGATATCTTTTGGCCAATCTGTGATAAATACTGGTCCATTAAAGTATTCTGTAATGTATTTTTCATGTTCTTTGGCAATGTCTTCTGTATAATCTGGTGTAAATTCGAAATCTACATTTGCTTGTTTTAAAATATCAATGACATCATGGTGTGTAATTCTCGTAAATTTTGATTGCGTTAATTGCATCAATTTTTCTTTTAGCCCATTTTCTACATATTGATCACAAAAGTTGATTTCTTCTGGACATTTTTCTAACACATAATTTACAATATACTTTAACATATCCTCTTCAATATCCATTAAACCGTTTAAATCACAAAAAGCAATTTCTGGTTCAATCATCCAAAATTCATTCGCATGTGTTTTGGTATTGGAATTTTCGGTTCGGAAAGTGGGTCCAAATGTATAAATTTTTTTAAATGCCATCGCAAATGTTTCACCATGTAATTGTCCAGAACCTGTAATATAAGCTTGTTTTCCAAATAAGTCTTTACTAAAATCTACATGACCATCTACCATAGGCATTTGTTGCATATTAAGAGATGTGATTTTAAACATTTGATCACTTCCCTCACAATCCGCGGTTGTAATCAGTGGTGTATGTACATATACATAATTATGTTCTTGGAAATAAGTATGGATAGCTTGTGCAGCTACACTACGAATGCGGAAAACAGCTTGAAATAAATTATTTCTAGGACGCAAATAAGCAATTTCTCTTAAGAATTCCCGTGTATGACGTTTCGGTTGCAACGGATAGTCTTCTGGACAATCCCCCTCTAATTTTAAATCTTCTATGGAAAGTTCAAAATCTTGTCCTGCTCCTACTGATTCTTGAATATGCCCTGTAACGGTAATCGCACATCCTACATGTAATTTATTGATTAAAGGAAATATATTTAGATTATTATCATACACCAATTGGATATGTTTGAAATACGTACCATCAGAAAAATCAATAAATCCAAAATCTTTTTGTTTACGAATATTGCGAATCCACCCTTGTAATGTAACTTGTTTTCCCATATAAGTATCTAATTTTTGATATAATTCTTTGACATCTATCATATTTTATTCTCCTTTCACGATTTCTTCTTGCACTAATTTTCTAGTAGTTGCAGGATTCGCCTGTCCTCTTGTTTTTTTCATCACTTGTCCCACTAAGAAATCAACAATATTGGTTCTACCAGACTTGTATTGTTCTTTGACTTCTGGATGTTCACCAAATACTTCTTTTACAATAACAAGAATTTCATCATCGGTTCCAATCTGCTCTATACCCAATTCTTCTACTAAAGTAGCAGGTGATTTTTCTTCTTCTAGGGACTTTAATAATACTTCTTTGGCTTGTTTACTTGATATTTTACCAGAGGATACGAGTTCCATTAATTCCACTAACATTTTTGGTGTTAGAAATAGTTTTGTAATTGGAATTTCATATTTATTCATATGCCCCAAAATCACACTGGTAATCCAGTTGCAAGCGGATTTTGGATCTGCACCTTCTTTTAAAGTTTCTTCAAAGTATTCTGCCATTTCTTTTTCTTTGACTAAGATAGTCGCATCATACCTAGATAAACCATATTCTTCCATATAAGTTGTAATACGTTCATATTGTAAAGCAGGAATTTCTTTTTTGATTTCTTCTAACCATTCGCGCTCAATTTTGATTGGGGGAATATTCGGTTCTTTAAAATATTTATAATCAATCGCATCTTCTTTGGAACGCATGGAATAGGTACACATATTGTTTTCATCATAACGTCTTGTTTCTTGTGCAATACTTCCTCCTGCTTCTAAAATTTCTGTTTGTCTTTTGATTTCTGTGATAATTGCGTCTTTGACATTATTGAAAGAATTGACATTTTTGATTTCCACCTTGGTACCAAGTATATTTTCACTATCTGATAAAGATACATTGACATCACAACGCATTTGACCTCTATCTGTCCTTGCTTCACTTGCACCACAATATAGGAATACGCTTCTTAAAGATTCTAGGAAAGCAATGGCTTCTTCTACACTATGCATACAAGGTTCTGTTACGGTTTCTAGCAATGGTACCCCTGCTCTATTATAATCAATTAAAGAATAATTTCCGTAATGATCTAGTGATGCAGTATCTTCTTCTAAGTGGGTGTCATGAATGAGCACTTTTTTATCTTCGCCATTTACGTTTATCATGAGATAGCCATTGACACCAACTGGTTGATCAAATTGCGTAATTTGGTATCCCTTTGGTAAATCAGGGTAGAAATAGTTTTTTCGTTCAAATGTCATAAATTCAGGGATTTCACAATGCATCGCGAAAGCCATCTTTAAAGACTGTTTCACTCCATTTTCATTAATCACCGGTAAAATACCTGGCAAACCTAGGTCCACGGTTGCAATATTACGATTTGGTATTTCCGAATAAGCATTGGCAGCACTAGAAAAGTTTTTGGTATTGGTTTTTAATTCACAATGTACTTCTAAGCCAATCGTAGGTATATACATATTTATTTACCTCCTTTCGCGATTTGGTTCTTACATCCTGTTATCGTCTCGATTTTATAAGCCATATTTAAAACTACATCATCTTCAAATTGTCTTCCTGTTAAGTTAATCGCAATTGGCATTTCATTTACAAAACCAGATGGTAATGTAATACTAGGAAATCCACCAAAGTTTGCGATTACCAAATGATTTTCCAATATCAAATAACGATCTGATAATTGGTCATCCTTTTCACCAAAATGAGGTGCGATTCCTCCACTTGCTGGCATCAGTAAGCCATCATATTTTTTAAATAAAGCGTTCATTTTATCGACAATCATACGACGTACTCTCTGGGCATTTTTAAATAGCTTTTCTTGATTTTCTTTTTGTAAAATATAACTTCCTAAGACAAATCTTCTTTTGATTAATTCACTAAAGCCTTTGGTTCTCGCATCCATCATAATCTCGTTGATACTATTTCCTTCTCCTCTTACACCAAATGGAATTCCTGTTAAATTGGCATTGTTGCTAGTGGCTTCTGCACAGGAAATCGCCATATAAGTCGGATAAACCGCATTGAGTAATTCTTTTGGAAAAGATACTTCTTCTACTACAAAGCCTAATTCTCTCACCTTTTCTACGGTTTCTAAAAATTTAGATATCGTTTCTTTGTATTCCAAATTATCACTATTTTCATAGTTCTCGAATGCTTCTTTGATATAGAATAATTTTCTTCCCTTAATGTCATGATCCAAGGTATCTGTATATTTTTTGTTGTCATCTGGAAGAGATGTCATATCATGAGGATCTTTGCCTTTTATGATATCGGTTACGTAAGCAATATCTTTCACATTACGTGCAAAGCAACCAACATGATCTAGAGAAGATGCAAATGCAAATAACCCATAACGGGATACTCTTCCATAAGTTGGTTTAAATCCCACAATCCCACCAAATGCAGCAGGTTTTCTGATAGAATCTCCTGTATCAGAGCCAATCGCAAAAGGAACAATACCTAAAGCAACAGCTGCAGCACTTCCAGCACTGGATCCACCAATCTGTCTTGTATCATCCCATGGGTTTTTCACAATTCCTGTATGTCCTGTCGTACCAGTTCCACCCATCGCAAGTTCATCTAAGACTGTTTTCCCCATTAAAACAGCTCCAGCACGTTCTAGTTTCTCATATACGGTTGCATTATAAACAGGTACATAGTTTTTTAGAATATTAGAAGAAGATGTGGTTAATATGCCTTTTGTTGAGATATTATCTTTTAAGGCATAAGGAATACCAGATAGAATGGTAGATGTATTCTGCTCTTTTTTTTCTTCTAAAATAGTAACAAATGCATTAGATGCAGGTTGATATTGTTTTGCGAGTGAAACAGATTCTTGAAACAATGTATCACTCGTTACAGTTTGTGCATCAAGTGCCTTTCTGATTTCATCAATACTTTTATCCATATAACGCATACTAATCCACCACCTTTGGAACACGTACTTGATTATTTTCTACATCACTTGCATTTTTCACCGCATCTACTGTTTCTAATATATCTTTTACTTCATCTTTTCTAAAATGTGCATGTCCGATTTCATAAGGAAATGTCATTGGTTCTACTTGTTCAATTCCTTCTATCTTTCCAATGAAATCCATCTGTTTTAAAATGACATCAAATTCTTTTACTAAAGTATCATATTCTTCTTCTTTCATGTCAAACATGAGTTTTCCTGCATAATCTTTTAGTTTTTCCTTTGTAATCATGTAATCATCCCCTCCAATAAAAAACAGTCTATACATCCTCAAACTAGGGACGAATGACTGTTGTATCCGCGGTACCACCCTTATTACCATAATGGTCTCTTTTGGTTCTATCAAACCTAAGTGAGTTAACGTTCACTTAAATCCGGCTTACATTACTTTATTTCACATAAGCAACTCCAAAGTGTTCTTCACAAATATATAAGTGTTAGCTTCCACCATATCTAACTCGCTATCCATAGGGATATTTGTTACTTTTCTTCTTCTATGTCGTTGTTTCAAGTATAAATTATTTTTAATTTTATGTCAATATCTTAGCGTTATTTATATTATATGCACTTTCCTTTTTATTTAACGTGAAATTTCTTCTATCTTGAGATTGGATTTATGCTCTATTTTTTCCCACTGTTTTACCCCTTTAAAAAGACAAATAAATTGAATTGGTAGCCAAGTACTTAAGAATATTGGAAATAAAAGAATCGTTTTTCTCATTTGACTGGGATTTTTTTCGTTATATTGAACTACAAAAGCAGCAAATAAACAGATAGTAGCATAAGTGATTAATAACACAATGGTCCCAGAACATAGCAAATGGAAAAATCCATATTTTAATCCTACATAAACAAGATTAATCAAACCTACTGTACAGGTAAGCACCTGTGACAAAGGAGAAAAGAAAATCAAAAATAAATCCAACTTCGATATTTTATACTTTGTTCCTTTCCACAAAATATGCCAATATTTTTTGAAGCACTGATAGGCGCCAGTCGTCCAGCGTTTTCTTTGACGCCATGACGTGGAAAATTGAGTAGGTTGTTCATCATATATGATTGCATTTTTAACAAAGTCAATTGGCTTATTATGCAGAACAGAAAAGGCAGAATACTCTAAATCTTCTAATAAGGTTGTCATAGGATACCCATAAGTATCGATCATAGATTTTTTTACCATCCATCCTGTTCCACTAAGGGATGCAGAAATTCCTAGTTTTCTTCTGGTTTCAAAATAAATGTTTTGAATGTAATAGAAAATGGAATAACCACCGCTTAACCAATTCACTTTACTATTTTTACTATCACGGAAGGCTTGTGCCACTTGACTTCCATTTTGATATGATTGATTCATACATTTACAAAAATTTGGATGAACAACATTATCCGCATCAAAAATAAGGTAAGCATCAATTGGTTCTTTTTGCAAACTGGAGAATGCATATTGTAAAACATCACCTTTGCTTCTTACTGTATCAGGACAATCTATAATATTGGCACCTTTTTTATTAGCAATTTTTTTGGTCTGATCTGTACAATGATTGATTAAAACGTAAATTTGGTATTTTTCTTTTGGATAATTTTGGTGCGCTAAACTATCCAATAAATTTCCAATAACAAATTCTTCATTACGAGCAGGAATTAAGATTGCAAATTGACATTCGTTTTTAGACACAAATGACTCCTTTTTCTTTTTAAAAAGTCCTATTATAAAAGGGGTTGCGAAATGAACCGCATATATTACGTTGAGTGTAAATAAAATGTAATAACTAATCTGTAACATATCTTCACTTCCTACTACATCAAAATCTATTTCCATTCTAGTCTTTCTAATAACAAATGTCAATTTTCTCATCGTTTTATTTTATCATTCATTGCAAAGAAAAACTTGAACAGATTGAGTAAGTCATATATAAGATTTAAGAGATTAAAATATTTTCATAATCAACTTTCTTACCATTAATGATAAAAGTATAATTTCTTTTCAAATATTCAGCAATCTTCTTTGGAATTAATATAGCCTTATTCCAATCATTCAATATCTTTACATCAAAATTATTATCTGTTTGATAGGTTACAATTAAATCGGTATCTGTAATATCAATATCCACTTTTTTAATTTTCTGTATTTCTTGATTCATTTTATCTTGAATACTCGAATTAATTGTCCTATGATATGTCACATCTAATTTATCCGCTAAAACTAACGCTAAACCGATAGAAGACTCAATACAATTGCCTTTGGAGTGATCACTTATCGCTTGTTTTATTATTTCTTTTTCCACTTCTGTAATATCGGTATTTTCAATATATCGACTAAAAATATTACTGCTTTCTATCGCATGATCTATTTTATCTCCCTTACTTAAACCAATATCATGCAACAGGGCAGCAATCATTCCCAAATCAATAGTTCTTTCAGTTGCATTTAATTTTAATAAAATCTTTTTTACATATGCAGCAACTCTCTTGTAATGTCCTAACCCATGTTCCCAGTCCCATTTTCCATCTGTAATAAATTTGGTATTCTCAATTTTATTTACAGTTTCTAAATATTCTTGGTTATTCAATAAGGTTTTATACAAATTCATATAAGCCCCCTCTTTTCTATATAAGTTCTATAACAATTCTAACACGTTTTAAGGCAAATTAAAACTCGAACTTTCAATTTAGTTCGAGTTTGATATCAGTCTAGTAATATAGATAAGCCTATTTTTAATTTTTATGCAAAAGACTTTCATACAATCTTTTTACCCTCGGTTTAATCCTGCATAGTAACTTGGTAAATTTCTTGTATAACCTATATATTCTGCTTTTAATGACTTTATTTTATTATGCGACTTTTTAAGAGTATATGTAAATGCAGCTCCATAAGTTAATTCTTCTACATTATCTGCAGGTAGTATTATTCCTTTATTTGAACTTAATTGGTATATTTGATTTTTTATAATATCTTTATAACCATTATTAGGTATTTCATCTGGAAAAAATAAATTATAGATTAATTTAGATCTTATTTCATCACTTGTAAAAGAACATATTACTTTAGTCCTATACAATTTATCAAAAACATCTTTTTCATATACCCTATTGAAGCAGGGATCAAATGAATACCATTTATTATTACAAAAAATTTCTATCCAAGAATAACAAGAGAAATCGCCTATTTCATTGCTACCCTCAAAAAATAAAGTTCCCCTATTTAAAATAGCCTTCTCATATAAGGGTGTTAATAAAAAGCATATTTGATTATTCCAGCCAAAATATTCTTTATTCTGAATAGACTGTATAGTTGTTTTGTTAAAAGGTCTACCATACACAGTATTTTCATGTGTATTAAATTTCAAATGATAAGTTGCATCATATATTTGCTGTAAAATATTATTAATTGTAATCATATTTTCGATTTCTTTAGTTTGATTCATTTCTATTTCTCCTTACTTTTTCTAATTTCATAGAGTAATCGTAAGTCTCATAAATAGATTTTTCCATTGCATCAATAAATGACTTTAATAAATGATAATTTTCTATTTTTAGTGTTCTTATTTTTCTTTTTACCTCAATTTGAAAAGCATTTGTAATGAAAGCACTTTGTCTAGTGACTTGCCCGCCTAAATATTCACTGCCATTATCAACAGACAGATTGGAACGAGTAAAATTAGTTTTAAATATTTTGATAATTTCTGATTCACAAGTACCATAGTTGTCATGCCATAAACTGCAATCATATTTTTTACTATCCATACAGCCATGAATATCGATTACTAAAATTTGGTTATAATCTTGAATAAACCTTTTTAAAGCTATCAAATAATCATTTTCTATTTGTGATAAAGTTGTCCCTAAGGGAAAATTAGGATCATCATTATCGTTAAAAACTCTAACAAAATAAGAACAATTACATTTTTGCGCCAAATAGATTGCAAGTGGACCTGTCAAATAATCACTCGATTTAACTTGCGACTCTCTATATTGTTTTACTGCATGTGGTGCAGATAATAAAATTGGTATTCTACCAGTGTTAAATATATAATTTTTGTTATCAATTTTTAAACCATTTTTGTTATTTGCTAAAAACTGATAATTTAGATTACGTAATTCATTAATAATTGTATTTGCATTAATCACTCCTTATTTTTTATTTTATAATTAATACATTAATACAATCAAATTTTAAATTATGATAAAGTAAGACAATACACTTTCTCATAATATCACCTCAATTTGTCTTCAAAATATTATACATACTTCTTTATAAAAGTCAAATGATATATCCATGATAAAAATATTCCTCCACTATGTATAGAAATAATTACTCTCCAATATGTATGTCTTTAAATATTATCTTCCTTTTGTAGCGATTGAATGTTCGATTTTTATTTTATGCAAGTTTCTTTGACGTATTTGTATTAACATAAAAACGACTTTAGACTAGTCGTTTTGTATTTCAACTCAAACTATGAGTTAACTATCAATCTGGTGGACCTGAATGGACTTGAACCATCGACCTCACGCTTATCAGGCGTGCGCTCTAACCAGCTGAGCTACAGGTCCAAATATTCAAATGACTATTAAAGTATATCGTATTTTTTCTATTTTGGCAATACCTTTTTTTTACAATTTATTAGATATTATGAAAAATGTGGATAAATTATGACAAAGCATAAGAAAAAGGGTACTATCCCCTTTTTACCATGCAATGAATGAACCAATGATAATAGCAAGTAAGATATATAATACAACGATGCATACATATCCACTACCATTATTACAATTTGGTTTTGTATTTGTGTTATTGCAAGAATTTGAACAAGCCATCATAGCACCTCCTTACGTCCTATATGTAGGCACCAAGTATAATAATTAAAAGAATAAATAGTACTAAAACGATAGCAGCTCCAGATACTCCTGTATTACACATAAAGCATTCCTCCTTTTTTGTCTTTTCACATTATTCTATGGAAAAATCAAATATGTGTGAATACTTATCACCCAATTTATGTCTTTTTCTTGTGTTTTTTTGAAATATTTGGTAATATAATATATGTGAGTTAAGGGAGGATAAAACATGGCAAAAAACAAAAAAAATATCGTTGTAAATGAAAAAAAAGAAAATAGTTCTTCTAGTATGATGGATCAAAAAACACAAAATATTACTATTTCTTTACTTGTAATTGCTTGCTTATTACTTGTAATTATTCTAATTATCGTAATAAAAGGACATGAAGCAAAATTGAAAGATGGAAAAGAAATTATTGCTTCTGTAGAAGGAAAAGAGATTACATCTGAAGATTTATTTGATGAATTAAAAGCACAATATGGTACAAATATCTTAATCAATACCATTGACGACTTTATTGCAAATAAAGAATTTGAAGATGATGATGCAGCCAAAAAATATGCATCTGCACAACTTGCTCTATTAAAACAACAGTATGAAGCAATGGGATACAAATTCAGTACTGTATTAGCAAACTATGGGTATGATAGTGAAGATGACTTATTAAAAGTATTTATTTCGGACTATAAAAAGGATAAAGTAGTTGAAAAATATCTTGCAGACAATTTAAGTGATGATGAGATTAATGCTTATTACGAAAATGAAATTCATGGAAAATTAACGGTTAAACATATCTTAATTAAACCTGCTGCTAGTTCTTCTTCTACAACAGAAGAAAAAAATGCTGCTGAAGAAGCTGCAAAAGCAAAAGCGCAAGAAGTTATTCAGAAATTGAATGAAGGTGCTGCTTGGGCAGATTTAGTAAAAGAATACTCTGAAGATACCGCTTCTGTTCCAGAAGAAGGGTTAATTGCTGATTTTGATCGCGATGGTGTTGTAACAGAATTCTATGATGCATCTTTAAAACTAAGTGATAATGAATATACCAAAGAACCAGTAAAAAGTACTTATGGATATCATGTTATTTTAAAAATAAGTGAAGGCGAAAAACCTAGTCTAGATAGTAGCAAAGAAACAATTAAAAGTAACCTCGTTTCAAATAAACTATCAGATGATAAACAACTTGGAGATAAGACTTGGGTACAAATTAGAAAAAATTATAAATTAGAGATCAACGATACGAAAATGGATAAAGTATATAAAAGCATTATCAGTGAATTAGAATAGTATCCATCAAAAAAGAGCAATAGAAGCTCTTTTATTTTGTATGTTTACTTGGAATATTTTGTAATTCAAAACGATACTTTTGCCCATTTCGATTTACTTGAGAGTATAGAAAAAGTTGTGTAAATAGAAAAACCTTCCGATATGATAAAATAGAAAAAGGAAGGTTTTAATAATGAGAAAAAATGAATTACCAAAAGAAGTAAATGATTATATGGATGAGTATATAA
>CANSPQ010000033.1 GCA_947648915.1 uncultured Caryophanales bacterium | reverse complement strand
TTTTCTTTGTTTTTAATGATTTTCTTCTATATCTCCACACTTTGGAAACACTATCATTAGGGGATTAAAATTTGACAAACTAAGGAAAATAATTATAATAATTAACACAAGGGGGAAATAATATGAGTAATTTACAAGTTTATAATATTGCAACTATTAATGTAAAAACACAAGGAAAGAATTTTAAAAGAAAAAATTTGTTTACAGGAGAAAGAAATGTTAAGATTTTAGCAGATTTTATTCGAGAAAATCAGTTACATTCTGTTGGAACCCAAGAATTAACTTATAGGCATCAAAATGCATTAGCACAAGAGTTAGGATCAGATTATATTGTAACTGGCGGCTACCGTTTTGGAAATGGTCCTATATTAGAACGTATTCCATTCAATGAATCGAATGCAATTGTAACACATATAGAAGATGTGGATTATGTATTCAATAAAACAATTCATTTACCTTCATGGCCAACTGGAAGAGATATTGTTTTAAATGGTGTGAATACACTTATGAAATTGCAATCTAGAATTTTAACTTATACAATTGATGATGAAAAACATTTGGTGCACATCAATACGCATTTACATGATTCCTTTCCAGAAAAGAGGGAAGAACAAGAACTTTTTATTGCCAATTATGCAAAAACGTTAAAAATTGCATATCCAGAATATGATATGATAGTAACTGGAGATTTTAATGATGATATTACAAAATTAAGTTTTCAAAGATTCGTGGATGAAATGACAAAATTGGGATTAGAACGCATTCCAGTTTTACAGAAAACATATAGTAAACAGCAAAAAGATATAGCAATAGATCATATCTTTATTTCAAAAGGGTTATTATTAGAAGATTTTAAAGTATGTGATACAGGAGATATTATGGCAACAACAGATCACTATCCTGTAATTGCTAATATAAGTAAAAACAAATAAATAGTTTAAAATATATCAAATAAGTAATAATTTGGGGGAATACAAATGAAAGATTATTCTTTTGGAGATAAGGAATACCAAAAAAACTTTATTTTATATTCTCGTGTTATCGAGGATTATAAAATTATTATTGTTTATTTGGCAAGCGGAGAAATACGTAAAATACCAAATACAGTTCAAAACCAAAGGAAAATACATGCAAAGATGAAAGAACAAATCCAAATTGCATATGATATAGTACATGGCTCTATAGTCGACTATAGTAGCTTTAATATCATGGAATATATTAGACGGTATATCAATATGAAGTCAAGATTAAATGATATAGATAAAAATAAAATATTTTTAGATAGTTTAGATTATATTAATAGGGCTTTAGCCTATGACAAATATTTTGCCATGTGTCTTCCATTTCATCTTCAAAAACATTTTATCTTTCGAAAATCATCTTTCACTTTAGATGATGCAGATTGTTTTAATATAAGGGAGGTAAAGAAAATATTGGAAGTCATAGATATTTATGGAAAACAAAATACCTATTTTTGGGAGAAAGTGTTAAAGCATAAGTGAAAATAGAAATTCAAAAAGCTATATAGAATAAATAAAATTAGGGGGAAGTAAAATGAAGGATTATTCTTTTGGGGATAGGGAATACCAAAAGAGATTTATTTTAAGATCGAATATTAGTGAAGATCACAAATATATCATAGTTTATTATGCAAGTGGGGAAATTCATAAATTTCCATATACATACGAAATGTTTCATAAAATAGAAGAGAGGAAAAAAGAACAAATTCAAAAAGCATATGAAGTAGTGCATAGTTCCACAATTGATTATAGTAATGCTAAATTTATAGAATATATTAAAAGATATATTGCAATCAAATTAAAAGCAAAAAATATAGATAAAAACAAGGTATTTTTAGATAGCTTAGAATATATGAATAAAGCCTTACATGATATATCGTGGCTTGATAAAATTCCTATCCATCTTCAAGAATATTTTTTATGGGATTCAGCTAGAAGAAATGTAGTTTTAAATGATGCCGATTATTTCAGTTTAAAAGATGTAAATATAATAGTATCTACAATAAAAAAACATACCAAGGTATATTTGTGAGAACATTTTGCTATAAAATACGAAAGTAGTATATTTCTTAAGATATACTATTTTTGTTTGAAAATATAGTAGGAAAGATAATATATAGAACTTGAAAGTATTAAATTGAAATTTTATATTTTTTCTTCAAATTCCTTTAAAAAAGTATAAAATTCATATATAATAGTAATATGGATAATTTAGTAGGAGGCATTCTATGGATGAATTTAACTCATTGGAAGAACTATATGCACGTTTAAAACCTGCTTTACATACAAAAAAAGAAGAGATGAGACGTGCCGGATATGAATACATCAAATCAGAGGATATTTGGAATTATTTGAAAGAATCTGTTTGGAAAAAGGCAAACAATTTATCATTACACCAAATGGTAAGCGACATTTTAAATACTGATAGTGAATTAATTGATACCTATTTAAAGGAAAAATTGAATATGCGTAATCGTACTGTATATTTTGAAAATTAATGGAGGTTATTTATGAAAAAGCAAGGAATATTAAAATCATTTATCATTATTATAATTATTCTAGGGTTTATTGGAATAGTAAGTCCAATATTGGTGAAAAACTTAAAATTCGGATTAGACTTAAAGGGTGGATTTGAAGTTTTATATGAAGTTCAAAGTTTAGATGGGACTTCTGTTACAAGTGATATGGTAACAAGCACTTATAAAACAATGATGAAAAGAATTGATGTATTAGGTGTATCAGAACCAGTTATTACAGTAGAGGGAGATCATAAAATTCGTGTCCAATTAGCAGGTGTTACAGATGCCGAAGAAGCACGTAAAATTTTGAGCCAAGCTGCCAATTTAACATTCCGTGATACAAGTGACAAACTTTTAATGTCAAGTAGTGTTTTAAATAGTGGTGGTGCAAAAGTAGGTCAAGATAGTAAAGGAAGGCCTGCTGTTTCACTCAGTGTAAAAGATAAAGATCAATTTTATCATGTGACAAAGCAGGTAAGTGAGATGACCGATAATCGTATTGTCATTTGGTTGGATTTTGATGAAAATAGTTCATTTAAAACAGAAGAGGCAAAATGTGGAAGCTTAAGTGACTCTAAATGTTTGTCAGTAGCAACCGTTGGAGAAGGATTTGCAAGTGATGTAATCATTCAGGGAAACTTTACACAAAAAGAAGTGAAAAATTTGGTTGACTTAATCAATTCAGGAAGTTTGCCAACCAAATTAGAAGAAATTTCATCCAAAACTGTTACTGCAAGTTTTGGGATGAATTCATTAGAAAAAACAGTAGTTGCAGGGCTTGTTGGAATTAGTCTCATTATTGTATTAATGATTCTTCTTTATCATTTTGCTGGATTTATTGCATCCATTGGAATGATTATTTATACATTCTTTACATTTGCTATTTTCTGGCTAGTAGGTGGAGTATTAACATTACCTGGAATTGCTGCAATGTTACTGGGTATAGGTATGGCAGTAGATGCCAATGTCATTCATTTTGCTCGTATCAAAGATGAATTACAAAAAGGAAAGGGATTTCAATTTGCCTATCAAGCCGGAAACAAAAACTCCTTAATGACGATTATCGATTCTAATGTGACTACTTTGATTGTTGCAATTATATTGTTTATTTTTGGAGAAAGTAGTATCAAAGGGTTTGCCACTATGTTAATGATTAGTATTTTTGTAACAATGTTTGTTATGGTATTTATAACAAGATACTTATTAAATGCCTTTGTAAAAACTGGTTACTTTGATCATAAGTTAAATCTGTTCTTAGGAATTCGTGAAAAAAAATTAGACCATGAATCATGGCATAGAATCAATTTCATCAAATCTAGTAGAATTTTCTTTAGCTTATCTATCATTGTAGTATTATTTGGATGTGTTTCTTTGGGATTTAAGGGACTCAATTTAGGAATCGATTTTAAAGGCGGATCCTCTATTTCAATTCAGAGCAATAAAGAAATGACACAGGAAACCATTGAAAATGAATTGACCGATATGGGTTATACAATTTCTAATATTGAAGTATTAAATGACAAGACAATCGAGATCTTGATTGAAGATAGTTTAAACCAAGAACAAGTGCTCAAAACTGAAAATTACTTTAAAGAACAATATGAGGCTGCAACCGAAATTGGTGTTGTTTCAAATGTAGTAAAACAAGAGTTAATTAAAAATGCCTTTCTATCTTTATTACTTGCAAGTATTGCAATTGTAATTTATATTTCGATTCGTTACCGCTTTAGTTATGCAGTAGGAGCGATTGTATCATTATTACACGATGTATTCATTATTATTGCTGTATTCAGTATTCTTAATTTAGAAATATCTAGTATCTTTGTAGCTGCTATTTTATCTATTATCGGGTATTCTATTAATGATACGATTGTCTTATTTGATCGCATCAAAGAGAATATAAATATGAAACAAAAGAATACGATTAAGAATAAGGAAGATTTAGGAGATTTAGTCAATATTAGTTTAAGGCAGACGATGACAAGAAGTATTATTACAACACTTACTACTTTAATTCCTGTTATTTGTCTTATTTTAATGGGATCTCGTGAAATTATTAACTTCAATATTGCAATGTTGATTGGATTAATTGCAGGATCTTATTCATCCATTTGTATTGCGAGTCAACTTTGGTATCAAATTGAAAAAAGAATAGTTGGAAAACCAAAAAAGAAAAAATGGTATGACGAACCAGAAGAATTAAAGGTAAAAGGGGTAAATTCGTAAAGGAGGATCTAAATGGATATACAAGTCTATACAGATTTAGAAGATTCAAAGTATGTTTTTATAGATCTTTCTTCTTTAATTCATGCTTATATTTATGCAATAAAAGAAGAAAATCAACTAATGGCTCATCATTTACTTTCTTTATTTCATGAAGGTTCAGAAAATGTGAGAATTTCGAAAACAAGTCCTATTTATACATTTTTAAAAACATCTCCCTATATAAAGGAAAATGAAATTACTTGGAAGACAATAAAGGACGCTTATATCATTGCCCGTTTACAAAATAATAATTCTGTATTACGCATTTTAGGAAAAGTACTAGGACATTGGGAACAATATGTGTTAGAAAAGAATGAATGTGGTGGACTTCTAAAAGAAGTGGCTGAATTACCAAAACCAGTATATCAGTTTGTTTTAAAATATCATGATGTAACTCTTTATGAAAATAAGAAAAGAGAACAAACAAAGCCGATTGAGGATGATAACACGAAGACAATTATAAATCGTAGTGTTGTTGAAATTGGTTATAATCACGATGAAAAAACGTATAAAAAGGCTGCCTAATTAAGAAAGAAGTGGGAGTATGACCAAAAAAAATATGCATATTACAATCGATGATCTTATGGCATCTGTGTCATCGTATATTACAGATGAAAAAGATCTTGAATTAATTCAAAAGGGATATCAGTATGCATCTAAAAAGCATTTTGGTGTCAAGCGACTGACAGGGGAAGATTATATTGAACATCCTTTGCATGTTGCTTCCATTTTGACAGAAATCCATGCGGATGCAGAAACTCTATGTGCAGCTTTGTTACATGAAGTTTTAAAATGTTGTGATGTTTCGAAAGAGGAATTAGGACAAGAATTTGGCCCTGTCGTTGCAGATTTAGTGGACGGGGTAACCAAAATTAACAAATTAAATTTTGATGGAACAAATAATGCTACAATTGCAACCCATCGTAAAGTTTTAGTTGGTTTATGTGAGGATGTACGTGTAATTATTATTAAATTAGCAGATCGTTTACACAATCTTCGTACTATTTGGGTACATCCAGAAGAGAGACAAAAGGAAAAGGCTAAGGAAACCTTAGATATTTTAACACCAATCGCAAGTCGATTAGGAATGAATTCTATCAAAAGCGAGCTTGAAGATTTATCACTTCGCTATTTGAAACCCGATATTTATTTTTCCATTGTTGAGGAACTGAATCAGACAAAAACAGAACGGGATAATGCGGTTAGTGAAATGATGAAAAACGTTTCTGAAATACTGAATGAAAATCATATTTCACATGAAATTAAAGGACGCGCTAAAAGTATTTATAGCATTTATAAAAAGCTAGATAAGGGTAAAAAATTCAGTGAGATATATGATTTACTTGCTCTTCGTGTCTTTGTAAATACAGAGCAAGAATGTTATCAAGCATTGGGTATCATTCATTCGAAATATAAACCAATTCCGAAACGATTTAAAGATTATATTGCAATGCCTAAAACCAATATGTATCAATCTCTTCATACAACCGTCTTTGGTTTTGATGAATATTTATTTGAGATTCAAATTCGAACTTATAAAATGGATGAGATAGCAGAACGCGGTATTGCTTCCCATTGGTCATATAAGGAAAAGGGAAGTACTGTTGCTGTAACGCAAAATACCATGGAACAAAAATTACAATTTTTCCGTTCTATTATGGAATTAAATAACGAAGAACCAAGTGATGAATCACTTGTAAAATCTGTTACAGATGATGTATTTAAGGATACAATTTATGTTTACACACCAGCAGGAGATGTAATTGAGCTTCCTGCTGGGGCAACCCCAATTGATTTTGCTTATAAAGTGCATAGTGGTGTTGGAGATAAAATGATAGGCGCAATTGTAAATAACAATATTGTTCCTTTAGATTATGAATTACAAAATCAGGATATTATAAAAATCAATACAAGCAAAAATGCCTTAGGACCTAGCCGTGAATGGATTCACATGGCAAAGACAACACAAGCCAAAAATAAAATCCGCTCTTTTTATCGTAAAATTGATAAAGCGGAGTATTTGAAAAAAGGTGAGGAAATTCTTATCAAGGAATTACGCAAACGTAAACTTGTATTAAATGATTTCTTATCGAATGAAAATATTGATAAGATAACAAGAGAGCTAAAATGTGATAATTTAGATGATATTTATATTAATCTCGGAAACGGAAAACTTCCTGTTGGAACTATCGTCAATGTTGTAACTGGTGAAAATAACACCAAAGAAGACATCATTTTAAAAAGGACACAAAACCGAGAGGTAGTTCTTCCAACTGTTAAAAATGACATTATTGTAGAAGGTATTGATGAAATAAAAGTAAATGTTGCATCTTGTTGTAAGCCCGTTCCTAAAGATAAAATTGTAGGTTATATTACAAAAGGGTATGGAATTACAGTACATAGAGCTATTTGTCCTAATATTCAAGAAGTAGCAGAACGTATTATCGATGTAAGATGGAATGAGGAGATTACAAAACGCTATCCTACAAATTTGCTCATCCATACATTAGAAAATGATAATCTTTTATTGGATATTATCTCTAAGACATCCAACAACAATATTTCAGTACAAAGTATTAATACGTTTCATAATGAAGCTGGAACCACTTATGATGTAATTGTTCTAGTAGAGGACAAAGATAAATTATTGAAATTTGTCAACGATCTAGAACAATTACCAAATGTTTTAGAAGTACAGAGGTTGATTAGATGAGAGTATTGGTGCAAAGAAGTTTAGCTTCATCTGTCACAGTTGAAGGAACATGTATTGGAGCAATTAACAAAGGAATTGTTGCACTTATCGGGTTTACTGAGGGAGATACGATAGAAGATATTGAGTACTGTATTCATAAATTAATAAATCTTCGTATTTTTGAAGATAAAAATGGAGTAATGAATGAATCTATTTTAGACCAAAAAGGTAGCGTTCTTAGTATTTCCCAATTTACATTGTATGCAAGTACAGAAAAAGGAAATCGTCCTAGTTATAGTAGAGCACTTCCTGCAAGTGATGCAGAGCCATTATACGAATTATGGAATCAAAAACTCTCTCAATATATACAGGTAGAAAAAGGCCAGTTTGGGGCCGATATGAAAGTAACAATTACCAACCACGGCCCCGTAACCATTTTGATAGAAAGTAGGAAAAAACATGATTAAGAATAAACCAGATTTTAAATTAATTAATTGTGCACTCATTGTATTAATTGTCTTTTTAATATATCGTACTGGAAATTTATGGATAGGATGCTTAGCAACTGCCAAAAAAATTATTATACCATTCTTTTTGGCTTTCATTGTTGCTTATGCATTATATCCATTCTTACAATATTTGATGAAACGTAAGATTCCAAAAGCCTTAGCAGTTGTAATCGTTATTGCCTTAATTGTAGGTATTATTGCGTTCTTAGGTATTACCGTTGTTCCTTTATTATTTGGACAACTTTCAAGTTTATTCAATGGAATTATAGCCTTTATCAAAGAAATTTCATTGAAATATGATATCAATTTTGGTCCATTACAAGATACATTGTCTAAAGGCTTTAATGACATTATTATGTCTTTAGGAAAGTATGTATCCGATGGAGCAATTAATATGATTGGTGTTTCTATGGAATATTTATCAATTGCATTTATTGCTTTTGCATCCGCTATTTATTTCCTAATTGATATGGATAAGATACGAGCATGTGTTAAAAAGTATTTAAAGCGTAAAAATAAAAAAGCATTTCGATATGTTTCTGCTGTAGATTACGAGATGAAACAATATTTAACAGGCTTTTTAAGAATCATGCTCATTACGTTAGTAGAGTACTCCTTGGCTTATACCATTATTGGTCATCCAGATGCATTGCTTTTAGGATTTCTTGCGATGATTGCCAATCTAATTCCATATTTTGGAGGAATGATGGCTAATGTAGTTGCAGCAGTTACTTCATTTGTAATTAGTCCTACACTATTTATTAAAACTATAATTCTATTTGTATTATTATCATGGTTAGATGGATATTTAATTAATCCAATGGTCTATGGAAAAACCAATAAGATTCATCCTTTAGTAGGAATATTTGCTGTATTTGCAGGTGGCATTCTATTTGGTATTGCAGGAGTTATTATTTCTCTTCCACTTGCAATTATCCTAATTACAACTTATAAATTCTATTGGGAAGATATTAGTGATAAAATAGATGATATCAAAGATAAAAAGGAAAAATAAATTCCTTTTTTTAAAAATGATAGGGTTGAAATAATATCATAATTTCTAGTTATGACTAAGACATAGACATAACAAGCATATAACAGAGACTTATACTTTTTAGGTAAAATATAGTATAATAGATAGAAGGTGAATCATATGGAAATAGTTGAAAAAAGTTTAAATGAAAAAAAAGTAAAACAAATATCCGAGTATAAAAAAGAACCTAAGTGGATGACTGAATTTCGTTTACAATCTTATCAAAAATTTATAGAAACCAAGAATCCAAATTTTGGACCCCGGCTCTCTATCGATTTTGATTTATTTACTTATTATAAAAAGGTAACAGATTCTGTTAAAAATAATTGGAACGATGTAAATAAGGATATTCAAGAAACCTTCTGTCAAATTGGATTAATCGATTCTGAAAAGAAATATCTAGATGGAGTTGGCGCACAATTTGAAAGTGAAGTAGTCTATCATAATATGATTCAGGAACTCATAGATAAAAATGTAATATTTTGTGATACTGATACTGCTTTAAGAGAATACCCAGAGTTATTTCAAAAATACTTCAATCACTTAGTAAAATACGATGAAAATAAATATACCGCTTTAAATGGCGCTGTATGGAGTGGAGGAACATTTATTTATGTACCACCGCATACCAAAATTGATCGACCTTTACAGAGCTATTTTCGTATCAACAGTAAAAATATGGGACAATTTGAACGAACCATTATCGTCGTAGATGAAGATAGTGAGCTCCACTATATGGAAGGTTGTACGGCCCCAACCTATACGTCTGATTCTTTACATGCTGCTGTAGTGGAAATCTATGTAGGAAAGAATGCAAAGTGTAGATATACAACAATCCAAAACTGGTCAGGTGATGTTTACAATTTAGTAACGAAAAGAGCCATTGTAGAAGAAAATGGAACAATGGAATGGATAGATGGAAATATTGGATCTAAAATCAATATGAAATACCCTTGTTGCATTTTAAATGGAAAAGGTGCGAAAGGAAACTGTATTAGTATAGCTGTTGCGACCGAAAATCAAATACAAGATACAGGTGCTAAAATGATTCATTTGGCGCCAAATACAACAAGTAATATCATTAGTAAATCTATTGCAACTAAAGGTGGGAATGCATCTTACCGTGGAACAGTGCGTATTCATAAAAAGGCTGAACATTCTAATGCCACAATCAAATGCGATACAATTATTTTAGATGATATTTCTAAAAGTGATACGATTCCAAAAAATATTGTAGAAAATGAATCATCCTTTTTGGAGCATGAAGCAACAGTTTCCAAAATTAGCAAGGATAAACTATTCTATTTAATGAGTAGGGGAATTTCGGAAGAAAAAGCAAAAGAATTAATTATAATGGGCTTTATGGATCGATTCAGAGAAGAACTTCCAATGGAATACGCAGTTGAACTCAATCACTTATTGAAAAATTACTTTTGATACAATTGTCTCCTTTTTTCTTGCCTTCGTATGCATTATTTGATATAATAGCAAAGCGTTTGGAGGAAAAATAATGTTAGCATATAAAAAAATAGTAGATCAATTGATTCAAATAAGAAAATCAGATGCCCCAGTGATTGCTGCGTGTGTCTATGGAAGTCAAGTACAAGGAACAGCAACCGATAATTCTGACTTAGATGTATATTTAATTACAGGTGGTAATGAAAATATTAGAGGAATGTATTCTATAAATGGAATATATGTAGATTATTTTGAAAAATCATTTATTACAATTATGAATGAAATTGAAAAATTTCATAAAGTTGGAAATTCCTTTTATGCCTCATTCATGCGAAATAGTGAGGTAATATTTGATCGCACCAATATTGTTGCTCAATTAAAAAACTATCAATCGCAAATAGAAAAATTGGAAATAAGAAACTATGGATTAACAGAAAAGGATTATTCTACATTAGCATACTACTATTCTAAATTTAATCAAAATAGAGCTTCAGATGAGCCTTTTTTCGATTACTATTATTATATATTTTTGGAACAACTAAGACAAAAATACCATAAGATAAATCATTATTCACCTATGTATGCAAAGGATGTACCTGTCTTATATCAAAACGAATCGAAGGCAAATACATATTGTCTTAACTTACCAGATTCTGTATATAGAGACTTCTTTTTAGAATGTATATCACAAGGAAAATGTTCTAGAAAGAAAAAAGAACAACAAATTGAACATGCAATCCAGTTTCTTGGAGAAGATTTAGAACAGGAACAACCAAAAACATCAAACCCATTAAGATGGGAATCCCTGAAAAATTATTTAGTTTCTTTTTCCCATGAAAGTAAGCAACTCATTGGTGCATCTAAAAAGTCAACATTTCCATATTGCTATTTTAATTTAGTACAAAATATAAAAAATCTAAATAGTTTATATCAAGATAATGCAATATCGCAATTGGATTCTTCTTATTTACACCAGTTGATTTCGTCGCAAGATCCAATACTTACCTATTTCGTGATGCAAGACTTTTGCAATCAAAGTGGAATTGATTCAATGACATATGAAATATCATATTTTCAAAAAAAGTATAGAAATTGATATTTTGTAATATATCTATGATTGGAAAATAAAAATTTGCATACAGAAATATAAATTTATAGGTAAAAAATATAGAAAAAACAAGGAAACTGTCATTTGCATTCCTTGTTTTTGTTATGTATGATGAAGTCAGAAAGGAGGAACCAACATGCTAAATCAGGCAATATTAGTAGGAAGATTAGTTAGAGATCCTGAACTATACGAAACTGAAAATGGGAATAAGATTACAAGCATCACATTAGCAGTTCCTAGAAGCTATAAAAATGTCGATGGCGAATATGAGACAGATTTTGTCAACTGTGTTTTATGGCGTGGTGTTGCGGAAAATGCAGTAGAGTATTGTAAAAAAGGAGATCTTCTAGGTGTCAAGGGGCATCTACAAACTAGAACTGTCCAAATTGATGAAGAAAGAAAAAGAAATATAATGGAAGTTATTGCAGAGAAAGTAACTTATCTTTCAAGCAAAAAAAATGACTAAGTTGTTTTCTTGGTCAATAATGCTACTGTGTCTTCATAAAGTAATGTATCTGGTGTTGTGTTAAAAAGCTCTGCCATTTTCATTGCAAGTTCATATGTAATACGCCTTTTTCCTTGTTCGATTTGCCAATAGTAAGTCTTACTAATCCCAAGTTTGCGAGACATCGTTTCGCAGCTATAACCCTTGTTTAAACGGTGTTGTTTTAAAACATACATCATACATTTCACCTTCCATGTTTATTATACGTTAACTATAGATTAATTTCAATAAGTAAAGTTAATTTATCGTTAACAGTTGGTAAAGAATGGAACAAAATATAAAAATATGTTATAATGTTAGCGATTAGATAACGGAGGTGCATCATGATTTATGGTGAAATCATAAAAAAGGAAAGAATAAAAAGAGGACTTTCGCAAGAGGAATTAGGTAAAATACTAGGTGTTACAAAAGTATCTGTTTGTGGATATGAAAAGGGAACGAGAACCCCAACTTTAGATATTTTTGTTCGCTTATCGGATGCTCTGGAATTAACACCCAATCAATTACTTGGAAGAGAAATAATGGCAGTGGCAGAAGGAGAAACGGCTTATGAATTTCCAATTACAGGGCAAGAAAGAGCCCTGATTCAGATGTCTCGTACGAATGATAATTTTCGTTTAAAAATGCAAAAAGAACTTAATACCTATAAAAAGTAGAGACTTCACAATTATGTGGAGTTTTTCTTATACCTTAATAAATCTATGTTAAAATCAAAATATATGGTAATTCTACCTTTAGTTCCTGTTAAAAAGTATAGAATGAGATAAAATGTATTTGAGGTGAGATTATGAATCAAATAAAAATTGGAAAATTTATTGCAGAATGTAGGAAAAGTCAGAATTTAACACAATCTGAATTGGCAGAAATGTTAGGGGTGAGTAATAGAAGCATATCTAAATGGGAGACCGGCAAATGTATGCCAGACATATCATTGATGCAACCACTATGTGAGAAATTAGGAATTACCATTAACGAATTATTTTGCGGAGAAAGATTAGAATCTGATGTTGGACAAAGGAAATTAGCAGAAAATATTATTATCAATATTACAGATTTAAAAAGAAAAGTAAAAAAGATTGTAAAATACACTTTGATCAGTTTTCTATTAGTTCCTATAATTGGACTCATCCTTTTTACATGCATACAGGAGTATCGATATGCAAGAATTGAATTGCCAAAAGAAGTGGGAAATGCGAGTATCTGCCAATTATCAGAAAATTTGTTGCAAGTATCAGTTTACACGAATGAAGGAATTTCTGGGTTTGTAAATACCAAAATGAGTGAAGGGAAACAAGTATATACATTCTACCAATTACGTGATACTAGATTGATGATGAATACTGCTTGGGGAGGAACTTACTTGATTAAACTGAAACCAGTAGGAATAGAGAGTGCCATTTTGGAAGTTCCAGAAGAGATTTACTATTATTCAAAATTATTATGGAAAAAGGGAATGAAGATTCCTATGTGCGAAGAAAATATAGGATAGAAAATGTAAAGGAACAATAAAAACAATATTCGTTCTTTTTCATTTATGATATAATCAAACTAGGTGAAAATATATGAATTCAATTGAAATAATTACAAAGAAAAAAAATAAGTTAGAACTAACTAAAGAAGAAATAGCATTTATGGTAAATGAATATGTGTCTGGGAATATTCCTGATTATCAAATGAGTGCTTTTTTAATGGCGATTGTTTGCAATGGAATGACAATAGAAGAAACGGTTCATCTAACAGATATTATGATTCAAAGCGGAGAGACAATTGACCTATCAGAGATTAATGGCAAAATAGTGGATAAACATTCTACTGGTGGAATAGGAGATAAGACGACATTAGTTCTTGCTCCCTTGGTCGCGTCATGTGGAGTAAGGGTTGCTAAAATGAGTGGAAGAGGGCTTGGTGTTACAGGAGGAACCATTGATAAATTAGAATCGATTGCTGGTTTTCAAGTTGAAGCAACCAAAGAAAAATTTATAGAACAGGTCAATACGATAGGGGTTGCAATTATGAGTCAAACTGGAAATATTGCACCTGCGGATAAAAAAATATATGCGTTGAGGGATGTGTCAGGTACAACTGAATCCATTCCTTTAATTGCTTCTAGTATCATGAGCAAAAAAATTGCATCAGGAGCAGATGCGATTGTATTAGATGTCAAGGTAGGTAGTGGAGCACTTATGAAAACGATAGAAGATGCCCGTTCCTTAGCACATACCATGATTACAATTGGTGCTCATTATGGAAAACCTGTCAAATGTGTATTAACGAATATGAATGAACCATTGGGGTATGCAGTTGGCAATGGAATTGAAGTAATCGAAAGTATTGAAACATTAAAAGGAAATGGACCTACAGACTTAGAAGAATTAGTGCTTACATTGGGAAGTTTGATGGTCAGTATTGCACTAGATTGTACCAAAGAAAAAGCAATTCATATGTTGAAAGAAAATTTACAAAATGGAAAAGGATATGAAAAGCTGAAAGAACTTGTGACCTATCAAAAAGGAGATATGAATCAAATTGAACAAGATCCTTATATTTCTATCAAAAGTCCAAAAAGTGGTTTTATTACCAAAATAGATGCCAATCAAATTGGAGAGGTCGTAAAACGTCTTGGCGCTGGCAGAATGCAAAAAGAAGATAGCATTGACTATGGTGTAGGAATCTGTTTATCTGTAAAAGTTGGAGATTTTGTTTTAGAAAATGAAGAGTTAGTACGAGTACATTTTGATGGGCAAGATATCAGTATGCAAGAAATCTTAGACTGCTTTACGTTCTCTCAAGATGCACCTGAAAAAGAGCCACTCATTTTGGAAGTCATAGAGTAGTTTCATTCTTTCAAAGACTACATATTATGATGAAATTATATGCAAGATGATGTGCAAGAAAATGCATTCTAGTATACAGTTAAGCAATTGATGAATTGATGTCAAATGATGTCAACATATCCGTAATCGCTTGAAACCATAAAGAATATAGTATATTATCATAATAGGGAGTGATAATATGATACAACCATCTATTGATAAACTGTTAAGTCAAGTAGGTTCTAAATATTTATTAGTCAACTTAATTTCAAAACGTGTTCAAGAAATGCAAGAAACCAATCATTACCAATTAAAGGAAAATGAATATACTTCAAAAAAAGAAATTGGACGTGCATTAGAAGAAATGGCTAAGAATTTAATTCATACAGGGGCTTAATTGCTTTTTTTTAGTATTGCATAACGAACATATGTATGTTATAATAAATATGGTGATGTCATGAGAATTACGAAAATCGAGAAGATGAAGAGTGGTAAATATAAAATTGAGTTTGATAAAAAAGAAAAGATAACAACTTATGATGAAGTTATTTTAAAGAATAATCTATTATTTAAGCAGGAAATCGATACAGAATTACAGAATCAAATCGCAAAAGATACAAATGAATACGATGGATACTATAAAGCTTTAAAATATATTATGACGAAAATGCGTAGTGAAAAAGAGATGTATGCCTATTTAGAAAAAAATGGAATTCCTGAATCAGAACAAAAGAAAATCATCCAAAAACTAAAAATAAATGGAATATTAAATGATAAACAATTTACGGTTTCCTTTATTGCTGATAAAGTACATTTATCCAATTTAGGACCCAATCAAATTAGAAGAGAATTAGAGAATCACAATATAGAAACAAATGTGATTTTAGAAGAATTAGATAAATATGAGGATTCTATTTTTGAAGATAAAATTCATAAAATAGTACAAAAAAAAGTAGCTACAGATCACAAGCATTCTAAATTTCAATTACAACAAAAATTGATGCAAGAACTCATACGTTTAGGATATGAAAAAGAACAGATTAGTACAGTATTAGAATCTGTTTCTTATAACGATCAAGATAAATTAGAAAAAGAATACCAAATATTATATCGTAAGTTATCTAAGAAGTATGAAGGTAGCATATTATATCAACAGATCAAAAATAAATTATATCAAAAGGGTTTCTCAATGGATGATATTAGTGATATAATGAGGTCAGAAAGCAGGTAGTTATGGAAGTCAAAGTAAAAGGAATTTATAAACATTATAAAGGGGATTATTATATTGTAGAAGAAATCGCAACGCATAGTGAAACCTTAGAGAAAATGGTTGTATATAGAGGATTATATGAGGATAGTCCTCTATGGGTAAGACCTTATGATTTATTTGTAGATGAAGTAAATGAGACTTTCGAAAAAGTTGTGTAAATGGTAAATTTTACCTTCCGTTGGAATCATCGAGTGTGTAAAAAATTCTGTGTAAAATCCATCTAGCCATGATAATTTAATTATTAGGAATCTTAATCAGATTCCTTTTTCCTATGATTAAATCATATCATAAAACCCTAAATTGTCAAAGAAC
>CANSPQ010000032.1 GCA_947648915.1 uncultured Caryophanales bacterium | reverse complement strand
TTCTTTGTTTTTAATGATTTTCTTCTATATCTCCACACTTTGGAAACACTATCTATTTTATATTTACCTTTGACATTATTAAGAAGCGCATTTGTAGTTAGATATCTGGCAGGACATGCCGTATTAATTCCTATTTTGCAACTATCCAAATCTATTACATAAAGCTCTCCCTTATCCGTATTTGCAATAAAATTTGCTTCGTGTAAATCATTTATGTAAAGGTCTTTTAATGGTGTAGTTTTTCTAATATACTTTAATTGATTTAATAATTCACCTATTTTTTTTAAATAAAATAGGCTAGTAGCAGGATTGCCTTTTTTATCATTTAACAAAATGGATAAAGTAGTACCTGAAGCATATGGAATTGTAAATCCTTCTATTGTTCCTCCAACAGATACTAAATAGTCAGGCTCAAAAAAGTAATCAGGTAAATAGTTTCTATTAACGTCTAGCATTTCTAAAGTATACAATTTATTTGCGAATATCTGCCCACTTTGCTGATATAATTTTTTGAATACTTTATCTTCGTTTTTATATTTGAAATTAAACATTTTTGCCTCTGTATTAAAAACCTCTTTCTGTAATTCAAGTGGTGTTAATTCTTTAAATTTTCGTTGCGATAAGGATATTATTTTCATATAAACTTCCCCTTTAATGTGAATTAGTATAACACAACATCATATCTTTAGCAAATTTAACATTGTTTTCTCAATTTTAAAAAATATGAATTATTTCAAAAATACTTGTATTTTCGACTTTAAAAAAAGAGATAATAGTAATAGAAAGAGGGATACTTATGGAATTATATGATCATATCTTGCACTCTGAAGATATTAGCGAGCTTGCATCTACACATAAATATACTTTAAAAAAAGAACAAGCGTTACTAAATAAAACAATGACGGCAATCTTAATGACCATACAATATGGGGATGTTTCATATGAAAGGGATATCGCTTTGCTAGAGGAAAAATTAGATAAAATAGATACCTGTCTTGCATTTACCCATAAAAAGAAAAAATAAATTTACACTGAAAAGAATTCATAGTATAATATGACTAGAATTGAGGAAATAGCATGCAAGAGGAAATGAAACGAGAAATTATTCTAGATCATTATCAAAATCCTAGAAATAGAGGACTTATTGAAGATAGTGAGTATTTAAAAGCAGATACCAATAATGAATCTTGTATTGATGAGATTCATCTTATGGTAAAAATAACGGATGATAAAATTGTAGATGCGCGGTTTGATGGAGAAGCCTGTGCAATCTGTACGAGTTCTACCTCTATTATGGTAGAAACATTGATTGGCAAAACAGTAGAAGAAGCAATTCAAATTTATAAAAATTTTAACTCGATGTTGAATGAAGAGCCCTATGATATAAAAACCTTAGAACAAGCTTTTGTATATCATGATATCTATAAACAACCGAATCGTAAAAAGTGTGCATTATTACCATGGTGGGGTTTTGAAAAGATAATCAATCAATATAAAAAGTAATTATTTATTATTTGCAATTTTATAAAAAATAGATATAATAATTGAAATTGCAGGTGATATTATGGAAATCAATCATTCTTTACAAGAGCTGATTACAGAGGATACTCCCATCTTAGAAATAAAGAAAGATTCTAATATTACCCCGCAAAAAAAGTATAGTGTACTGGGCTTTTCTCATAAATTTTATATTCATTATATGTATTACCAAAATTTTGAATGGTATTATTTTAAACAAGAGGAAAAAAATGATGAGACAAAATATCTATACTATTTGTTGGATGAATTAATGGGGAGCTATCTTGCACAATTTATAGAATTGCCAACGATTTCTTTTCAAATTGCTAAAAGAGATTCATTTCTGGGGTTGGTATCTAAAAACTTTCGAGGAAAAGAATGTGATTATTATTTTTTTGATCAACTTCCAATTGCGCAATTGCTAGAGTTTAGTACTAGTTTTATCAATATAGAGATGCTTAAATCATTATGTATTGATAATATAAATGTAGATAAATTAGTGGACTGTATTTCCAAATTATTAGCTTTGGATCTTCATATGTTACAAATGGATCGTAGCCGTGTTAATCTTCAATTTCAAATAAATCGTGATACTAAGTTTTTAGGCTTGTCACCTATATATGATTTTTCCAATTATGCAGATAAGTGGCAATATTCAACCTCCTTTAATATATTTAATCCAATTATCACTTTGACTTATAACAATATTCCAATTTTATGTAAAAAGTATCCATTGTTTTTGGAATATTTATCTATGTTAGTAACAAAAACGATGAGTAGCACTTGGAACCAGATTTGTGAAGATTATCATTTCAATCAAAATTGCTTTGCATATTTTCAGACAAAGGAACACTATCAATTAAAGGATGAAAATCAAAAAAAATTATTCAGGGATATACAAGCACGAAAAATAAGTATATAATAGATACATATTCATTATTGTTTGAAAGAGTACTTTGTATTTTGATTGCTAGAGAGTATATGTTGGGTGAAAATATACATCAAGTACATAGGAAGACATCAAATAAAAGATAAACGTAAATCTGCGTTAAAGATATGAGTGTATAGAGAAATCTATGAAGTAAGGTGGTACCGCGGGGAATCCCGTCCTTATTCTTGGATTTCTTTTGTTTTTTAGGAGGGTTTTAGTATGGAAGGAAATGTGGCGGCAGTTTATAAAAAAGAGATATCTTGAAAATTTTTATACTTATAAATTTATCAAAGTAGTAGAAAATGTTAAATATAATGCCAAAGATGATTCTATAACATATATGAAAAATGGGAAACCAAAAACGTTATTTAATATGGAAGATCTTAATTTTACAATATCAGATGAAAAATATTGCTTTAGTGATTTAATGGATAAAAAATGTTTGATGGAAATTTATGAAATTCATGAAGATAAAATTATTGATACTTTTACGGAAGAGTGTCAGAGTTTTATAAGATATGGTATTTTAGATTTGGAAAATGAAAATTTAAAAATTGTAAATAGTAATGTCGAAGATATCCAAAAAGCCAAACCAGATGGTCATCATTATAGCTTCTCACTCAGTTATCAAACAGATGAAGGCCCTCTTGTATATATTCCTCTGTCAACCATTGAACAATTGCAACATAATTTAGAGAAAAACGACATAGAATTTGTGCAAAGCTTTTTAAAATCTATTTTATCTAATTTGGAAGAAGCAAAAAAAATTATAGATATAGAAACAAAACAATCAATTGTATCTAGTGATAATATAGAAAATATTAGTACAGAAGAACAATTGAATTCCTTGATTGGATTAGAGTTGATTAAAAAACAGGTACAGAAACTTAAAAATTACCTTGTATTCTCCTCTAAAGTCGGAACTGAAGTTATATTAGGAAAGCCTAACTTAAATATGGTATTTATGGGAAATCCTGGGACTGGTAAAACGACTGTTGCGAAGATTTTAGCGAAAATGTTTTATGAATTGGGTTATATAACGGAAAATAAGGTAGGAGAGTTATCGGTACGTGATTTTATAGCACAGTTTGTCGGACAAACAGATAAAAAAGCACATGAAGTGATTAATGAATACAAAAATGGGGTTATTTTTATAGATGAAGCCTATCTATTTTGCTCACGGGGACAACTTTATGCGAATGAAGCATTGGGCGAGATCATAAAGGAAATGGAAAAGAAAGAAACTGTTTTTATCTTTGCTGGGTATCAAGAGGAAATGAAGCAATTTATTCAAATGAATCCTGGATTAACATCTAGAATTGGTTATCAATTGGAATTTAAAGATTATACTTTAGAAGAACTTTATTCCATTTTTTTAAGAAAAGTAGAAATTAGTAAACTTCATATGGATGAGAAAATAGGTACTAAAATTAAATTACTGATTTCTGATTTTATGAGAAAAGAGCATTTTGGAAATGGACGATTTATTGACAATTTATTTGATAAAATTTTACTCCGTCATGCGAGTAGATGTTATAATAGTGATGACTTAGAAGAATTAACAACATTAACAGAAGAAGATATCAATGTGGAAATTCGTGAAGAATTAAAATTAGAAGGAAAAACGAAAAAGATTGGATTTTAAGGAGGAATATTATGTTGCAAAAACCAAAAGGAACCTATGATGTTTACGGAGAAAAAGGTAGGCAAATTCTCTATCTAGAAAACCTATTACATTCACTCATGGAAAAATACCATTATGAATATGTGAGAACTCCAATATTTGAATCAAGTGAATTATTTCATAGGGGTGTTGGAGAAACAACTGATATTGTTTCTAAAGAAACCTATGATTTTATAGATAGAGGGGATCGTAATATGACATTACGTCCTGAAGGCACCGCAGGGGTGGTTCGTAGTTACATTGAGAATAAAATGTATGGAAATCCAAGTCAACCAGTGAAAACGTGGTATATGGGACCAATGTATCGCTATGAAAGACCACAATCAGGAAGATTTCGTGAATTCTATCAATTTGGTGTAGAGGTATTTGGAACTGATAATCCCATGATGGATGCAGAGGTAATTAGTATTCCCGTTAACTTTTATCGGTTACTTGGTTTAAAAGGAATTAAAGTAAATATCAATACTTTAGGAGATATAGAATCAAGAACAGCTTATCGTGAGGCATTATTAGAACATTTTCACCCTCATTTAGGTGAATTATGTGAAGATTGTAAAATACGTTATGAGAAAAATCCTTTACGTATATTGGATTGTAAGGTAGATCATGATTTGGAATGCATGAAAACAGCTCCTAAGATTTTAGATTATTTAAATGAAACAAGTAAAACACATTTTGAAGAAGTGAAAAAATATCTAGAAGTATTAGAAATTCCTTATCAGGTCAATCCTAATGTTGTAAGGGGATTAGACTATTATACACATACAGTATTTGAAGTAGAGGCTTCTATTGAAGGTTTTGGTAGTCAAAATGTATTATGCGCTGGAGGAAGATATAATCATCTAGTAGAAAATATTGGTGGACCATCAACAGCAGGAGTTGGATTTGCACTTGGTATGGAACGTTTGCTTTCTGCTTTAGAATGTGAACATATAACAGTTGGAAAAGATATCTTGAATCTATATATAATACCAGTAGATGAAAGCCAAATTCCAAATGCATTTGCTCTTACACAGGAACTTCGTATGAATGGATTTTCTGTTGATATGGATTATATGAAACGAAATTTCAAGGGAAATTTTAAACAAGCTGATCGTTTGAATGCCTCTTTTGTTATTTTATTAGGAGAAGAAGAGGTAAAAACAAATATTTTAACAATTAAAGATAATCATACACAAGAACAATATCAAGTAAAGAAAGATGAATTAATTGCATTTTTGGATGCACATATAGTGGAGGAACATGATGAATAGAGTTGAAATCAAAAATTTAAACAAATATTATAATGAAACGATAGAAGTTCAGGGCTTTGTAGAGAGTCTAAGGGATTTACAATATGTTCAATTTATGGTTGTAACAGATGGAACGGAAAAGGTGCAGGTTACGATTGAAAAAAATGATGAGAATAGGGAGCTAAATGAGATTGTGAGTGGAATTACCTTACAAAGTACAGTAAAAGTAAAAGGTAAATTATTCGAAAGCCCTAAAGTAAAATTAAATGGAATGGAGATCATCCCTGAGATATTAGAGGTGACATCTATATCCGCACCTGAACTTCCAATTAATATTAAAGATAAAGATAGTGCTGAAATTGATACGAGATTAGATAATCGTTTCTTAGATTTACGGAATGAATATAATATGAATATTTTCAAAATTCAAAGTAAAATGGTAGAATCTATGCGCAAATTTCTATATGAAAAAGAGTTTACAGAAATTCATACGCCTAAATTAATAGGAGCTGCAAGTGAAAGTGGTAGTGAGGTATTTGAAGTGAAGTATTTTGATCGTAAGGCTTATCTTGCACAGTCTCCACAATTTTATAAACAGATGGCAATGGCAGCTGGTATGGGACGTATTTTTGAAGTGGGACCAGTATTTCGTGCTGAAAATTCGAATACCAATCGTCATACAACAGAATTTACTGGTTTTGATTTAGAGTTTAGTTATATTGATTCCTATGATGATGTTATGCGGCTAGAAGAAGAGATGCTAACCTACATGTTAAAAGAGGTTAAGAATACCTATGGGGATCAGATTTTAGAAATGTATGGGAAAGAAGTAATTGTTCCTGAAAAAGCATTTCCTAGAATCAAATTAGCAGATTTATATAAAGTATTAGAAGAGAAATACGGATATCATGTAGAAGAAGGCGCAAAATTAGATTTGACTTCTGAAGCAGAAAAATTGGCTTATCAATATGCAATGGATACATACAATTCTGAATTTATTTTTGTAACGGATTATCCAAAAGACAAAAGAGCTTTCTATCATATGCGTAAAAATGGGATTCCACAGGGATATGATCTAATCTGGAGAGGTGTTGAAATTACAACAGGGGCACAAAGAGAACATCGTTATGAAATTTTAAAACAACAAGCAGAAGAAAAAGGACTCAAAGATGATGTTGCCTTTTATCTAGACTTCTTCAAATATGGTTGTCCTCCACATGGTGGTTTTGGAATTGGCGTAGATAGACTTACAATGTTATTATTAGGTCTTCCATCCTTAAAAGAAGCTATGTTTCTATTTAGGGGACCAAATCGATTAAATCCATGAAACATTTGACAAAATAAGAATAGAATAGTAATATAAAATTATCTTTTATGAAAAACTTAGATTAAGAAAAGTAAGAAGAATGAATTTAAAAGCGAGTCTAGAGTGGTGTGAGCTAGATAAGATTCCTTTTCTGAAAGAACACTTAGGAGTTGCTTACCGAAAAAGATTGAGTAGATTAAGTCGGGAATTGTATGCCGTTACCACATACTAGATTTTGATAGAAATCGAAAAGAGATCATTTTATGATAAGTTGGGTGGCACCGCGGAAGACTAGTTTCGTCCCATTGATATGGGATATCAGACTAGTCTTTTTATATGAGAAAGGGTGTCAATTATGGAAGAAGAAATGAGAAAATTGGAAAAGGGAAAATTGTTTTGTGATTATTTAGTCCAGCTTGGTGTTCAATATGAGTGGTGTATCAAGCATAAAAAAGTATTAGGTTGTGAGGAATCCGAACAATACTATCATAGATTTATCTCTTATATAGGAGATGATTATTGTATTGGAAAAAACTTACTATTACAAGAAAGAAATGGCGAAAAAAGAATTTTTTTACTTGTAGTTCCTTATCAAAAAAGGATAGATTTAAAGGCGTTAAGTGAACAACTTATTACCAAAAAGTTAGAATTTGTTTCTCCTGAAAAAATGAATGAATTGTTACATACAGAGCCAGGAAATGTATCTATATTCAATTTAATCTATGATAGAAAGCAACATATCCATTTGGTCTTAGATGAAGAAATATTACAGAGTAAATTGATCGCATTTCATCCACTATATAATGGGATGAGTGTATTCTTAAAACCTGAAGAAGTATTAAAGTTTTTAGATTGTGATCAAAGAATTTATGAAATAGATTTCATTAAAGAAAAAGGCTATCAGAAATGTTTATAAATTAGTTATGAATTCTTGCCTTCAAATGAAATTGGTGATACAATAGGTTCAATTTGATTAAGGAGGATTTCTATGTTTCAGAGGGGTCAAATTGTATATCATAATCAAGTAATTTTTAAAAATAATATACTAGATACAAAAAGTAAAAGACCTTGTGTGGTTTTACTTTCAGTGGAATATGGTGAAAATACTTATGTTTTAACTTGTCCATTTACAAGCAAAGTAAGAACATTTAATAAAAAACCAGATACCTATAAGTTCATTTCAGAACAATTGTATTCTTACAAAAAGTTATGCTTTGCCAATATTGAATCCACCCGTTTATATCCACTAGAAGAGACACATGAAACACCATTTTCGGTCAGTGAAGAAACTGTAAATTCTATTATTAGTGCTATTTATAATTTATCAGATATAGATACCAATATGACTATAGTTAAAACACTTCTTGCATATGATCATTTATTTGCAGAGTTAGAACAAAGTGACATTAATAGAACTAAAAAATTAGAGAGAATCAATAAAAGAAAATATGCAAAGGGTACATTAAACTAATAATAGGATTGCGAAAATAATATATTTATAGTATAATTGAGAAGTCTTAAGAAAGGGTGGATTCCTTATGATAGAAAGATTGCAAGCGATAGAAAATAGATACAATGAACTAACGGAAGAATTAATGAAACCAGAAGTTATTTCTAATATTAAAGAAACGATGCATTTATCCAAAGAACAGGCAAGTTTACGTGAAGCTTATGATGCTTATCAAAATTATAAAAAGATCGAAGAGGATATTCAGGATGCCAAAGAAATGATAAAAGATCCTGAACTTGGGGAAATCGCAAAAGAGGAATTAACAACTTTAGAGCAACAAAAACAAAAACTAGAAAATGATCTTGAAATTCTATTATTACCAAAAGATCCAAATGATGGCAAAAATGTAATTGTCGAAATTCGTGGAGCAGCAGGTGGAGATGAAGGAAATATCTTTGCTGGTGATTTGTTTGAAATGTACCGTAAATTAGCGGAAAAGGAAGATTGGAAAATTGAAGTATTAGAAGAAGAACGTTCAGAAGCGGGTGGATATGCATTAATCAGTTTTATGGTCAGAGGAGAAAATGTATATTCTAAATTAAAGTATGAAAGTGGCGCACACCGTGTACAGAGAGTACCAGTTACAGAAACGCAAGGAAGAGTACATACTTCAACTGCGACCGTTCTTGTCATGCCAGAGGCAGAAGACATTGACTTTACTTTGGATATGAGTGAAGTTAGAATTGATATTACAAGAAGTAGTGGATGTGGAGGTCAAGGAGTAAATACAACTGATTCTGCCGTTCGTTTAACCCATATTCCAACAGGACTTGTTGTTTACTCACAAACAGAACGTTCTCAAATTAAAAATAAAGAAAAAGCAATTAAGATACTAGAAACTAGGCTTTACGATTTAAAAATGCAAGAACGTGATCAGGAATTAGGTGCAGAACGTCGTAGCAAAATTGGGACAGGAGATCGCTCTGAAAAAATTCGTACTTATAATTATCCACAAAATCGTGTGACGGATCACCGTATTGGTTTTACTTTAAATACACTAGACCGTATTATGGCTGGGGATATTGATAAGGTAATTGAAGCCTTAATTACAGAAGATCAAGCCCGCAAATTAAGAGGAGAATAATATTGAAGTAGGAAATTTATGAACGCAATCAAATATTTAAAAAAATATGGAAATCGAGATACATTTGAGCAAGATCTGGTACGACTTGAGCAAGGAGAAGCTGTACAATACATTGTCGGAGATGTCGAATTTTATGGCTGTCCAATTCTTGTCAATCCCAATGTATTGATTCCAAGATTCGAAACAGAAGGATTGGTAGAAAAGGTAATTGCGAAGGTAAAAAATCGTTCCAATTTAAAAATAGTGGATTTGGGAACTGGTAGTGGTTGCATTGCGATTGTTTTAAAGAAACAACTGAGTTGTGAGATGGATGCTGTTGATATATCTGCGCCGGCTTTGCAAGTGGCAATGGAAAATGCCAAGATTAATCAGGTTGATATTACATTTTATGAAGGTAATTTTTTAGAACCTTTGCATAATACCTATGATGTTATTATCAGTAATCCCCCCTATATTGCTTATGAAGAAGAGATTATGGATATCGTAAAAAAAAATGAACCTGAAATTGCCTTATATGCAGAGGATCATGGACTTTTATGTTATAAAAAAATACTTACAGATGCAAAATCTTATTTGAAACCAAATGGTATCATAGCTTTTGAAATTGGGCATCAACAAGGAGAAATTTTGAAAGAATATGCAAGGAAATTTTTTCCAACTAAGAAAATCACAATCGAAAAAGATTTACAGGAAAAAGATAGATATCTCTTTATAGAATAGTTGCATTATAGAATCGTAATAATGGATAGAAATATCTTTTTTTATGGAAAATAAAAAGGAAATACAAAAGAAACTTCTTATGTTAATAGTGAGGTGAAAGAATATAGAAGAAATAGAAGCATTGAGAGTGAAAGACTATATGAATGAGGTCATAGAAGAAATCAAGAGACTATGTCAAGATGAAAATATCATAGGCTTATATGATGCGGAAGCAGTTGCAAGAAAAGAAATGAACAGTAGACTTGTATATGCAGAACAACAAGGAATAGAACAAGGAATGGAGATAGTTGCAAAAAATATGTTAAGAAAAAATATGGATATTGCAATCATTACAGAAGTAACGGGTTTGTCCAAAGAACAGATAAAAGAACTAAATGTTGCATAAGAAATTACCAAAAAGACTTTATCATAATGTCTTTTTTTGGTACAATAAAGTACAGGTGGTAGTATGGAAAAGAATCTAGAAACACTTTTAAATAAATTACAATTAAATCAAAAATTGCAAGATGATTTTAAAGGTGGAAAAGTATTAAAGATAGTTGGAAATTCTACAAGGAATCAGTATTGTTTTTACCTTGTATTAGAAACATCCTTACCTTTTTCTACCTATCAAACATTTCTAGAACAGCTACACCCTACTTTTCCGGAAATTCCAGTTTTAAAAGTGGAGATACAAGTAAACCACCCAGATATAGAACAGTTTCCGTACTATTTTCGTTATTTTATCAAGCAATATAGTAAGAAATCTCCTTTACTAACTATGTTTTTAAATAGTGAAAACCGCATTGAAGGAGACAGTCTCACCATTATTGTTGGCAATCGTGCCGAACAAATTAAGTTAGAAACGATCATCCCAAATTTAGAAACAGACTTAAAATCGGTTGGCTATCCTTATACGATAAAGTGTCAAATTGATGCAGAACAGGAAAGTATGTTACAAGCAGAAATTGAAAGTGATTTAGAAGCACCTATTCCAGAAGAATTGTTACAAAAACAACCTGAATCAGTGCAGGAAGAACCTAAAAAAAGATTTATTCCAAAAGACTACAAAAGACCTCCTTTAATCATAGAACCGGAAAATGATAAAGTAGTCGTGGGTAGATTTATCGAGGAACCTGCCGTTCGTTTGGATACTGTAGTAACACCAAAATCCACTGTTGTAATTGAAGGAACTATTTTTGGAAAGGATGTAAGAGAAACCAAAACTGGACTCAAAATTATTTCCCTAAAAATTACGGATAATACAGATAGTATTTATGGAACGCTATTTGTCAATGATGCAGATGAATTTGAAATGATTGACAAAAAATTAAAAATAGGAAAATGGTATAAAATTAGGGCAACTGTAAAAGATGCGGATAAATATATGTCTGATATTTCATTAACCATTCGTGATATCAATACAATTGAAAAAGTGATAGAAGAAGTTACGGATGATGCTGAGGTCAAAAGAGTGGAACTACATGCCCATACCATGATGAGTCAGATGGATGGTGTGACCAAACTAGACTTAGGAAAACATACTTGTGAATTAGTGGAGAAAACCATTCAAATGGGATATAAAGGAGTTGCGATTACCGATCACAATGGTTGTCAAGCTTTTCCGATTTCGTTTGGAATCATCAAATCCCATAATAAAAATATTCGAAAAGGGATACAAGCAAAAATAGAGGAATTGGAAAATCAACTATCAGAAGAACAGGACGATACAGTAAAACAAACATTAACACAAGAATTAGAGCAAATCAAAGAACAACAAAAAAATCCCCCAATTTTCAAAGGATTATATGGAACAGAATTAACCTTGGTGGATGACACAGTAAATATTGTCGTAAGACCAGATAACAGAGATCTAATTCATAGTGAATATGTGGTATTTGATACCGAAACAACAGGATTTAATGCTGGTGGCGGAGACCAGATGATTGAAATTGGTGCCGTCAAAATCAAAGATGGAATCATCACAGATCGTTTTGATGAACTCATTGACCCAAAAAGACATATTCCCGATAAGATTACAGAACTCACCTGTATTACAGATGAAATGGTTAAGGGAAAAGAGAATGAAGAAACAGTAACCAAACGTTTCTTAGAGTGGACGGGCGATGCTTTAATGGTAGCGCATAATGCCAAATTTGATATTTCTTTCATTGAAATGGCAATGAAAAAATATAACCTAGGAACGTTTACCAATACCGTAGTAGATACCTTAGAACTTTCTAGAACCTTGGATCAAGGACATGCAAGACATAGTTTATCTGCTTTAGTCAAAAGATATAATGTCCCATGGGAAGAAGATGCCCACCATAGAGCAGACTATGATGCCGAAGGAACAGCTTATGTATTTGCCAAAATGTTAAAGAAACTAGAATCGCAAAAATTTGAAACCGTAGCTGACTTGGATAAACTGGTTCCAATTGAAGATCGTTATAAGTTTGGTCGCACGTATCATTTCAATGCGATTGCCCTAAATCAAAAAGGTCTTAAAAATCTATTTGAAATCATATCTCTAGCCAATACAACCTATCTATATAAAACACCTAGAATTCCAAGAAGTAAATTAGAGGAATTAAGAGAAGGATTACTCATCAGTAGTGGCTGCTACGAATCAGAAGTCTTCAATCAAGCAAGAAGTAAAGAAGGAGAAGAATTAACCAATGTCATTAATTTTTATGATATGGTAGAAGTGCAACCTCCCGAGGTTTATGACCATTTGTTACAACTTGGAGATTTCAAGAACAGGCAAGAATTAGAAGACCATATCAAAAAAGTGATTCAAGCAACGAAAGAAACAGGCAAAATGATTGTCGCAACTGGAGATGTCCATCATTTTAAAAGAGAAGATAAAATTTATAGAGAAATTATTGTCAATCAAAAAGTGCCAGGTGGCGGAAGACATCCGTTAGCCAAAAGTGAAATTAAAAAGATTCCTTCACAACATTTTAGGACAACAAGAGAAATGCTTGAAGATTTTGCTTTTTTAGGCAAAGACCTTGCTTATGAAATTGTAGTTCTAAATACTAATAGAGTATTAGATTTGGTAGAAGAAATTGAAGTCATTCCTGATACTGGTGGAACTCCATTTTCTCCAAGAATCAAAAGTGATGATGGCAAATCTTACTTAGACTGTCCCCGTGTGGTAACAGACCTTGTTTATGAGAAGGCAGCAAGCTGGTATGGAGACCCACTTCCTTACGCGATTGAGGAGAGAATTGCAACCGAATTATATGGGGATATCGTTTTAAATACAATAAGAGAAAAATTAAAAGGAACAGAAGAAGACAATGAGGTAGTTGTTTATCAAAAACTACATGATACCATTGTTGCAGGAATTGATTCGGTCAAAAATTTAGTTCTAGAACATATCAAGAAAACAGATTCCGAATTATCGGATGCGGATGCTTTAAAGAAACTCAAAAAATCATTAGGTGGTGTAATTGGAGCAGGCTTTGATCCCATCTACTTGATTGCCCAAAGGCTTGTAAAACACTCCAATGATGAGGGATTCCTAGTCGGTTCCCGTGGTTCCGTAGGTTCAAGTTTCGTTGCTACTTTAATGGGAATTACTGAAGTAAATCCACTAGCGGCACACTATCGGTGTAGTGAATGTAAATGTAGTATTTTTGAAGATGAGGATGGGAATTCTCTTGGTTCTACTTATTCTTCTGGGTTTGATTTGCCAGATAAGATGTGTCCAAATTGTCATATTCCGATGATTAAAGATGGACAAGATATGCCATTTGCGACCTTCTTAGGATTTAATGCCGATAAAGTACCTGATATCGATTTAAACTTCTCGGATTTGAATCAAGCAAGTACCCATGCCTATACCAAAGTACTATTTGGTGAAGATAACGTATATCGTGCAGGTACGATTGGTACCGTAGCGGATAAAACAGCATTTGGGTATGTCAAAGGATATTGTGAAGAAAAAAATCTAGTTATGCGTACAGCAGAAGTAGAGCGTTTGGCAATGGGATGTACAGGTGTCAAACGAACAACAGGACAACATCCAGGGGGGATTGTCGTTATACCAGATTATATGAACTGTTTTGATTTTACCCCATTTCAATATCCTGCAGAAGATCCAGAAAAGGCTTGGCGTACGACGCACTTTGATTATCACTCTATTGAGGAATGTGTCCTCAAACTAGATATATTGGGACATTCGGATCCAACGCAGTTGCGACAAATTCAAGAACAATCTGGTACGGATATTATGAAAGTACCAATGGATGATAAAGAAACCATGAGTATTTTTACATCGACGCGTGCACTTGGCGTTACCAAAGAACAAATTATGTGTAATACAGGTACACTTGGAATTCCTGAATTTGGAACAGCATTTACGATAAAATTGGTAGAAGATACCAAACCAACTTCCTTTGCCGAACTGGTTAAAATATCAGGATTATCTCATGGTACTGATGTATGGCTTGGAAATGCACAGGAACTGATTCAAAATAATGTCGTTCCATTTAAAGAAACAATCGGCTGTCGTGATGATATTATGGTGTATTTGATGTATCGTGGACTTCCACCTATCAAAGCATTTAAAATTATGGAATTTGTACGTAAGGGAAAAGCCAGTAAAGATCCTGAAACTTGGAAAGAACATGCAGCAACGATGAAAGAAGCAGGAATTCCTGATTGGTTTATTGAATCTTGTCGTAAAATTAAGTACATGTTCCCAAAAGCTCATGCGGCTGCTTATGTCATTAGCGCATTTCGGATTGCTTGGTATAAAGTACATATGCCAGTTTACTTTTATGCTTCATGGTTTTCTTCTAAAGCAACGGATGTGGATGTAGAAGCAATGATTGGTGGCTATGATACCATAAAAGAGAAAATCATTGAAATTCAAAATAAAGGGTATGAAGCAAGCAATAAAGAACTCGGCCAACTCGAAAGTTTAAAGGTTGCCTTAGAAGCGACGGCTCGTGGTATCAAATTTGTACCAATTGATTTATATAAAAGCGGATCTATTGTATGGAATGTAAAAAGTGATACTGAAATCTATCCTCCATTCAATGCGATTGATGGTCTTGGAGAGGCTGTTGCGCAAAATATTGTAGCCGAAAGAGAAAAACGAGAATTCTTAAGTGTAGAAGATTTTTGGAAACGTGGAAAAGTCTCTGCTTCGTTAACAGAAAAAATGCGTCTAATGGGTGTTTTGGATGGGATGGATGAATCAAGTCAATTATCGCTATTTTAGAGGAGTTATCCTCTTTTTTATTAAAAGAACTTGTTTATTTTTAAAAGTGTGTTATTATATAAACCATTGAGGTGATTTATGTGGGTAAAGCAAAACAAGATTGGCGTAATCAATTATCAGAATTAAGTCAACAAATGAAAGCAAGCATGACAGAAGAAGAAAAAGAAAAGATGCGTAAAGAGGAAACTGAAAAAAGATGGAGGCGTAGCGAAATCAATAAAAGAAAGAAACAGTTATATCAGTTTTTAGCAGGCTATAAACAAAATTCTGGAATTCCAGTCAACAATTTTTTCAGAAATAGAGATTATCAAACTTATTGTATGGACAAGTTTCATTGTTTTGACTTTAATTTTCATTTTGGAATATGGCCAAATGTATTTGATGACCCTTCATTTTCTATGGCGATGGTTAGGTATTTAAGGCAGTTAGAAGAAGCACATATTGCATATCATCCCATTACAAAAGAATATTTAAAACAAATTATCAATTTTGCCGAAGTCTTAGAATTATCAGAACCATTAGAATACGATACTGTATTTTATAGAGGATGCTCTACAATAGAACGAAATGGGGTCAACGGAATTGTTTCTGTAACAACAGATTATAAAATAGCGGAACAATTTAGTAGAGGAACTATCCTTACCATTCATGTCCCAGCAGGTACACAAAACTTGAATATGAATGCAATTAGACCAAAAGAACAGAGAAATAAGGATTTTGAGCAAGAATTTTTAATACCTCCGTGTGAATACGAGATTATATCAGATAAAGAAGTAGAATCTGGAAGAGAGCCGAATAATCATACGGGAAGAACGAGACTTCTAGAGATTAAAGTAAAACCTTTAAATTTGCTTGAAGAATTTTTGAAAGCAATGGAAAATCCTCCAGAAGAGTATATGCCAATCATGTCTGCCCAATGTGGTGAATATGAAGAGTTAGTTTCTATGTTAGAAGACTATATTATAAATAAAAAGGAACATGGCAATAAAACGTATACGAAAAAATAAGTACAACATTTTATGATTTTTATTTGCTAGTAAGAAAGGCATAAAAAATCACAATGAGATCTTTTAAAAATAATTGGTTAAAATAGATTGAAAATTATATTCATTATAGACTATTAGTGATATAATTGAGTTAGGGATATTGATAACTGTTAAGCGTTCCTCATGAAGGTGAGGTGATGTCTATGCGGAAAGGGATATATGGAATACTTAGTAATGTTAGTGATACTAATTTTACTTTTAGACTTAAAGCCAAAAAGCAAAGACTAAAAAGAAAACGCTTATTCACATCTTAGCGGAGAGTGTAAAATAAAGTGTGTAAGTTAGTAAAAACCTACACACTTTTCTAGTGT
>CANSPQ010000031.1 GCA_947648915.1 uncultured Caryophanales bacterium | reverse complement strand
CAAATAATCACCTCACTATTAACATAGTGATTCTTTTCTTCATTTCCTTTTAAAACGTAAAATTTCATAGAAAAAAGAGCCTAAGCCCTTGATACATACTTTCCATCACTTGTAGAAACTAAGATTTTTTCACCTTGTTCAATAAAAAGTGGAACTCGTACTAAAAGTCCTGTTTCTACATAGGCATCTTTTGTTGCATTGTTCGTTGTATTTCCTTTTACAGCTGGTTCTGTTGAAGTAATGGTCATTTCAATTTTATCTGGTAAAATAACTCCTAATAGTTCTCCTTTAAAGAATGAAACAATCACCATCATATTTTCGATTAAGTAATTCTTATCATCCCCAATCTGGTCACTTGATAACTCTAATTGTTCATAAGTTTCCATATTCATGAAATAATAAGTGTCCCCAGTATTATATAAATATTGTACATTTGATTTTTCAATATTTGCTTTTTCAAATTTTACATTGGTGTTGAATGTTCTTTCAATCGTACCACCAGTTCTTAGGTTTTTAAGCTTCGTTTTCATGAAAGCTGATCCTTTACCCGGTTTTACATGTAAAAATTCAATTACCTGATATATATTATCTTCAATAATAAGTGTCATGCCAGTTTTAATATCATTTACTTCTATCATCTAACTCACTCCTTTCTATTTATTTTTAGGATTTACACCACTAGATTCACGATTTCTACTATATCTTTGATTTTGATGACGTACACTATCTAAAAAATATACTTTTTGTTTTTGCTCCTCTTGTGTAACTGTAGTTTCCGATAAAGTCATCACTTGGAACTCTATTAACTTCTTATAATCAATCGTAGAATGAAAAGCATCGATTGTATATGGTACAAATTCTTTTTTCATTGTATTACTTCCTTACTACTATTTTTCTTCTTTATGTAATGTATGTTGTTGGCATCTTGAACAATACTTGTTTAACTCTAAACGAGTAGTTGTATTTTTTTTGTTTTTTGGAGTACGGTAATTCTTTTCATTACATACTGTACACTTTAATGTGATATTTTCTCTATTTTCACCTTTTTTTGCCATAGTAAACTCCTCCTTTTTAAAAGCATTATTTATATTATAACAAATATCTCATATTTTTCAATCTTTTTTTTATATTTTATGGATAGAGTGCAAAATAAGCATCCGTTACACGCTTACTAATCCTACGATTGACATAGGACTGATAGTCACTTCCATTGTCATAATGATAAACATTAGGAGATATGACGGTAAATGCCACCTTAGGATTGTCCGCAGGGGCAAACCCAACAAATGTATTGGTAATGGTTTCCTTATCAATTACCCCATCCCCATCGGTATCAATAAAACTTTGGCTTGTTCCTGTTTTACCAGCTGGATAATAATCTAAATTCATATACCCAGATCCTGTTCCACCATATTTCATCACTTCTATAAATCCCATTTTGACACGTTCCAAATATTGTGGTTCTGTTTCTACTGTATTTAAAATATTAGGTTGTTTTTGATAAAGTAGATTTGTAAAGGGTTCTGCTTTAGAATCATACACTTGACTTACTAGATAAGGTTGTAACCTACTACCTCCGTTCGCAATGGTTACTCCATATTGAGAAAGTTGAATTGGTGTATATGTATCATATTGTCCAATGGAAAAATCTAAAAGTAAGCCACCCACTTCACTTTTTCCTTTATAACCAAGACTCTCTAATGGTAAATCAATCCCTGTTTTGACCCCTAAACCAAACTCTGCAAATGTATTACGATAAAGTGCAAATGCATCAGGACTTGCTTGGAACGGCATATCATAATAATAAGATGCTCCTGCCACTTTCATAGCGGTATAAAACTGATAGGTATTAGAAGAAAGTCTTAAAGCTGTAATATCATTTAAATAACCAAGTGGTTTCCAAGAACATTTTTCAGGAGCACCACGTAACTTAACGCAAGTATCATATCTTTGCTCCCCAATCTGTAAAGCCCCACTATTATATCCAACGATATGGGAAGCTCCTTTAATGACAGATCCTACTACAACTGGAGAAGTTGTGATTCCAGGCGCATAATCATAAACTACATATTCTCCATTTCGAAGCACCACTTGTTTTCCTGCCATTGCTAAAATTTCTCCTGTGTTGGGATTCGATACAATCACAAAAGCATGATTATAATATTCAGTATTCGGTTCTGATTTGGCTTTGATAATCTCTTCTGCAATAATTTGTTCAATAGTCTGTTGTAACGTGATATCAATCGTTAAAACCAAATCATTTCCGCGGGTTCCTTCTTCAATCAATGTCTTACTTCCATCCATTCCAATTTCATACTTATCTTTTGTTCCCTTTAAATAATCGTCATATTGATATTCCAAATAACTAATACCAACTCGATCATCTAATGCATATCCTTTGCTAACATAATAATCCTTAAGTTCCGCAGGAATTCCACTTTCACTTGAAGTTACACTTCCAAGTATTGTCCTGAAAGTATCACCATATAAATAAGTACGATCCCAATCTAGTTTCGTATCAAATCCTTTTAAAAAATCGACATTACTTGCAATAAAGGCATATTCTTCATCTGTTACATTTTCATTTTTGATTACTTTTTCTGCATAAGAATAACCTTTGTTCATCAATGTATAAATATAAGCTGCTTCTAAATCTAGGTCTACATAAGAGGAGAGTTCTTCTTCTGTCACACGTTCTATTTTATAAGTTTCAATATCACTTGAGGAGAGCTTTCGTTCTTCTAAGGCCCTCCATTCTTCCTCCGTAATTTTTGCTTTTGCCTCACTCGGATGTTGTTTGACCCAAAATGTTCTCAAACTTTTATTTGTTAATTTATTAGTAGAAACTGTAATCGCATCCGCAACCTGATAGGCAAGATCAATTTCTTCTTTCGTAGAAATTCCCGTTTGTTTCTTATAATAAATCACTTTAGTAGGTCGGTTATCGACAAGCAACTGATGATTTCTATCATAAATGCGCCCACGTGGAGCCGTACTTCCTTCTACAATTTTACGACTTAATTGTTCCAATTTTACGGTATAAACATCATGTTCAATCACTTGAACACGAAATAATCCAACAAGTAAAACAAACCCAAGTATGGTAATGATTCCAATTAATAGATTAAATCTTTTTTCGATGATTACTTTGATATTTTTGCTTGTATTATAGTAACGAATATTACGATTTTTTGGATAATGCTGTTTCATATAATTGATTGATTTGTTCAAAGTCTATAATCTCAAAAAAATTTTCTATATATCTAACCCTCTCATTTTGATAGTTTAAATAATAGGCATGTTCCCATAAATCAAGCGCAAGCAAAGGAATTAATCCATAGGTATAAGGCGTTTCCTGATTACTCAAATTGATAATTTCCAACTCTTTTTTTCCATTTAAGACAAGAAAAGTATATCCAGATCCGACTAAATAAGATGCTGTTTTTAAAAACTCTTTTTTAAAATTATCATAATTACCATATGCTTGATCAATTGCCTTCAAAATCGATTTTACAGGTTGATTATTTTGTTTAGGACTCATATTCGAAAAATAGAGTTCATGATTTAAAACCCCACCTAAATGATATAAAATATCGCCACGATCTTTTAAAGGAAACATATCCAAATGCGTCACCAATTCCTCTTTTGAATATTCATTTTTATAGTTGTTTTTTTGTAATAATTGGTTTAACTTGTTTAAATAATTTCTATAATGTTTCTCGTAGTGCAAACCAACCGTTCTTGTATCGATAAAAGGTTCCAATGCATCATATGCATAAGGAAGTGGCATTTCTTGGTACATATCATCACCTCTTGATTTTATTTTATGGAAACGATACTACATTATTCTAAATTTTATACATATATTACTTTAGAGGTGTAACATGATTGAAAAAATGATCCATAAATATGTAGAAAATTTAAAAATAGAAGATATTTATCGCTTTGCAGAACAAAATGGTATTTTTTTAAGCAATGAGGAAGCTTATTATTTATACCATACCATTCAAACAAAGTGGAAAAATGTCGTTTTTGGTTCTCCTGAAGTTGTTTTAAGAGATGCCAAATTACATTTAAATGAAAAAACATATCAAAAAGCAGAGGAACTCCTCTACTTCTATTTGGATAAATATAAACGTTATTTATAAAAATCGCGTATTTTTTGGATAAGTTTGGAATCGAATGTTTGTTTACGAATCATTTCAATTTCAAATTTGTATGGAGGATACGCTCTTTTTGTGCTGGTGTCTTCTGCACTCACATAAGGTGTTTCTAAAATTTTAGGAATTGTTGCCAATTTTTCATGATAAATGACATGTAATAAATTCTCAAATCCAATCGTTCCATACCCAATATTTTCATGACGATCTTTATGACTACCAAGGATATTTTTACTATCATTGATATGAAGACAAGCTAATTTACTAAGTCCGATAATCTGATCAAATTGGTTTAAGGTAGCATCAAATTCTTGTATGGAATACCCTGCATCATTGATATGACATGTATCTAAACAAACCATTACTTTTTCTGGATACTTCATACCATCCAAAATTGTTTTTAATTCTTCAAATGTACATCCACACTCGCTTCCCTTTCCCGCCATTGTTTCTAAACAGATTATAACTTGTGTATCTTGATGAATTACTTGATTCAGGGCAAAAATGATATTTTTAAGACCTTCTTCTACACCAAGTCCAACATGAGATCCAGGATGAAGGACCATTTTGGTAATACCCAATTCTTCTACCCTTTTGATTTCTTGTTTTAAAAATTGGATTGCAAAATCATAATTTGATCCATTGTTAGCTAAATTAATGATATAAGGAGCATGAACAATGACATGAGAAGAATCAATTCCATGTTCTTTCATCATTTCATGAGCTTGCTTTGTTAATTCTGAATTAATGTTAGCTCTATTTGTATTTTGAGGAGCTCCCGTATAAAACATAAATGTATTGGCATCATAACTGATTGCTTCTAATACACTACCTACTAATTGCTCATCCTTATTAAAGGATACATGTGCTCCTATAATTAAATCTTTCATATAATTCCCCACTTCTTATTTTATTATAAAAGAAAAACATCTTTTATTCAAGATGCTATATCAATTAAAAAACTACGATAGAAAATTATCTATTTTAACATCAAATGTGTAGACAACTTTATAATCACTTAGATTTTTTGTCAAATTAATTTATAATCGTACCCAAAACTCCATAAGACATAATAAGCATGATAATACCTGCAAATACGACACCCAATATTGAAGCGATAAGCGCTTTTTTCTTATCCATGTTAATCATAGAAGCAATTAAGGTTCCTGTCCATGCTCCTGTACCTGGAAGTGGAATTCCTACAAAGAAGAATAATCCCCAAAACTGAATATGCTCAATTTTATCTTTTTTTGACAAAGCTTTGTTTTCTAACTTTGTAATAAAAGGTTCAATTCTTTCCCATTTTTTTAGTTTATTAAAAATAGGTGTAATAAACCATAGAATGAATGGAATAGGAAGTATATTTCCAAGAAAACAAATGATAAATGCTACTACTGGATTCACATGTAGTAAGGAAGCAGCTAAAATACCTCCTCTTAACTCCAAAATAGGCAAACAAGAAATAAAGAAAATAGTCATTTCCTTCCCAAAAGGAATATTACTAATACTACCGAATAAATTAACTATAGACTCTACTAAACTTTCTACCATAATGCATCACCCTTAAATCCTATGCTAACATTTTATCATAGATAGAAGAAATTTAAAAATTTTTCCTAAAAAAGTTCTTCTTTTTTTATGATAAATAATTTATTTTGTGTGTAAAATGCATAGAAAACATTCTCCAAATCCACATTTTGTTTTTTGAGCATATGTAAAATCCAATGCTTATCCTTTTTTAGTTCAGGCAATATTTTTTCTTGAATTACACCATCTAAAATAATCGGCATAGGATAATCCTTTGTATTTTGAAAAACAGACAAATCTCCACTCGTTTCCAAAACAGCATAATCAACTTCCTCAATACTTTTAATTCCCTCCCCGCGCAATTGAGTAATCAAATCATCCAATGTATAACGAAGTTTCGTCATTGCACTAAAATTCACCTTCCCATTTTTAATAATCACTGTTGGATGTCCATCGATAAAATTTCTGAATTTCTCGCTTTTTAAACCAATATAACTAATGATAATTTCTGATATTACCAAAACTAAGATAGGAACAACTGATATCCAAATAGATTTATTAGGATCTTCAATAGAAAGAGCAGCAAGTTCCGCAACCAAAACAGTAACAATTAAATCACCTACTCCCAACTCTCCTATTTCCTTCTTCCCCATTAAACGATATACAAAAATAATAAACAAATATAAAAACAATGTTTTTGCCATTAAAATAAAATACATAAGAATCACCTATTTTCTTATGTGTCAATCATATTATTTTATACACTTTCATATATCTAATCAGGAGGAAACTTATGAAATATTTAAAAACAAGTGCAAAAATAGTTGGAATTATGATAACAACCTTACTCATTTTTACATTGTTGATTACTTTTTTCAACTACTTTAATATGATTGGAAAGAAAACTATTACTATATTAGAAATTATAGGACCTGTTCTAACCCTATTCATTGGTGGCTTTCTAATAGGGAAAGAAAGTAAGCAAAATGGATGGCTAGAAGGTCTCAAATTGGCTCTTATTTTTATCATTCTAATTATTTTATTTAACTATTTAGGACTTAGAAATCATATAGAGATTAAAAATTTAATTTATTATCTCATTTTAACCATTACTTGTATGTTTGGAAGTATGGTTGGTATCAATAAAAATGGGAAAAAAGAAAGGAGATAAACAATTATCTCTTATTTTTATAGGCCTGAAATTCTATTACTTTACATTTGGAATTTTCTGAGTCTGAAACATCCTGAATATAGGTTTTGCAATCTAGAAAAAAATTACATAACTGTGTCATCCTTACAATTTTTCTTGTTTCTGGTTCATATATAATTACAAACATATCTTCTTCAATTCTGTTTAACCCATCTGAAGTAATATCAATAAAACCACTATAATAATGAGATTTTGCCAATGATTTTTCCTGTGCATAATTTCCAATTCCTTTATAAGAAGGTATTGACAATTTTAAATCATTGGTATCACGATCAATAAAGACAACACATAATAAACCACTCATTAAACTTTGGGAAATTTCTCTGAACGGTACTTTTTTTAATATTTTTACATATAAGATTTTTGGATTTTCTGTTAAATTACTACACATACTGCACCTCATTGTAGTAGTTACTTTAACATATTTTTATTTAAAATTCAATCTATTTTTTATTGCTTATAATCTTGAATAAACTGATTCTTATATTCTAATAAATGGTCTTGTTCAATTGCTTCTCTCAATTCTTCTGTTAATCGAATTAAAAAACGAATATTGTGTATCGATAATAGTCTCCCACCTAAAGATTCATTACAAACTACTAAGTGCCTTATATAAGCTTTACTATAGTTTCTGCAAGTATAACAATCGCATCTCTTTTCAATTGGTTCAAAATCTTCTTTGTATTTTGCATTTCTCATATTGATTTTTCCATATTTTGTGAAAGCATTCCCATGACGGGCAATACGAGTTGGTAACACACAATCAAACATATCAATGCCACGTATCACACCTTCAATAATATCAATTGGTTCTCCAACACCCATTAAGTATCTTGGTTTATCTTCCGGTAAATACGGTATTGAATAATCAATGGCTTTATACATATCCTCTTTGGATTCACCATCATTGGCAACCCCACCAATACTATATCCATCAAAATCCATTTTTACGGTTTCAATTGCTGAAAATTTTCTTAATTCTTCTATCGCACCGCCTTGAACAATTCCAAATAACGATTGTCTTTCATTATTATGAACGGCTTTTCCTCTTTGCGCCCAACGAAGCGTTCTTTCCACACTATTTTTTAAGTATTCATAACTAGCACTTGCAGGTGGACATTCATCAAAGCTCATCGCAATATCGCTATCCAATTTATTTTGAATTTGAATGGAAAGTTCTGGTGTCAAAAATAAGTCTTTACCATCTAAATGACTTTTAAAATGTACCCCTTCTTCTACAATGTCCTTTTTCTTATTTTTTGCTAAAGAAAATACTTGAAAGCCACCACTGTCGGTTAAAATAGGTCCATCATAATGCATAAATTGATGCAAACCACCTGCTTTTTCGACAATGTCTGCCCCAGGGCGTAACCATAGATGATAAGTATTCGATAAAATAACAGCACTATGCATTTCTTTTAGTTCTTCTGGTGTTAATGTTTTTACATTGGCCAAAGTACCGACTGGCATAAACATTGGCGTATCATAAGTTCCATAATTCGTATGTAATTTTCCTCTTCTTGCTTTGGTATTTTTTTCTACTTTTAATAAATCGTATTTTATTTTCATATACGACACCTCATAATTCATTATAGAACAATTTAAAATATTTGACAATCAGCAAAAAAATAGATTACAATGATTATCAGGTGATAGGTATGCAAACCCAAAAGTTTACCATTTTTGATTTTGACAAATTACAAGATACAAGTAAACAAGAAACGTATCATCAAATTATTAAATGGGCAACATCTGAAAAAAACATTTATATACAGTATACCCAATCCAATTACGCAACTAGACGAGCAGATAAAATGAAATCAAATATTCCAATTTCATACTACATTCATAGAGCAAATGAATTCATCAACCGAAACTGGAAAACCTCTCCAATTGGCTATGTTCCACTCAAAACTGCAAATGAAAAGATGTTATTTATAACTACCTTTGTATTTCCAGATAATCAGCAATTTATGAGTAGCTTAAATCAATATGGAATAGAAAAAGAAGTTTGTCTCAACTTTAGTGAGGCAATAAAAGAATTACAGGCTTATAAGGAGCAAGAAAGAAAAACTCTACTAGAAATACTCATGCAAGAGTATTTTCCAAACCTAGACTTGATTAAAATACATTATGGAACCAATAATACAGGTATTATCATCAATAAAATCTTAGAAATTGCTTATCTACATCCTGAATTATTACATGCAAAAGAAAAATCCTAAATTGGATTTTTTAAATACTGTTAAAGAAGGCTTGAAATAAAGCACAGCTATTTTCATCGTCAATAGATTCTGGGTGCCACTGTACACCAATAAAGAATTTTTTAGAAGCGTCTTCCACTGCCTCTATGATATTACAAGCAGATGCTACAATTGGTAAATGTGTATTGACAACTTGCTCATGATGTCTACTATTTACAACAATAGTCTCCTTTTGCAAAATGGAATATAATTTAGAATTAGAATGAATCACAACAGCATGCACATAATCGACAAAATGGTGATGGGTATCATTTTCTATTTTTTCTAATTTTCCACCAAAAACACATCCCATTGTTTGCATTCCCAAGCATATTCCTAAAGTAGGAATGTCATGGTCATATAAATATTTTACTGTCTGCACATCATAATCATAAAATTCAGTTCCACCTTGCAAAATCACCCCATCACAAAGAGATAAAATATCCGCCATATCCTGAAAAGAATCCAACGTCATCTTGCCTTCATCACAAGTAGGAACGATTCCAATGGGTATACAATTATGTTCAATAATAACATCACTTATTTCACGGTTAATTGTAAGCTGATCCATATTGGGTCTCACCAAAATACCTATTTTCTTTTTCATAACACCCTCCTAGTTTGATTATATGAAATAGGAAAATTATTTAGAAAAAAAAGAAAGTCTAAAATTGAACTTTCTCTTTTATATAAGTACTTAACTCTTCTATTTTGAGTGTAATTTGTTCCATAGTATCACGGTCTCTTACTGTAACAGTTCCATGATTTAATGTCTCATCATCGACCGTAACAGAGTAAGGAGTCCCAATTACATCCTGTCTACGATAACGTTTTCCAATATTGCCAGATTCATCATAAGTTGTCATAAATTTTTTTGAAAGTAACTGATAAATTTCAGTTGCTTTTTCTGTGTGATATTTTTTCACAAGAGGTAACACCGCTACTTTATAAGGGGCCAAATAAGGATGTAAACTTAAAACTTCCCTTGTGGTACCATCTTCTAAAGTATCTTCATGGTAAGCATTGAAAAGTAAAGCCAGTACACTTCTATCCAAACCATAGGTAGATTCAATAATATAAGGAATATATTTTTCATTCGTTTCTGGATCAAAATATTCTTGCGATACCTTCGAATATTCTTGATGACGTGATAAATCATAATTGGTACGGTTATGTGTTCCATTGATTTCGCCCCAACCAAATGGAAATAAATATTCGATATCACAAGCTTCTTTGGCATAATGTGCTAATTTCTCATGGTCATGATACCTTAGTTTATCTTCTGGAATTCCTAAATCCATATAAAATTTTTTACCATACTCTTTAAAATATTGATATAATTCACTATCTGTGCCTTCCTTACAGAATGTTTGATATTCCATTTGTTCAAATTCAATTGTTCGAAATGTAAAATTACCTAGTGTAATCTCATTACGAAAAGCTTTTCCAATTTGACCAATACTAAATGGTAACTTTGTTCTCATACTTCTTTGCACATTTAAGAAATTGACATATTCTCCTTGGGCATTTTCCGGTCTTAGATAGACTATGTTTTTCGAATCTTCTGTAACTCCCCTATATGTTTCAAACATCAAATTGAACTGACGAATATCCGTATAATCTGTTCCTCCACATTTTGGACATGGAACTTTATGCTCTTTGATATAAGCAACCATTTCTTCTCCTGTCATGCCATCCGCATGTGCATTTGCATCAAAGTCATCAATTAAATTATCCGCACGATGTCGCATCTTACACCCTTTACAATCAATCAAAGGATCTGAAAAGCTCGCCACATGCCCACTTGCTTCCCATACTCTAGGATGCATTAAAATATCGGCATCTAATTCATACGCATTTGGTCTTTCTTGGATAAAACGCTTTCTCCATGCATCTTTGACATTGTTTTTAAGCCGACTTCCTAATGGCCCATAATCCCATGTATTGGCAAGCCCACCATAGATTTCACTACCTTGAAATATAAATCCATACTGCTTACATAGATTAACCATTTTTTCCATATTCATTTCATTCATATAAATTTTCCTTTCTCGACATAGAAAGAAAAAACTCCTAGAAGTTGTAAGGACGAGTTCCCCCGCGGTTCCACCTTACTTATTCTAGAAGAATCAACTTTCTAATTATTGCTCCGGCTTTCCACACCATCATCACATTGATACTAGTATTATATTCTAAATTCAAAAAAGTGTCAATCTATTTTGTTTTGTTTTTCCTTATGATCTTCTAAAAAAACATAATCTGGTTTTTTATGAAAAACAGTGGCAATTTGTACTGCCATATCATAAGATAATTTTCGCATTTGATTTTCAATCTGTGAATAGAATGGCTTACTAATTCCTAGCTTTTCTGCCATATCTTGAGATGTGTATCCTTTCTTTTTTCTCAATTCCTTCAATTTTCGGTACATACTGCTCCTCCTACTTCTTTATGACATTTATTATAGCACATAGTCCACTAATAGTGTACTGTTTTTTAAACCAATCTATGAGAAAATAAAGCCAAGAGTAATATGGAAAATTTTGGAAATGTGGTGAAGTAATGATTGGAAATAAGGAACTAATGGAAGAATATAATATTTTTGCAAACAACGTTAGGTTTTATAGAAAGAAATTACATTATACACAAGAAAAACTAGCAGAAAAGGCAGATATTAGTATCTCTTATATCAAACAAATAGAAACAGGAAAAGAATATAAGAACATATCATTATTGGTGATGCAGAAATTGGCAAAGTCCTTAAATGTAAGCATACAACAATTATTTACAACAGAAAAAGAGAAATAATTTCTCTTTTTATAATGCAACATTATGATAAACAGTTTGTACATCTTCAATATCATCCAACATTGTAAGTAGACGATTGAAAATTTCTAAATCATCCCCAGTTAATGTAATTTTGTCCTTTGGTAACATTGTTATTTCATCCATATCAAAGTCGACATTGGGAAGTTTAGTTTGAATGGATTCCTTGATTGCATATAAATCTTGTGGATTTCCATAAATTACAATCTGATTATCTTCCATTTCAATATCTTCTACATCAATACCAGCTTCAATCAAAGTTTCTAAGGTTTCCTCTTCTGTTAAACCATTAAAACTTACAATACATAAATGATCATATTGGAAAGCAACACTTCCTGTCACTCCTAATTTGCATTTGCACTTGTTTAAAGCTGCTCTAACGCTACTGATAGAACGATTCACATTATCGGTCAAACAATCTACTAAAACAGTAGAACCAGAGGGTCCAAAAATCTCATACCTTACTTTATCGTAGGTTTCATCAACTCCACTATTTACTTTATCAATTGCTCTTTTGATAATATCTGCTGGTACTTGTTCTTTCTTTGCCTTTTCCATCAAGCGTTTTAATGGTGCATTAGAAAGCGGATCTGCTCCACCTTTTTTTGCAACATCATAGATTTCCCTAGCATACATAGAATATAATTTTGCTTTTGCAGCTCCCGTTTTTTGAATGCTTGCTTTTCTAACTTCATAAGCTCTTCCGAATAATTGTAACTCTAATTTCATCTAATCACTCTTTCTGACTTTTTTATTTTACAATATTTTATGCACTTTGACAATCTTTATTAGAAAGAAAAAACAGCATAAAGCTGCTTATCTTAGGAAACCAGAGCATTTTCCACAATCTATATTGCATACTTGGTTTTCTTCTGAACAAGAATATTGTGGTGTATAAGTATGTTTATAGATGTGACGATTTACTGTATGTGTATGAATTGGACATACATGTGGTACTTCATGATAGAATTCTCTTTCTTGACATTGTGTAATTGTTGGTTCAACTACTTGACATTCCATCATAGGTTGTGCATTCATCATTTGATTTCCATAAGGCATTGGTTGCATACCGAAACCATTTTGTCTACATGAGCAACATCCTCTGTTTGATAACATAATTAATTCCCCCTTATCTAGTTTATCTTATGTTGCTAGCTCCTTCTTGCATATGGTATTTGCCTCAAATAAAAGAAAAAATCCCTAAAAGGGCATCTTAAATTTTCCATTTTTAAATTGTTTCATCATCGTTTTCATTTGTTCAAATTGTTTTAATAAACGATTGACTTCTTCAACTGTTCTACCAGAGCCTGTTGCAATTCTAACCTTACGAGACGCTTTAATAATAGAAGGATCTTTCCTCTCTTCTTTTGTCATGGACTGTATAATAGCCTCTAAATGTGCCATGTCTTTTGGATTAATTTGCACTTTATTAAGTCCCATTTTAGATGCGCCAGGTATCATTTTCAGTAAATTTTCTAATGGTCCTAATTTTTTAATCTGATTTAATTGTTCCAAAAAGTCCTCCAAATCAAAATTTCCCTTTTGCATTTTTTTAGCAGCTTTAATGGCAGCTTCTTCGTCCATCACTTGTTCTGCTTTTTCGACAATGGACATCAAATCTCCCATACCCAAAATACGAGTTGCCATACGTTCTGGATAAAATTCTTCTAACCCATCCATTTTTTCACTCACACCGATAAATTTAATGGGAACGTTCGTCAAGTGACGAATCGATAAAGCCGCACCACCACGGGTATCTCCATCCAACTTGGTTAAAATCGCACCAGTTAAACTTAGCTCTTGATGAAATCCTTCAATCACATTGATTGCATCTTGACCTGTCATACTATCAATAACAAGCAATACCTCATTCGGATGAATCACATCACAAATATGTTTTAACTCCAGCATCAATTCTTCATCAATATGCAACCGCCCAGCTGTATCAATTAGGACATAATCATATCCATTTTCTTTCGCATAAATAACTGCATTTTGAGCAATTTCTACAGGATTTCCTTTCCCTTCTGTATAAACAGAGATTCCAAGTTCACGACCTAGTTGTTGTAGTTGATCAATTGCAGCAGGTCTGTATACATCACAAGCAACCAACAACGGTTTTTTCTTATGCCTTTTTCTTAAATGATTCGAAAGTTTTGCAATTGTAGTTGTTTTACCACTACCTTGTAACCCAACTAACATCAAAGTCGCGGGATTTCCTACAATATTTAATTCTTGTTTTTCTCCACCTAATAGTTCGACCAATTCATCTTTGACAATTTTCACAAAAACTTCTCCAGGTTTTAAAGATTTTGCAACCTCTTCACCTAATGCCTTTTCTTTTACATTATTAATAAATTCCTTGACTACTTTGTAATTCACATCCGCCTCCAATAGAGCAAGACGAATCTCTCTTGTCATTTCACCAATATTTTCTTCGGTTATCTTTCCATAACCTTTTATTTTACTCATGACATTCTGTAAACGTTCTCCTAAATTTTCAAACATGTTATCACCAGTAACATTATATATGAAAAATGAAAAAAAAGCGAATTATTTTTTTCGCTATTTTATGCTTTCCATCTAGCAGCAACATCACAGTTACTACTATATGGTTCGGGAGTTGGTAAATCCATCTTTATAATCATAGGTACTCGGAATGCCTTTCCAAAAGCTACACAAGTTCCAGATTGTAAGCTTTTTTGTTTTTCTATGATTTCTGCATTGATATTCGGAAGCATTTTTTTAATATATTCTAAATCTCTCGGATGATTCATTTTGAATATCATAAAATTGGTACATTGTGAAATGACTGTATCAGAAATTTCAACTGGTCTTTGTGAAATCAAATTAAAGACAAGTCCATACTTTCTACCTTCTTTTGCAACTCTCTCAAAAATATTATAACCAAGTAAATATTGATCAGAATCATTCTGTACATAACGATGTGCTTCTTCTAGGAAGATATGAAATGGTATGGACGCGCGATCTGGTAACCGTTTCACAAATTCAAATAACATTCGCGTCATAATTTTAGTAATTACTTTGGCAATGGAATCATCAATATCCTCTAAGTTGAAATTAACAATTTGTGCTTTGGTCCCATTTGACCCAGTAACTAAACTAGAAATAAATTGTTCTACAGTACAATAATTAGGATACGTAAAATATTTTGCATTTTCACCAATCGCTAAAGCATGTAATCTAACTCTCAGTGTAATTGCCTCATTGTATAGTTTATCATTTCTAAGAAGGCCTTCTGAAATTAAAGTAAAATTAAGTGCCTTTTCCATATCTTCTAATGTATAAAATTTCATGTTACTTGCTTCATATTTATCTAAAGATTCATCAATAAAATTTGATATATATTGTGTCACTAAAATACTTTCTACAAACTCTCCCTCTTTATCAATGACAAAACATTCTCTAAACTTACGAACATAGCCAACCCCTTGCACAGGCGCTTCAAGATTAAACTGAGGTGTAGAACAAGTAGCTAATATAGAGAAAATATCATCACGTTTCGCAGGAGAAGATTGACTGGTATATAAAATTGTCATAATCGCTTTGGCAATCATATGATTTTTATAACGAGTCGCTTGTTCATCAGATTCTGCAAAAATAGCAGTTAATTTCAACATTTTTTCTATAATTGTTAGTTGAGAATGTGTTTCTGCCGCAAGCAATAAAGCCATATCATCTAAGCCAAGTAACCATAATGGAATATGTAAAATATTTCCCTCTTTGTCATGAATATTGGTTGTATAATATTTAAAATTATAATTTGGGTTCACCTGATTGATATTTTGAAATGCGTTATGATATTCCCCATATGCATCAAAGATAAAGAAATTAGAACGAATGGGTTCAATTCTAGATTTGGAAAATACATTTTGTAACAAACGAGCAACTCCGTACGATTTACCACTTCCTGTATTACCAAAAATCGCCATATGATTGCTGAATAAATCATTGATATCTACATAAACCGGATAATTATAAAGAGGAGACAAGCCAACATACATCGCACCATCACTATCTGTTCCAACAAGTAAATTCATTTCCTCTTTGGTAATCATGCGAACCTTTGCAGAAAAACTAGGTTTTTGGAGTACTCCTGTCACAAATTTGTTTGGATATAGTTCTCCTAAAAAATGAATTTTTATAATATCTTCACTAATATCTTCAATTTCTCCTACAATTTTATGTTGCTCATCTTCTAAAACAACATAAAAATTGATTAAATTAGTAGCAACTTGTACTCCTGAACCTATTTGCACATGAGCTATATTATCACTCATATAAATGATTTTTCCTAACATATAACCACCTTATATTCTTATAATCCTATTTTACACTATTTCATAATATTAAGCTATAACTTTATATAAAATTTTATACAAAAAATGGATAACAATACATTTATCCATTTTTAAATTTACTAATACTTAATACAATATAAAACCGATGTATTGGTTGGTCTTGATGTATAAGTAGAAGCTTGATAAGGACGATTCATAGTATCCGAAGATGATGAAGCACTAACGTAACCATTAGTCCCCCAAGATGTTATTTTATCTATATTATATGGATATGCATGTGGACTATTATTATTATGTTTATAACCATATAAGCTATTAGAATATAATTGTATAAAAGGAATTGTAGTTCCATCCTGATGTATACCAACATCTAAGCCACTACCTGTATCCCTTGTAGCAGTCCCTGTACCTCTTAGAAACTCTCCTCTTAAATCTGGCACTGCAAATGTAGTAACTCCATCTCCTCCGTAATAGTTATAAGAACCCAGTCCAGTTTTTATGGCATCTGCTAAAATGGGATATTCGCTAATCTGATATATACTTCCATCACAAGTTAAATAGCCATCAGGCGCTGTATTTCCTGCAAGATAAGAAATTACTGTTCCAGTTGGGGTTCCATCTTTTACGATAGCATCTCCGATTTCTCCGGTTTCCTTATCAATATTACAATTGGATTCCTTTAGTGTTACTTTTAATTCACTAACACTCTTACATGCACAATGCGTATCATTACAAATCGCAATCGCTGTTTTTCCGTTTGTATTAATCTGTAACATTCCTGTTTTTGGAACTTCTCCTTTAAAAGATAATGTTTTCGTATTATCCTTTGTGTATACAAATTGTTTGTTTCTCACTTCAAAATCATATCGTTCTTGTGTTTGATTTGGATCATTCAGAATATTTTCAGCATAAAAATATTCTCCAGCTTCAATAATTCCATAGGCACTATCGACTAATGATTGTTCTCTTGCCTTTCCAATTGTATCCATAATCATTGGTACTGTAATTAATGCTATAATTGCAAGTATTACTATAACTGCTAATAATTCAATTAAAGTAAATCCCCCTTGTAAATTTCCTTTTTTCATAATAACATCCTCCACTATTTTACTTAATACAATTATTATACACTATTAACAAAATCAATTCAATTTATAGATAAAATCTATCAGGATAAAAACATGAAGAAAATAAGAAAAAAGTATTGACAACTATATATTTA
>CANSPQ010000030.1 GCA_947648915.1 uncultured Caryophanales bacterium | reverse complement strand
TCTAGAGTCTCTTATATTAGAAATGTTAAATCCCACAAATTTTGTGATTGAGTCAAAAAATAGACTAAATTAGCCTATTTAATAAGTACGAATTGGTAAAATTAATTGCGTTAAATCATCACTTTCTGGATTTTTGATAATAATTGGTTTGATTTCACCATTCATTAATAATATAATTTCTTCACTTTCTAAAGATTTTAATGCGTCTATCATATATTTAGAACTAAAAGAAATTGTAATTTCACTATCATTTGACTTTTCTATTTCTATTTTTTCCTCTACATTTCCAATCTCTGGAATATTAGAAGAAACTGTAATTTGATTTCCTTTACTCTCTAATTTAATTGTATTTTTGTCAGCTTCGTTAGTTAATAAAGAAGCACGATCAATTGCATCATAAAAATCTGATAGTTTTGCTTTTATAGTGAATTCAAATGTTTCTGGAATTAATTTAGAAGTATCAGGATAGGTTCCATTTAATAAACGAGACATCATAACAATGCTATCAAATTTAAAAATTACCTTATTATTAAATATGTGTAATTCAATATCCCCTTCTTCTTCATTTATTAATTTCATAAGTTCATTTAGATTACGAGTAGGAATTGTTATATTGATTTTTTCCTCTATTGTTTGATCTAATTCTATTTTTTTATTTGCTAAACGATATGAGTCAGTTGCGGTACACTCTAATAAGTTTTTTTCTATATTAATATTAATACCTGTTAAAATAGGACGTGATTCTTGTGTAGAAGTTGCAAAAGAAGTTTGCCTTATCATATTTTTAAATATTTTTTTACTAATGAAAACAGGATTTGTATTTTCATTTAAATCTAAAGTAGGAAATTCATCTGCTTTATTACAATTTAAATGGAATGAGGAATTGGTAGTAGTAATTAATATTTTATTATCTACTACTTCTTCTATAGAAACTAAAGTATTTGGTAATTTTTTAATAATATCATAAATATAACGTCCTGATACTACTATTTCTCCTTCTTTTTCTATTTGATTGATATCTGTAGTAGGAATCAATGTTTTGATTGCAATATCATTATCTGTACTAAGTAAATATAAACCTTCATTTGTAAGTTCAAATTTAATACAATTTAATACTGGTATAATATTTTTACTAGAGATTCCTTTAATTACATAATTTAAATGTTCCATTAAGATTTCTTGTTTAATTTCTAATTTCATAAAAAACTCCTTCTATATTTTATTATTTTATAAATATTTTTATTATTAAAGTGGAAAATGTGGAAAATCAAATTTATCCATTAAAATAGCTTAAATTTTTATAGCATTCGTTCTGTAAAATAAAGTGTAAAATAGATTTTTTTCCACCTTTATTTAATCTGTTCTATAATTTTATGAATTTCAATTTCTAAATCTTTATTTTGTTTCAACTGTGTTTTTATTTTATCCACAGAATGCATCACTGTCGTATGATCTTTTCCACCAAATTCTATTCCAATTTTAGGAAGCGATTCTTCTAGGAAAGTTCTACATATATACATAGCGATTTGTCTAGGTACTGCGATCGAGGCATTTCTTTTTTTGCTTTTTAATTCTTCTACAGTGATATTATAATGAGATGATACTAATTGTTGAACTTGATCTATCTTATTTTTTGAGATAATACTTTTCACAAAATAATCTTTTAAAGCCTCAATTGCTAAATCAAGAGTTATATCACTTCCATTCATCATGGTCGCATATGCAACTACTCTAGTAATTGCTCCTTCTAATTTTCTAATATCACTGGTACAATTACTTGCTATATATTCTTTTACTTCCTGTGGAAAAGGGTTAGCAAGCATATGACCTTCAATTTTATTATCAATAATATTCATTCTAAGTTTAAAATCTGGCGGAAGAATATTAATCGTAAGTCCCCAGTTAAAACGAGTACGTAATCTATCTTCTAATAATTTCAAATCATCAGGGGAACGATCAGACGAAATAATTATTTGTTTATTATTACCATATAAATCATTAAAGGTGTTAAAAAATTCTTGTTGTGTTTGATTGGCATTTCCTAAATATTGAATGTCGTCAATAATAAGAACATCAATATTCCTATATTTTCTTTTAAAGATTTCTACATTATCAAAATTATTTCCATCTTTATTTTTTTTATTAATGCCAATAAAATCGGATACAAATTTTTCACTGGTTACATATAACACTGTTTTTTTACTATTTTTAATAATATAATTCCCAATTGCGTGCATCAAATGTGTCTTTCCAAGACCACTATTTCCATATATAAATAAAGGATTGTACATATATCCAGGATTTTCCGCTACTGCAAGAGCAGTTGCTTGAGCAAATTTATTACTTTCTCCCACTATAAAATTTTCAAAATTATAAAATGGATTTAGATTTGTTTCAAAATTTAAATTGGAAGGAACTCCTATTTCATCTGTGTTAATTTCAACATTAAAATCTACTTCTTCTTTTGTATAGTATTCAAATTTAAAGTTGGAACCAGTAATTTCTGAAAATATATCTTGAATCATATCATTATAATTTTCTTTTAAATTTTTTTTATGAATATGCATTGGAACTATAATTTTAGCAGTGTTATTCTCTAATTCATGTAATTCCGTTTCCGAAAACCACGTTTCATAAGCAATGGGTGAAAGTTCCTCCTTTATTTTTTCTAAAAAAGAGTTCCAAATTTTTATCGTCTCCAAAATTACACCTCCATCCCTGATTAATAACTATATTGTACCTTATTTTTATATAAAATCAAAGGAAAAATAAAAAAAATTGTGGAAAAAATTCAATACACACTTTTTTCCACAATAAAAATATAAATCAAATCTATAAAATTCATAATTATTAACATAAATGTGCATAAAATTATTAACAATCTAATAAAATGTGTATTAAAATAATATATATATGTGGAAAAATAATAAAAATATTAAAAAATAAAAAATAAACTGTGTAAAAATATGTGTATTATATAAAAAATATAAATATTCCATGTAGATAAAAATTTTTCATAAAATATTTGACAAATCAAGTAAATGTCTATATAATGTTAAAAGCAATGCAAATTTTAAACACAGGAGGTGTATATAATGAAAAGAACTTATCAACCTAATAATCGCAAAAGAAGTAAAAAACAAGGATTTTTAGCACGTATGAAAACAAATATTATTAATAATAGAAGAAGAAAAGGACGTAAAGTTTTATCACATTAATAATCAACCACTGCATAAACAGTGTTTTTTTATATAAGAGGAGTCGATTTTGTGAAAAAAATAAATATCATTAAGGAAAATGAAATTTATAATAGAATGATTCAAACAATTAAACCATATAAATATAAAGATTATATAATATATATAGAAAGAAATGAAAAAAAAATTTATCAATTTGGTTTCTCTGTTGGTAAAAAAGTAGGAAATGCTGTAATAAGAAATAAAATAAAAAGACAGTTAAAAAGTATAATTGATAAAAAAAACTATCAAAATAACTTTTCTTGTATTATAATGGTAAGGAAGAGTATTTTAGAAAAAAAATATAGTGAGATGGAAAATGATCTTCTATCTATATTTTCTAAAATAAATATATTAAAGGAGAATCCGAATGAATAAGAAAAATAAGATATTAAAAGTACTAGTAATTTTTATATTAATATTTGGTTTTACAGGATGCACAAAATATTTAAAACAAGATGGCAAAACGGTTCGTAATGAATCTACAGGTCAAAATTTAACAAAAAATATATTATGTCAACCAGAAGGAGAGACTTTAAAATTATACGAAGAATATAATAATAAGGCAGATAATGATAATAAAGTAAAAATAGAAAATCTTCCAAAATGTGAAAATTTAAAAATAACAAAAGGAAAATATGAAGGAATATGGACTTCTATATTTGTAAAGCCACTGGCATGGTTTATTATCCAAATTGGAAAATTGGTAAATAGTTATGGTCTAGCTTTGATATTAGCAACTCTTATTATAAGAGGTGTGGTATGGCCATTTACTAAGAAAACAGCCTTACAATCTGAAAATTTAAAAAAAGCGCAACCAGAATTAACTAAAATTGAAAACAAATATAAAAATAGACAAGATCAAGAAGCAATGATGCAAAAATCTCAAGAAATGATGATGGTTTATAAAAAATATAATATTAATCCATTATCTGGATGTCTATTCTCATTTATTCAAATTCCATTATTCTTTGCTTTTTATGAAGCAATTAGTAGAATTCCAGCTATATTTGAAGAAACATTCTTAGGATTCCAATTAGGAACAAGTCCCGCAATTGCTGCATTTCAACATGGAAAATATTATTATTTAATATTTATCGTTATTATTGCACTTGCTACTTATTATTCTTTTAAATTAAATAGTGGTGCTTCAATGGGAAAAGATCAAGAAAAACAAATGAAAACGATGACAAATGTAATGGTAGTAATTATGACAATTACAGCCTTCTCAATTTCATCAGGAATCGCTATTTACTGGGTAACATCAAATGTGTTTACAATTGTCCAAAATTTATTGGTAAAGAGAGGTAAAAAGCATGTTTAATATTACACAATATGAGGCCAAAACAAAAGAAGAAGCACTTGAAAAATGTTTAAATGAATTAAATTGCAAACAAGAAGATTTATTTTTAAGATCAGAGTATATAGAAGGAAAACTATTTAAAGGATCAAAATATATCGTATATGCTCTTAAAAAAGATGACATCTTAAAATTTATAAAATCATATATTTATCAATTTTCAAAATTAATTCATATTGATATAGAAAGTGAAATTTTAATCAAAGAAGATACTTACCAAGTAACACTCGTATCTGATCAAAATGCAATTTTAATTGGTAAAGAAGGAAGAACATTAAATGCACTTCAATTATTGATAAAACAAGCAATAAAGAAAGAAACACAATTAAATTTAAAATTAAATATAGATGCTTCCAATTATAAATTGAAAAAATTAAAAGGAATAGAAAGGCAAATTAAAATAATTGCAAAAGAAGTTTTAGATAGCAAAATTGATGTTTCTCTAGATCCAATGAATTCTTATGAAAGAAGATTAGTACATTCTTTAATTGGAGAGTATAAAAATCTTACAACCGAAAGTATTGGAGAGGGCAAAGAAAGACATGTCATTATAAAATATGTAGAAGAGTAAAAAACTCTTTTTTTGCATATCATAAATTAGAAAAAATAGTTTGACTATTAAGTGATTATTCTGTAAACTATGTATGGAACTGGAGGAAAAAAAATATGTCTTGCAATGAGAAAGAAGAATTTTATCAAATTATTCATGATATTTTAATGAATGAAGAATTTCAAAAACGAAAAACTTATAAACATCATGGTGATATTACAGTTTATGAACATTCATTAAAAGTATCTAAAGTTGCTTACAAAATGGCAAAAAAATTTCACAAAGATTATAAAAGTGCTGCAATTGGTGGATTACTTCATGATTTTTATGATAAACCATGGCAAGAAGATATTGAAAAAAAACCTTTTTTTCAAAGACATGGATTTGTCCATGCAAAACAGGCAATGATCAATGCAAATAAATATTTTCCAGATTTAGTCAATAAAAAAATAGATAATATTATATTAAGACATATGTTTCCATTAAATAAAGTTCCCCCAAAATATATCGAAAGTTGGTTTGTAACATTGGCAGATAAATATGTATCATTAGAAGTATTTTTACAACCAACAAAATTACCAATGTTGTTTGGTTTTCGGAAAAAGAAAAAAGGAGAGTAGTATGGAAGATACAATTGCCGCAATTTCAACAGCTTTAGGTGTAGGTGCGATTTCAATTATTCGTGTGAGTGGTACAAATGCCATTCAGAAAGTAAATCAAATTTTCAAAGGCGCTAATTTAGAAAATGCAGAAACACACACTATTCATTATGGACATATTATAGAAGATAATGTTCCTATTGATGAAGTATTGGTATCTATTATGAGAAATCCAAAAACATTTACAACTGAAGATATTGTAGAAATTAATTGTCATGGTGGAATTGCAACCACAAAAAAGATATTAGAATTATTGCTACAAAATGGTGTTCGATTAGCAGAACCAGGAGAATTTACGAAACGTGCATTTTTAAATGGAAGAATAGATTTATTAGAAGCAGAAAGTGTTATGGATGTGATATCCGCTAAGACAGAAAGTTCTAGAAAAATGGCAATGAATCAACTAGCGGGAAAAGTATCTACTTTGATTCATAATTTAAGGCAAAAAATAGTCGATATATTAGCAAATATAGAAGTAAATATTGATTATCCTGAATATGAGGATATTGAAGAAATGACCTTATCTCTTATGAAACCAAGAATAGATGAGATAGAAAAAGAAATAAGACATATTTTAAAAGAAAGCGAAAATGGTAAGCTCTTAAAAGAAGGCATTCAAACTTCAATTATTGGACGTCCAAATGTTGGAAAAAGTAGTTTATTAAATGCATTATTGGAAGAAGAAAAAGCAATCGTAACAGAAATTGAAGGAACAACAAGAGATACAGTAGAAGGACAAATTATTTTAGATGGTATTGTTTTAAATATGATTGATACCGCAGGTATTCGAGAGACAGAGGATATTGTAGAAAAAATAGGAGTAGAAAAAAGCCGTAAGCTAATTGAAAATTCAGAATTAGTTTTATATGTCATAAATCAAAATCAAGAATTGAATGAAGAGGATAGAAATATCATAGATCAATTAGTTTCTAAAAACCATATTTTAGTTGTAAATAAAATAGATTTGCCATCTATTACTAATTTAAGTGAATATGAAGAAAAACATCCTATTATATATATGAGTGCTTTAGAAAATAAGGGAATCGAAGAATTAAAGGAAAAGATAAAAGAATTGTTTCACATGAATCAAATGGAAAACAAGGACATGACATATTTAACGAATGCAAGAAGTATTGCAATTTTAAAAAATGTATTGGTAAGTATAGAAGAAATCAAAAAGGGAATTGAAGAAAATCAACCGATTGATATGTTAGAGATAGATTTAAAAGAAACATGGAATTTACTCGGTGAAATCATAGGAGAAAAGTATCAGGAGGAATTATTAGATCATCTATTTAGTCAATTTTGTGTTGGAAAATAGAATATTAAGATTCTATTTTTTTTTATATTTCTTACTGTCTTCATTATAAAAACCTTCTGTTCCTCTAATTAGATGCCTAAATTGATATTGATATAACTTTTGGTTTTCTTCTGTTAGATTATCATAATTATAAGCAAGATTATCAGTTAAATCTGTCCAATATCCTTTATAACTTATTGGTAATTGATATATAGAATATTTATCATTACCTTTATTTTCTATATATAATTCTATATCTTCATTAATAAGTTGCCTTCCAATATCTTTTACAAATAGAATATTAATTTCAGATAAATCAATTGGTAATCTAAGCATAAATATAACCTCCAATTTAATTTTATTATATGAATCTATAAATTCAAATATCACACAATTTATATCTTCTTATAGAAAAAAATTACATTGAATGTGCTTTATTAGATGACTTATCACAGAAATAATAATCTTTAGTGAATGGACTTATTTTTCATATTTATATATAAAACTGTTGCTTGTCTCATTACAAATTTGATAGTATAATAGGAAAAGAAAAAAAGAGGTGTTTTGTATGCATTATGACATAATAGTAGTAGGTGGAGGGCATGCTGGTTGTGAAGCGAGTTTAGCCTCTGCACGTATGGGAAATAAGACATTACTTATAACAGGAAATATTAAAAACATAGCGGATATGCCTTGTAATCCATCTATTGGTGGTAGTGCAAAAGGAATTGTTGTAAGAGAAATTGATGCTCTGGGCGGTGAAATGGGAAAAAATACAGACAAATCTTTAATACAAATAAAAATGTTAAATTATAAAAAAGGCCCTGCTATTCAGGCCTTACGAGCTCAAGCGGATAAAATTACTTATCCACAAAATATGTGGAAAACTCTTTGTAATACTGAAAATTTAACGATAAATGAAGATATGGTAGAAGGTCTGATTGTACAAAACGGGAAAATTAAGGGGATAACTTTAGAAAATGGAAACAAAATTTCAAGTAAAGCCGTTATTCTAACTACAGGAACATATATGAAAGCAGATATTCTTGTAGGAAATACAAGACATAGAGAAGGTCCTCATGGGGAAAAACCTTGTAATCATTTAAGCGAAAATTTAGAAAAATTAGGATTTCAAATAAAACGTCTTAAAACAGGAACACCACAAAGAATTGATAAAAAATCAATTGATTTTAGTAAAACAAAAATAGAATATGGAGATTCCATATATCATACATTCAGTTTTGATAATGAGCCATCCTATAAAATAGAAGATCAAGTTCCTTGTTATCTAATATATACAAATGAAAAAACACACCAAATTATAAGAGATAATTTAAGTAAGTCTAGTATGTATGGTGGACTTGATGATATTAAAGGAATCGGACCAAGATATTGTCCATCTATAGAAGATAAAGTAGTTCGTTTTCATGAAAAAGAAAGACATCAATTATTTTTAGAACCAGAAAGCCTATATTATGATGATATTTATCTTCAAGGATTTTCTACAAGTATGCCACATGATGTTCAGGAACTTATGGTACATAGTCTTGAAGGATTAGAGCATGCAAAAATATTAAAATATGCTTATGCAATTGAATATGATGCAATTTATCCAACTCAATTAAAACAAACATTGGAAACAAAATTAGTTGAAAATTTATATACAGCTGGTCAGATTAATGGTACAAGTGGATATGAAGAAGCTGCATGTCAAGGATTGATGGCAGGAATTAATGCATCTTTAAAAATAAATGGAAAAGAACCACTTATTTTAAAAAGAGATGATGCCTATATTGGTGTATTAATTGATGATTTAGTAACGAAAGGAATTAGAGATCCGTATCGATTATTGACTTCTCGCGCAGAATATCGATTACTATTGCGTCACGATAATGCAGATTTAAGATTAAGAGAATATGGATATAAGGTAGGTTTAATTTCAGAAAAACAGCACAATAAATTAATGGAGAAAAAAAAGAAAATTGAGGAATTAAAACACTATTTAGAGAAATATAAAATCACACCAACACAGGCAACAAATGAATATTTATCTACTATTCCAACCGCAAATATTCAAGATGGAATCACATTATATCAATTTTTAAAACGTCCAGAAATTAAAATAGAACATTTAGAACATTTTTATCCAATTCCATATGCAAATGAAATCAAAGAACAAGTATCAATTCTTATAAAATATGAAGGTTATATTTTGAAAGCTCAAAAAGAAGCTGAAAAAACGAAAAAATTAGAAGATAAAAAAATCCCAGAGACAATTGATTATGATAAAATTCCTAATATTGCCTCTGAAGCAAGACAAAAATTAAAGGAAGTCAAACCAACATCCATAGGACAAGCACTTCGTATTAGTGGTGTAAATCCTGCTGATATATCCATTTTAATGGTATATCTAAAAAAGGAGAACAATCATGCAAATTGAGGAATTTAAAAAAGAACTGGATATTTTAGGTATAAAATATAATGAAAATCAATTGATTCAGTTAGAACAATATTATCAATTATTAATTGAGTGGAATAAAAAGATGAATTTAACTGCAATTACTGAAAAAGAACAAGTTTATTTGAAACATTTTTATGATAGTTTAACTTTAGTAAAGATAATCAATTTAGAAGAACAAGAAACATTATGTGATATTGGAACAGGTGCAGGATTTCCTGGAATTGTAATTAAAATTTTCTTTCCAAATCTAAAAATTAAATTGGTAGATTCTTTGCAAAAAAGGACATTATTTTTAAAAAATGTGATTGACGTTCTTCATTTAGAAAACATAGAAGTTTATAATGCACGTGCAGAAGAATATGCATTAAATAATAGAGAAAAATATGATGTTGTAACTGCAAGAGCTGTATCACATCTTCGTATTTTATTAGAATATGGAATTCCAATGTTAAAAGTTGGAAAATATTTAGTAGCGATGAAGGGAAATATAGAGACAGAATTAAGAGAAAGTAGTTCTACAATAGAAAAGTTAAATTGTAATCAATTAAACGAAATTTCTTTCAATTTGCCATTTGAAGCAGGACATCGCACATTATTACTATTTCAAAAACATAAAAAAACGAGTACTGTATTTCCTAGAAAATATAGTGAAATAAAGAAAAAGAGTTTATGAAATAATTCTTTTTTTATATATTTCCCAAAAAACATTGATATATTTCCCAAAATATAGTATTATATTATAAATAGAATAAGGAAGGGGTATCATAATATGGAAATGGGAAAAGAGGTTCTTATTTTAAACTTGGATGATGTACTACCAAATAGATTCCAACCAAGAATTAAATTTAATGAACAAAGTATTTTAGAATTAGCAGAATCAATTAAAGAACATGGCGTAATTCAACCAATTGTTGTCAGAAAAATTGCAGATAAATATGAAATAATAGCTGGTGAGCGTAGATATAAGGCAAGCATTTTAGCAGGGAAAACGACCATTCCCGCCATTGTAACAAATTTGGATGATAAAAATAGTGCAGAAATTGCATTAATTGAAAATGTCCAAAGACAAGATTTAACACCAATTGAGGAAGCAATATCTTATAAAAAAATCTTAGATATGGGTTATATCAATCAGGTCGCATTAGCAGAAAAATTAGGAAAAACACAGTCTACAATTGCAAATAAGTTAAGATTACTCAATTTAGCGGATGAAGTACAAGAGGCATTATTAGAAGAAAAAATTTCTGAAAGACATGCACGTTCATTATTAAAATTAAATAAAGAAGATCAATTAAAAATGTTAAATCGTGTTATAAGTGAACGAATGACAGTTCGGAAAACAGATGAAGAAATTAACAAACTATTAAATGGATTAGCTGACGATGAAACTTCTGGAGAAGAATTGGAAATATCACAAAAAAGCGATAATGAAGTATCGTCAAATGAAAAGAAAAAAGATATAATTAATCCAGGATTCATGGATATTGATAAAATAGAATCTCAAGCACAAGATATTTTTAAACCAATAGAAAATGATTCTGTTGACGAAGAAATAATATTAGATATAAATCCAAAAGAAATAAAAGCAGTTTCTCCGATATCACAACCAATTATAAATGAAGAAATAAATGAAGAACCACAGTCAGTTGAATCACAACCAACTGTTGGTAGATTTTTTAACATGGTAAATATGAATTCAGAGAACAGAACAAATTCAAATTATATAGATGATTTAGAAGAAAAAGAAGTAAATATGGATTTTAATAAACCAGTGGAAACTCCTGCAACAGAATTTCAATTTAATACAATTTCTTCTAAAGTGCAATCCTCTAATTCTGAGAAAACGAATGAATCACAAGTCGAAATAGGAGTAGAATCACAACCTAGTCAATTTATAACACAACCAAATTTTGGAAATCCCAATGCACTTCATATGCCCGTTAACTCATCCCTCACAGAAACAGAAATAGATACTTTTCAGTCAATTAATCCATTATCGTTAACTGATGATACTGAATTTGAAGGACCTGTTAATTCTCAAGTTGAGATTGCAAATCCACGAGAAGATGTAATGAGTAGTAATATCAATAATGCGGAAATACAACCTGTAATGATAAATAATGTAGAAGAATCTACACCAATTGTAGATATGAAGACTATAATTAATACTGTTCGTGATTGTGTTAGTAAGATTGAATCATATGGTTATACAGTAGATGAAGAAGAAATAGATTTGGAAAATACTTATCAAGTAACTATTACAATAAATAAACAATAGGCAAGATTTCTTGTCTTTTTAATTTTTAAGGTATTAAAAATTGATAAAATCATGTTATAATAAACTTAGGTGGGTGGTTGTATGTTTTATGTCAAACATAAAGAAATAATAAGAAGTTTTAATTTTTCTAAAGCAATGAACAAGAATGATTTGCCAGGGTATATCAAACACTATATTTATGAAGATGAAATAATATTGGTAGCATACAAAACATTAAGAGATCATGGAATTTTTACAGACAAAAAGATATTTTTATTTGATAATAACAGTAAACAAAATGAAAGAAAACAAATCTATTCCATTTTTTATAAATCTATATCTGCGATTGATATTACATTTGAAAAAGATAATGCAGAAATTAATTTACTTTTAGACAATGGTTATCCCATTTGTTTAAAATTTATTGATGTAACTCCAGAAGATAAAGTAAGACTCCGTATCTTATACTCTTGTATTAATCGAGTTGCAAGTAATATGGAACCGTTAAAGGAAGATATTGAAAAGTTATTAAATAATAAATTTTCTGTAAAGAACTCGTAAGAGTTCTTTTATTTTATATAAATAGAACTATATATAAAAATTATAACGAAATGAATTATTATACTTGAAGATATAATAATTGTAAAATTTACCAAACTATTATAAATTGTAGTAATCTTGTTTTTTTATAGAATAGTATGATAGAATAATAGCATAAAAAGAGGTGCATCTTATGTTTAAATTAGTTTCAAAATATCAACCAAGTGGGGATCAACCAGAAGCCATTCATCAATTAGTGTCTGACATACAAAAAGGTGAAAAATATCAGGTATTATTAGGCGCAACAGGAACTGGAAAGACATTTACGATAGCAAATGTGATAAAAGAAGTAAACAAACCTACTTTAGTTTTAGCACACAATAAAACACTTGCGGGACAATTATATTCAGAATTGAAAGAATTATTTCCAGAAAATCACGTGGAATATTTTATCTCCTATTACGATTATTATCAACCAGAAGCTTATGTAGCAAAGACTGATACTTATATTGAAAAAGATGCATCTATCAATGACGAAATCGATGAACTAAGACATGCCGCAACCTCTGCACTCATTACACATGATGATGTCATAGTAGTCGCTTCTGTTTCCTGTATTTATGGAATAGGAGAAATAGATGATTATAAAGACAAAATGTTGACATTAAATGTAGGGGACCAAATCGAACGTGATGATGTCATGATGAAATTAGTCAATATGTTTTATGAACGAAACAACTTAGATTTAAAAAGAGGTACATTTCGCGTAAGAGGAGATGTACTAGAAATTATGCCTGTCAATCAACATGGTAAAGGTATTCGTATTGAATTTTTTGGAGATGAAATTGATAAAATATATGAATATGATACGTTAACTGGGACTATTACTTCCAATAAGAAATCCATTAGTTTATTTGCGGCAAGCCATTTTGTAACCAGTGAAGAAAAAATCAAAAAAGCTGTGGAAAATATAAGAATAGAATTAAAAGAGAGACTTGAATATTTTAAATCTAACAATAAATTATTAGAGTATCAACGACTGATGGAACGAACAAACTATGATTTAGAGATGCTATCGGAAACAGGAACTTGTAGAGGAGTAGAAAACTATTCCAGACATTTAGCACTCAAAGAAGCAGGTGCAACACCAACAACTCTAATGGATTTCTTTCCAAAAGATTTTCTTTTGATTGTAGATGAATCCCATGTAACATTACCACAAGTAAGAGGAATGTATAATGGAGATCAAGCGAGAAAACAAGTTTTAGTAGATTATGGTTTTCGTTTGCCAAGTGCCAAAGATAACCGTCCCTTAACATTTGAAGAATTTGAGAAAAAAATCAATCAAATCATTTGTGTATCTGCTACACCAGGTGATTATGAGCTTGAAAAAGCAGGAAATCATGTAGCGGAACAAATTATTCGTCCAACAGGATTATTAGACCCAACCATTGAAGTAAGACCGACAAATGGTCAAATTGATAACTTATTGGAAGAAATTCACAAAAGAATTGAAAAAAACGAAAGAGTATTAATCACTACACTAACGATTCGTATGGCAGAAGAACTATCAACGTATTTGAAAAAATTGGATATTAAAGTTGCTTATTTACATAGTGAGATTAAGTCATTAGAAAGAATGCGAATCATAAGAGATTTACGTCTTGGAAAATATGATGTATTAGTAGGCATTAACCTATTAAGAGAGGGTCTTGATATTCCAGAAGTAAGTTTAATTGCTATTATGGATGCGGATAAACAAGGATTCTTGAGAAGTGATCGAAGCTTAATTCAAACAATTGGTAGAGCAGCTCGTAATGCAAATGGGCATGTCATTATGTATGCGGATAAAGTAAGTGAGGCTATGGAAAATGCCATCAAAGAAACAGAACGTAGAAGAACCATTCAAATGGAATATAACAAAGAACATAATATTATTCCAAAAACCATCATCAAAGAAATAAGGGATTTAATTTCCAACAGTAAGGAGATTGAAGAAAAAGCACCAACTAAGATGAGCAAACAGGAAAAAATAAATTTAATGGATCAAATAGAAAAAGAGATGAAGGAAGCAGCAGCTAATTTACAATTTGAACGTGCTACTGAATTAAGAGATATTCTATTTGAATTAAAAGAAGAAAATGGTAAAATGTAAATAGGAGGTAACTATGAAAACAATTATTATAGAAGAAAATCATAGAAAAAGAAAATTTGGGAAATATAGTAGTATTTTAGAATGGTTTCTCTATATGTTAGGATATGCCCTCATTTTAATAACAGTGTCCGTATTATTTCCAAATACGATTCAAATTGATAATAGTGGGTTTGGAATTTGGGCTTTCATCGCAGCAATCTTACTGAATATTTTAAATCATACCATTAAACCAGTATTGGTATATTTAACACTACCATTGACAGCTATTACACTAGGAATATTTTATCCATTCATTAATGTATTTATTTTATATATTGTCGATTTTCTTTTGGGAAGCCACTTTGCAATTGGTGGAGTTCTAATGACATGCTTAGTTGCTTTACTCATATCTCTTATGAATATGATAATGGATAAATATGTCATAAAACCGATGTTAGGAAAGGAGTAACTTATGAATCCAATTATGATTGATTTCGGTATTTTTCAAATTTATTGGTATTCTTTTTTTCTACTCATTGCTTTCATCATAGGTGGGACTCTTATTCTAAAACAAGCGAAAAAAAGGAACATAAGAGAAGATTTTATCATTAATTTATTTTTTTATACTATTCCTATGGCGTTTATAGGGGCAAGACTTTATTATGTTGTATTTAATTGGAATTACTATAGTGTAAACCTAATTGACATTTTCAAAATATGGGAAGGTGGACTTGCCATACATGGTGGGGTTTTATTTGGTTTTTTATTTGTATGTTATTATACGAAAAAGCATAATATTTCTCTATGGAAAATAACAGATATATTAGTGCTTGGTCTTATATTAGGACAAGCAATTGGTAGATGGGGAAACTTTTTTAATGGAGAAGCACATGGTGCAGTAACGACATTATCACATTTACAAGATTTACATTTGCCAAATTTTATTATCAATGGAATGTATATTGATTCTACTTATTATATTCCTACATTTTTATATGAGTCTATTTGGAATTTTATCGGCTTTGTCATCCTATATTTCTTCTATAGAAAAAACAATCATAAATTTGGACAAACTTCAGGACTTTATCTAATATGGTATGGAATTGGTAGATTTATAATTGAGGGAATGCGTACCGATAGTTTAATGCTTGGAAATATTCGTATGGCGCAATTGGTATCTATTGTTACTTTAATATTTGGTATTATCCTAATCATATATTCTAACAGGAGGAATGCAAATGAATAAAACCTATGATTGTATTGTAATTGGTGCAGGGATTGCAGGTATGACGGCAGCAATCTATCTAAAACGTGCGAATGTCAATGTATTATTATTAGAAAGTAGTGTTCCTGGAGGACAAATTAACAGGTCTGCAAGAGTGGAAAATTATCCAGGATTTAAAGAAATTGATGGACCAACTTTAGCGATGAATATTTATGAACAAGTTCAAAATTTAGAAATTGAATATCGCTATGGAGAAGCAATTGATATTTTAGAAAATAAAAATCAAAAAATTGTCAAAATAGACAAAGAAGAATTTCTATGTAAGGGAGTAATCATCGCAACAGGTAGAGTCCCAAAAGAATTAGGGCTTGAAAATGAAACATCGTTGGTAGGACATGGAATTAGTTGGTGCGCGATATGCGATGGACCATTTTTTAAAGGAAAAGACGTTTGTGTAGTAGGCGGAGGAAATAGTGCATTTGAAGAAGGTTTATATTTGGCAGATATATGTAACCATGTAACAATTTTAAACCGAAGTGAAAAATTACGAGCCGATTCTATTTTAGTAGAAGAAGCAAAAAGAAAAGAAAATATTACAATTTTATATAATAGTGTCGTAAATACAATAAATGAAAAAGAAGGTTATTTATCATCTATTTTAGTCGAACAAGAAAATGAGATTAGGGAAATAGAATGTGATGGTTTATTTATTTATATTGGGTCAAAACCAAGTACTTCTTTTGCGAGAAACCTAGGATTAAAAATGCAAAATGATTATATTATAGTTGATCAAAATATGCGTACAAATATAAAAGGAATCTATGCATGTGGTGATGTAATTTTAAAAGAGGTCTATCAAATTTCAACGGCCGTTGGGGAAGGAGCAACAGCTGCTATGAGTTTTAAAAAAGATATGGAATAGAAGGTGAAATGATGTCATTTACGAGTATTGTGAAAAATGAAGTAAGTAAATTAGAAACAATCGAATCAGAAAATATAACAGAATTATCTGCAATTGTAAGAAATATTGGTGTAGTAAATGACACAATTCAAATTTCTACTGAAAATGCTGCAGTTGCAAGAAGAATTTATTCTTTAATGAAAGATAGTTATTCTATCCAACCTGTAATTACAGTAAGACGTGGGTATAATTTCAATAAAAATTATATTTACATTTTAACAATCAAGCATAAAGTTTCCACTATTTTAGATGATTTGTCTTATCAATTAAAAAGCGATTCAAACATACCAAAAGAATACATATACGGAGATGAAAATTTAATTCAGTCCTATTTAAGAGGAGTATTTTTAAGTGTCGGAAGTATTAATGATCCTAAAAAATCTAGATACCATTTAGAATTTTTGGTAGATAATATGGAATATGCAAAATTTGTTTCTACGTTATTAAATACTTATGAACTAAATAGTAAAGTTTTAAAAAGAGATAACAAATATATGATTTATATGAAGGAAGCCGAAAAAATAGGAGATTTTTTACGTATTATGAGAGCAAATAATGCTTTATTCTATTATGAAGATATTCGAATTTATAGGGATCATAAAAATATGACCAACCGACTGAATAATTGTGAACAAGCAAATGTAGATAAAATAATTGAAACGGCAACAGCTCAATTACATGATATTGAGATAATAGAAAAAAATGGAACACTAGAACTTTTAGATGAAAAAGCAAAAGAAGTGGCAATTTATCGTAAAAAATATCCAGAAGTTTCATTATCTGAATTAAGTGAGATTATCAGCGTAGAAACGGGTAAAACAATAACAAAATCGGGATTACATCATCGTATGAATAAAATTAGACAACTAGCATCCAAAATGAGATAAAGGAATGTTTAAATAAAAATGTAGTTGCACAATTTATAGTTTTTTGGTATACTAAAAATATCAAAATAAATCATAAAATAGTTTGCGAGTAGGAAATATATGTGTTAGCTATTTGTAAACGGGGGGGGG
>CANSPQ010000029.1 GCA_947648915.1 uncultured Caryophanales bacterium | reverse complement strand
CTTCTATTTTACCATGGAAAGATTTTTATTTTACACAGATTTATTTACACACTCGTAAAATATATCTAAATATCATTTGTGTACTTTCAGTTTTTTTGATTTCTAAATAGCCAGAAGACTCATATAGTTCAGAATTATAGTTTAATTCAAAAAGTTTATTTCGTACTATATCAACGTTTTTATATTCATCTACCAATACATAATATTGATAAGGTTTCACAGCTGTAATTTTTTCAAATATTTTAGTACTCATTAAAATATTTATTTTATTATTGGAAGTTACACCAACAATATTAAAATTTAGATTTTGATGATTTAAAACAATATTTATTTCTCTTTTATTAACAATATCATCAGTAGATAATCCCAATATGTTATAGTAAAATTTAGAAATTATAACTTCGTTATCATTTATTAATTCTCTACCCATTATTATTTCATCATTATGAAATACATTAACACTAACTTCATGACCATTATTCTTTCCGCTAAAATTTGTATATAATGGATAGTATTCCTCTATATTTTTTAGTTTCATTACGACACTAGGAAAATTTGTATCACAATTATTAACATATATTTCCCTATTTTCTTTGTAATTTCTAATTGTATTATTAATATTATAAGTATAAAAATTAATGATTGCTAATATAATAAAATAAAAGATACAGATAATTACTATTAATATTATATAAATTAAATATTTAAATTTATCTCTAAATGAAGAAAAAATTACATTATTCATAGGAATCCTTAAATAAATTAATAGTATTTAATATACTTGATATAAAAGTTGCAAATAAAGATATTATAAATAAAGCAATCACAGGTGAATAGCCAATTATAATTTTCCATTTATTGAAAAGAAATGGGTAATAATTAAAAATTCCTTTTGACATTTGAATTAATACAAATGAAATAATAAATGCACCCAAAGTAGAAATAATAAGATTAAAAATGTTTGACATAATATATATAATCCTTATATCATTTTTTCTATAACCTAAAAAAGTCATTAGCTGAAACTGTTGCTGTTCCTCCTTGTATTTTTTTTGTAATATAACTAAAATAAATATAAAAACAATAGCAATAATTATAGTAGATATATTATTCATTTTTTTGCTAATATTACTAAAATATTCCGTTGAAACTGTTGCCCTTGATTCATAAACATATCCTCTATCACTTAAATTCTCTTTAACTGAGTCTAAATTACTGATATCATCTACCTCTACTACAAATCCTATCTGATATTCTAACATTGATACATTATTTTCTTTGTCTATATCATCAGAATATTTATTCATAACTATTTCCCTTAATATATCTTCTTTAACATAACATATATCTTCATCAAAAATATGATCACTATTTTCATATAAACCTATTATCTCAAAGTCTATATTATAATTTGTTGTTTCTTGATTACTTTTATAGTCAAATTTGATTTTCTTACCAATTATATCATCATTTGAAACTTTATCATTTATACTAACATACTTTAAATCATCGGGGTTACTATGGGGAAAAAATTTTTCAGGGCATATCATATAATAACCATTACTATTTGGAAAATTAGTTCCCGCTACTATCTTAGGTAAGGTACTATTATTTGCGGAATAAAATTCAACATAACCGTCTAATTTATCAGTTACCAATTCAGATGAATAAAGCATATCCCTATATGATGCAATTGAGGAAACATTAGTGATATTTTTTAAAGAGGACAAATCATCTCTAACATCTTCTAAAGTTAAACCTTCATTAATTAAATCATTTTCATTTTTCCAAACATTTAGCGTTTTGAAGTAAAATGAATCGTAAATATCATTATGCATATAATTAATTGCAGAAGTATTATAAGTACTTAGCAAAATGGAGATAAACATTGCGAATCCTATAAATATAATGTTAAAAATATTGCGTTTTCTTCTAAACTGATACCTTGTAGCCAAAAATAATTTATTTTTCATTATTACCTACCTCTTTTAAGTTATTATCTTCTATTATAAGTAATTTATCTGCATATTTTCTTGTACTTTGATTATGACTCACAACAATTACACATTTACCTTGCTTCGCAAGATTCTTTAGAATAGATAAAATTTTTTCTTCATTCTCTGGATCAAGTGAACCGCTTGGCTCATCAGCTAGAATAATATTAGGATTATTTGCTAAAGCTCGGGCAATTGCAACACGCTGTTGTTCTCCGCCAGATAATTCCTTTGGATAATGGTTTATTCTTGTAGATAATCCTACTACATCTAATAATTTTTCTGCCTTTTGTTTCATATTTTTCATTGTATCTGTCTTATTCATATACATTGGTAACATTACATTTTCATATGCCTTCATTAATGGGTTCAAATAATAAGATTGAAATATAAATCCTATTTCTTTATTTCGCATTATTGAGTTCTCATTATCAGTTAATTTTCCAACTTTTTTATTATTTATTAAAATATCTCCAGTATTAGGTTTTATAAGTAGACCTAATATTTGAATTAACGTGGATTTCCCCGATCCACTCTTTCCACTTATAAAATAAAGTTTTCCTGTTTCGAAAACATAGTTAATATTATCCAAAACATTCACTTTTCTTTTATTTTTAAAATAATATTTGCTTATATTTTGTATTTCCAAAACCATTAAATCACCTCTTTAGTCTATAATATAGTCAACTTAAATACAATTAATGAGAAGAAATAATTATCTTCTCATCACACTTAGATAAAATTAAGATACAGATAGATACTCTAATACTCCTCTCCATCCGCTAAATGTTCCTTGGTAAGTATCAGATGATTGGTTTGTAAGAGTCCATGTTCCACTACCAATTGTACCAATTGTTGCAAGATAACAAGTGTAAGGAGCTAAAGTAACTATTACATTAGCAGATTGTACAGTAGTTCCTCCTACCGTTCTATTTGCAATAAATTTAGTTTTTCTTGTTCCTGCAGTTACTTCTTCAATTTCCATGTTTGCTTTTGCTGTACTATAAGTTGCTGACTTATTCGTTATTACTTTTGTTTGTGCTGGTAATATAAAATATGATGAATTAGAATATAAAGTCTGACTTGCAGCACATACACTTAAAATTCCAGCAAACATGAGCATTAATGTAACTCCGAACATCTTTAACTTTTTTTTCATATTTCACCTTCTCTCAATATCAAATTTATATTAAATTTTGTCTAACAAAACTTAATATTACTAATTTTAAACATTAATGTCGACACCATTCATAGCATCATATACATCAATAGCATCTCCATAGAATGAAAAGACTCTTCCATAACCATTACTATTAATGAGATAAGATCTACTTGTTGCTAATGAAATATTCTTTGTCGCATGCTGATAAGTTGCATATACTGTTCCGCCGGTCAATGTATAAAACTTCTGTTCTATAGAAATGTTAACACCAGAGTCAGGTAGTTTAATTGATGTGCCTACTCCATTCGAATACCAGCTAGTATTATCAAAATATTCAGTTCCTGCACTAGAAGAGACCTTGGTCGATACTGTTTGACTCGCAAAGCTTGTATTATGTAATCTTGCACCAATTACATCAAAACTTTTAACTGGGGGATTTTTAAGCCATGTTGCTTTTACCATAATAGTGCAAATAGTATTACAGCTTTTTGCTATAGTGATCTTTTTATTTATATCTGCAAAAGATATTCCTTTTGTTATGCTATTAAAATCATAAGCACTTTTAATTTCTATATCACTAGTATTTATGTTTAAATCCTGAATCCAGTTATAATCTTCTTGTGTCATGCTATAAAAATAGTCTTCTCCATAAAATTCACTTACAAAATCAAATTCTTTTTTAGTAAGTATTATTCCATTTGGATTGATATATTGATTCTCGTTAGTCAAAGCAGAAACAGAAGTATTAGATATTAGCATTCCTAACAATCCCAATATTAGAAATAAGCTCGATTTGTACTTTATTGACATATAGAAACCTCTCCTTTCAACTTCATTCTATTATAAAAAAAGAAAAAAAATAAAGGGCGAATTTCGCCCCACATCATTTTAATTACTATTGTTAATATATTTTCCAACAAAATAATTTACAATATTTTCATCACAAATTCTCGATTTGCATTTTTTATTAGGAATATCGTAAATAAAATTATTGTCCATTCTATCACCATTTATTTTTTGATAAGTAAACACCTTATCTGTATTATCATATTCATAATGTTCTGTACTAGTATCTATAACTTCATCCACAATATAAATTTCAAACTCACAAAAATATCTTTGCATAATATTTTTTCCATCAATATTTGTTTCTAAATAATATTGATTTTGATCTTTATCAAATTGAAAACTGCTACTAATATAATTTGGTATATTTTCAGTTTTTGATGGATAATCTCTATTAGGATTAGGTGTAGTTTTTTTGCTAAAAAGATTTATATTAGAAAAATCTTTTACAAAATTGAGTTTAATTATATCTTTTTTCTTGTCCATTATATGTTATTTCTATAAATGAATTTTGCTTTATATATTCTATATCTTTGTATGAAAATAGTTCGCTCTTTCCAAATTTATTTGTTATCAGCTCATTAATGTCACTACTAGTATATACATTATTTTCTTGATTATCTTTAACATAATATAATCTATAAGAATGAATATTTTGATCTTTATATCTTATAGCATCTCCTAATTTTATATACGCCTTCTCATTAGAAACTATCATTATTCCATCATCTATATAAAAATTGGAGTTTTCACCATTAATTCTGTATACCTTAATAGAATTGTATGTATTCATAAAATAATAAGTTAAAAAAAGCATTGATAATACAATAATGATAGCTGTACTTATATGTAAAATTCTTTTAATCTTTCTTTTATTATCTTTTAAAATTTCAATAGCAATATTATTTACTTCATTTTCATTTTCAGTTGTATGTCTTTCTCCATATAGTATTTCATTAACACTAACATTAAAGAGTTTGCTTAATTCCATTAATATTTCTGGATTTGGAATATATACTCCTCTCTCCCATTTTGATATTGTTCCTCTATCAACTATCAATTCTACTGCTAACTCCTCTTGAGTCATATGTCTTTCTTTTCTTAGTTCGGTCAAAAATTTACCAATTTTTTCTTGATTCATAATACCATTCATTCCTTTCACTTCGTTCAAGCTACACATAGTCATGAAATACACAATTATTTTTAGACTCTTTTTCTATACTATAATCCAAATAAAATAGTAGTTATTTATCAATAATATTTTTTTTATTATACAAAAATATAACAATCATTTCAATAAATTAACAAGTGTTTTCATTCAATTTTGCATAAATTATATTTAAACAAATATGTTTGCTATTTGAAGATTTTTTTTAATATCTCATACATTACATTTACTACAATTGAATTTCCAGCTTGATGATATAAGTTAGTTTCACTACATACTTTACTTGCCTTATCAAAATCCAAATCAGTAAAACCCATTAATCTCCAGCATTCTTTTGGTGTTAATCTTCTTATTCTCATTATATTTCCTCACTCTCTATAGCAATTTTACTATTATCGGCTGTATTACAAGCCATTAAAGTTGGTGCATTCCCATATATAGAAAAAATTCTTGAAGAAATAGCAAATTTGGTATGTTTATCTATTCCACAAATTCCACCTTTAAAATATTTATTCATATCAATTTCATATTCTATGTCATCTCTATTTTTATGTTTAAAAATTCTCTTATTATCTTTCTCTAAGTATCCAGAATTTGTTAAATAATATTTATCTGGTACATCATAATCTAAAAAATTCTTCAGCACTACATTACTTTCAATTTTTTCTGGAAATTTAAAACTTTTTTGATTATTTAATATTGCAACTAAAAAATACCTCGTTCTAGTTTGAGGTATTTCATAATCAGTAGCAGTTAATAAGTCATCATATAATGTATATCCTAATTCTTTTAAATCTTCCTTAAATAAATCTAACGTATCTTTAAATTTTTTACTTATTATCATAGCCACATTTTCAAATATAACAAATTGAGGTTTAAATTTCGTTTCTTTTAAAAGTCGTATCATTTCCCATCCTAGTGATGATCTTGTTGAACTAGTAAAATCAAATCCTTTCATTTTGCCTGTACAAGAAATATCTTGACATGGAAAACCACCTATCTATAAATCACAATATGGTAAATCTTCACCTTTAATGTCTGTTATACTACCATAATTTAATTTTTCATCTACATCATGAATTGCACAATAGCTTTTAATTGCATTTTTATCAATTTCCGAAAAAAATTCCACTTTATAATCATTTATATATCTCTCATTTTTTAATCTTTCTAATGCTTTTTCTGGACTGCCTATTCCACTAAAAAAAGTTCCAACTTTTATAATCTTATTTTTAAATTCTTCATTTGTCATTTCATCAATCCCCCTTTTATATTTCGACAATGAAGAAGACCTTCATATTGAAGATCTTTTGATGTTTTATACAAGTATTTATATTAATTTTATCAAACATAGTTATTTTATAATAATATATAAATTTTTAAAATCATTGTATTATAAGGCATTAGTACACATTCCTTATTCTTGGTATATGTACTTTTCTCCCCCCCGTTTACAAATAGCGAACTTATATATTTTGCTACTATTACAAACTATATTATGATTTGTTTTTATTCGTTGTTTCTTATAATTTAGTATATCAATTTTTAATTTTCATTGCAATCTTTTTAGAACATTTTCCCATTTTCTGTCGAATGGAATACGATATTATGAAAGGAGAATTTATTTGAAAAAATTATTTCCATGTATTTCATGTAATCCAAACGATACCTATGGGCTAACTGAAATTAGCTCAAATGGAGTTGGCCAAAAATGTGAAAATTTTTTTGTAGGGGCACTACCACAGGCACAAGATGTACAGCCTGGTATGGAATATGCTATGTTTCCAAATCCTATTTTTGACAATCCTAATTACGTTGGTAATGGAAAATTAAAAGATAAAGTTGCAATTGTAACAGGGGGAGATTCTGGAATTGGCAGAGCTATTTCTATCCATTACGCAAAAGAAGGCGCAAAAGTAGTAATTGTCTACTTTGATGAGCATATAGATGCATCTTATACAAAGCAATATATCGAACAATTAGGTGGCGAATGCTATTTGTTGTCGGGCGATTTAAAAGATCCAAATTTCTGTAAACATGTCGTTGAGCAGACAATTGCCATCTATGGCAAAATTGATATACTGGTCAACAATGCTGGTGTCCAATATCAACAATTAAAACTAGAAGATATTAGCAATGAACAATTTGATTTTACACTCAAAAGTAACATCTATTCAATGTTTTATTTAACAAAATATGCCCTTCCTTATATAAAAAATGGATCTATCATCAATACAACATCTATTACTACATTTATTGGAGAACCTGAATTAATCGACTATGTTACAAGCAAAGGCGCTATTGTTGGTTTTACTAGATCACTCGCCACTTCTTTGGCAACAAAAGGGATACGCGTAAACGCTGTTTCCCCTGGTGTTTTTTGGACACCTTTACAACCTGCTTGTTGGCAGGCAAGTAAAATACCAACACTCGGTTCTGATTCTGATATGAAACGAATGGCACAACCTTATGAAATAGCGCCCATTTATGTGTATCTCGCAAGTGATGAATCTTCCTATACAACGGGACAGGTAATACACATCAATGGTGGGCAATATAAAGGATAAATTTGATAGAAAAACACCAGAATTCTGATGTTTTTTTGATATTGCTATGAATTTTCCTTTATGGATAATTTAAAAATTCAGTTTTTTGATTAATAATGTTACATCATAAATTGCAGAATCTATATAAGAGTTATCCTTCCGAAAGTAAAGTTCAATCGTCTGTTTTTCTGTAAATGTAATAAATATTGTTTTTGAAAAATACACTAGGCTAATATCTGCAACTATAGAAGCAATCATCTCACTATAGCTATTTCCATTTTCTCCTGTAACTATCATACTAATTGATACCGATTCGTTTTGCGCAAGTGCTCCTAATGTACCAAAAATAGTAAACTCATAATTGCCTGATTCATTCACTTGAATCTGATTGGCTGTAGGGACAAACACAACAGAGTTATTTGGTAAAATAGTATTATTATAGATATCCAAGTTTCCAGTTTTAGCACTACTTGAAAATTGCGCAAAAATTAAGTCGCTCAAACTTGCTGGTCCTGTTGGACCTGTCACACCAGAAATACCTTGTGGTCCCGTAGGACCTGTTGGTCCTGTTGGCCCTACAGGAACTACAAAATTTAAAGTATAATCTGTTGGATTTTGCATCTTTATCACCTTATCTCTCTACATATTGAATACAGTATACATATATTAAAATGGCAACCTTTTCACCATAATCGTCATGGATTCTACTTTAGTATTCGCCTGATTGAGGATGCAAAGAACACGTAAATTTTGCTTAGAATCTATTCGTAAAAGACCTGTTTTGGAATATAATATCATTTTTTCCTTTGATTCAACACCTAGTAAATTCACTGCTGTTCCATTTTGTTTGATTACTTGCATTCCAATATATGCATTTTCTCCAATATTTCCACAAATGGTATATTCATAATTTCCTACTTCATTGATGACAATTTCTTTTCCACTGATACTATAAAGTGGAGAATTGTTTGGTAAAATGGTGCTAGTATCAATTGTGAATGTTTCGGACGCTGTGGCATCCTTATACTGCACATAAATCATATCTTCTAGTGCTGTAGGCCCTGTCGGTCCAGTCGGTCCTACCTGACCCGTCGCACCCAATGATCCTGTAGCTCCCATCTTTCCAGTAGGTATCACAAAATCCAATACATATTTTGTATTTTCACTTTCCATTTTCTCCTCCTGTTTATATATACTTTCTTCTCTTTATTATATGAAGCAAATAAAAAAACACAAAGGATAACAGTTTATAAAATGGAGCATTTTTTGATTCAAAAATAACCAGTTTTAAACTGGCTATTTTATAAACCTGATATTTTTAAGTCTTAATGCATTGAGAATGACAGTCAAACTGCTAAGTGTCATAGCAATACTTGCAAGCATAGGATTAATAGAGATTCCAATTGGTTTTAATAGACCGATCGCAATAGGAATCATTAAACTATTATAGAAAAATGCCCAAAATAAATTTTGCTTAATATTTCGGATTGTTTTTTTACTAATAGCAATTAAATTTAAAATACCATATAAATGATCTTGCATCAAAATAACATCTGCTGTACTAGTAGCAATATCATTTCCACTATGAATACTAAGACCAATATCAGCATTGGCTAAAGCAGGACTATCATTGATACCATCCCCACACATCATTACTAAGTGATTCTCTTTTTTTAAATTTTGAATGACCTCTGCTTTTTTAGATGGTAAGACATTCGCAATAACATGATGAATTCCTATTTTACCAGCGATAATTTGCGCAGTTTCTTGATGATCTCCTGTCAACATGATGGTTTCTATATTCTGCTGCTGCAATTTTTGAATGACTTTTTCTACATCATCTCGAATAATATCATTTACCCCAATCAAAGCAATTATTTTATCTTTTTTTGCCACATATACAATACTATTTTGTTGTTTGGCAAGTTTTAATTCCTCTTTTTGATATACGTTTTCGATATGATATCGCGCTAAAAGTTTGGCATTTCCTACTAAAATTTCTTCCCCATCTATTTTTCCTACAATTCCTTCACCACTGATTTCTTGCAAATGATCTACTTTCTTACTTGGTATTCCATTTTCTTCTAGATAATCCACAAAGGCTTTTCCAATTGGATGCTTAGACTTCTTTTCCATACTACCAACCAATTGAAGCAAATCCTTTTCTTCTATTTGATTATAACAAATGACAGTTTCTATTTTGGGTGTACCATACGTAATTGTACCTGTTTTATCCAGTACAACTGTATCAATTTTAGATGCCATCTCTAATACTTCACTTTTTTTCACTAAAATTCCATTCTTTGCACAGATACCTTCACCCATTATTACTGCTAAAGGGGTTGCGAGACCTAAGCTACAAGGACAAGCAACGACTAAGATCGTGACAAAGGTATTGAGTGCGAGTGAAAAATTACCATCAAATAGCAAAATCACACAGAAAGTAATTATGGCAATACCAATTACAATCGGTACAAAATAGCGACTAACTTTATCCGCTAAAGCAGCAATCGGTGGTTTGGTATTGGTAGCTTCTACGACGAGCCTTACAATTTCCGAAATGGTAGAATCTTTTCCAATCCGTTCTGCTCTATATTCTAAATATCCATCATAATTGATACTACCTGCAATTACAGGATCATTTTTTGTTTTTTTTGGATGTTTGCTCTCTCCTGTTACAAAAGATTCGTCCATGTGAGCAACTCCTTCAATGATAACCCCATCTACTGCGATTTTTTCACCCTGTTTACAGATTACAATATCTCCTTTTTCAATTTCATCGATTGTAACTTTATATTCTTTGTTATCTCGTTTGATTAAGGCCTCTTTTGGTGTAATTTGTACCAATTCTTGAATTGCTTTTTTGGTTTTGTTCTTATTCTTGTGATCAATATATCTCCCTAGTTTGATAAAATAAATCACAATCGCAGCCGATTCAAAATAAAGTTGTTCTAAATAAGAGATATTTCCTTTTAAAATTTGGTAAGTACTAAAAAGGCTATATAAAAAACTACTTAATACACCAATACTAACGAGTGTATCCATATTTGGCATTTTATGAATTAAGTTTTGAAAGCCACTTTTTATAATATCATATCCATAATATAAAAAAGGAATTGTAAGAAACAATAGTGTAATTGTATAATAAACTGGATATTTTTCCATATGTAAAATCGGAATCGATGGCAATCCTATCATATGTCCCATTGCAACATAAAGTAAAACAATCGCAAGTATGGTATAGAATATTCCTGTTTTGGTCTCTTTGGTTTGATCTTGTTCTAAGCTATTATCATTCCAAACGCCTAGACTTTTAAATCCTGCCTCCCCAATATATGTTTCAATCTTTTTTGGATTTATTTTTGTCTCGTCATAAGTTACGAGTGTGTTTCCCATGACAAGATTGACAGTTGCATCTACAATTCCATTTTGTTTTTTTAAATATTTTTCTAGTCCATTAGAACAAGCACTACAGGTCATTCCATCTACTACTAGAATTATCTTTTGCATTATGCTTCTTCCTTTACGACTTCAAAACCCATCATTTCTAATTTTTCTGCAATGATTTTTGGATTGATAGAATCTCCTTTTATGGTTACAATCCCATCTTCATGATGTGCTTCTACACTTTGAATTCCTTCTAAGGTAGTAAGTACATTCCCAATCCTAGTTTCACATCCACTGCATTTCATTCCGGTCACTTTTATCGTTAATTCGTTCATATTTGCCTCTTTTCTATAATTCAATCAGGTTAATCTTTCCAATACCACCACTTTAGTTTTTCTAGATTGTATGTTTCATTTTCTGCGTAATAAACAGCCATACGAAATACATATAATAAGCATCTATCCTCTTTGAATCCTTTTTTCTCACAAACCAATTGGTATAATACTTCTGGATTTTTTTCTCTTAAATCTTCTACGCATGTAATTCCAATCTGTTGTAAATCTTCTTTGATTGCCTTCCCAACGTTAGGGATCGTAATTAAATCTCTTTTCATATGATTTGTATTAATTTTGTTCTTCTTTTTTTATCATAATCTTACTTGGTTTTTTTACATAGGATTTTACAACAGCTCCACAATTCAGACAAATCTTATGATATAACTTTTGTGATTTGAATGTCCAAGTTTTATTAGCAGGCCCAACAGCGCCATAACCCTCTTGTTTTCCTTCTACAAATTTGTCATTTCCACAATATGGACATTTTTCTTTTTTCATAGCAACCTCCTCATAAATTTCATATTTTATTATACCATAAACTTCAGAAATTGCTGTCTATTTTTGTAAGACCGTCTTTTGTGAATAAGTAGCATTCTTCTATTACTTCTTTTATGTATTTTCTATCATGAGAAACACTAATAATCGTTCCCTGAAAATTCTTAAGTACAGAACGAATCACGGGATTCGATAATGGACTTACATTTCTAGTCGGCTCATCTAATATTAATACATCACATGCTTCAATTACCATTTTTGCAAGAAATAGTTTTGCCTTAGTTCCATTGCTTAAATCTGTTATTTTATCTGTCATTTCTTCCTGTGTAAATTTCATGTTTCCAAGTAGTAATCTTGCTTTGGTAATTGCTTCTTTGCTACCATTTTCCACTATAAAATCTAATACATATTCATAATTGGATAAGATGTCATCGTATTCTTGTGGCATGTATCCTATATGAATGTCAGTTCTATCTTTTAATTGTTGATAAATTTCTCGCATCAATGTCGTTTTCCCAACACCATTATTTCCAATGATACATAAATGGGAATTTCCTATCACTTCTAAGGAAATATTTTGAGATAATATTTTATGATTTACGTTTAGTTCTTTTATATCTAATTTTAAAATGACTTTGTTTTTTGGAATTTTAACAACATCAAAGAAAAAATGAATACTTTCTTCTACATCTGGTACTTCCGTAAAGTTGGTTTGTTCTAACTTTTTTTCTTGCGATTTTAAAGCATGCATTTTCTTTTTTAATACTTGTCCATCATGTGGATCTGCTCTTGTAATTGTATTTTGCTGATATTCTACCTTCTGCATAATTTCTCTTAACTTTTTTTGTTTTTTGTCAAACTCTCTTTGTTCTGATTTTGCGATTTGAGTTTGTTTTTCTAGTTTTCTTAGTCTTTGTTCTACATAAGTATCATAAGTTGTTTTAAGTAATGTATATCTACATTCTTGTTTCTTTTTGATTTGTTCTAAATGTAAGATTTTGTTTGCTGTTTTGGATAATAGTGTTTCATCATGAGAAACATACAGAATGGGTTTACTCGTCATTTGAATAAATTTTTCTAACCATTCTAATGTTGCAATATCCAAATCGTTGGTTGGTTCATCTAAAAATAAAATATCATATTCTTCTAGCAACAATTTCAAAATTCTAATCTTTACTTTTTCTCCGCCAGATAAAGTACTTATTGTTTGTCTTAAAATATTATTTTCTAGTTGTAATTGCATCAGGTATTGATAAAATAAATTCATTTTTTCATAATAATCATTTTCATTTTCAAATAGAATTTCGTATACTGTTTTTTGTTGTATTTCTTCTTTTAGCGTTTGTTCTAAATACCCAATTGTATTTCCTTTTGTATCTATTTTTCCACTTATTTCTGCATAATCACAGAGTCCTAAAATGGATTTGAGTAAGGTAGATTTCCCGTTTCCTTCTTCCCCTATAATTGCCATCTTATCGTTTTTATTTAGTGTAAACGATAAGTTTTGTATAAAATATCTATCTTTTATTTTAATACTGAAATCTTTGATTTCAAACATATTATGCCTCCTTAATGGCATAATCCAAGTTTATGCCTTACTTATACATAATAGTTCTCATGTTATCACCTCGTTCATTTACTTAAGATTTCATGCAAACGCAATTGGATTATTTTAAATCCATTTTTCCATTTCATTGGATAATTCAAATCCCATTTGTTCATATAATTTACTACCTATTTGTGAAGGTTTTAGCTTCACATTATGAACCCCTTTTTCTTCTAGCCATTTTAGCAAATATTTCATAACCTCTGTTGCATAACCATTCCTTCTTTTTTCTGGTATACAATAAATATCTAATATATATCCATAGTATGGAGTTTTAAAAAAGCAAAAGGGAATATCTTCTTTGATTGTTGCTCCTCCAATTGCTAGCATTTGATCGTTTTCATAAAGGATAAAATGACATAATTTATCTTCTTGATATAATATTTGATATGTTTGCTTCATTTTTTCTGCAACGTCATCTTCTAATAATGTAGTTAGATTTAATTCGCGAAACATTTCTATTTTCATTTTTACAATGAATGGGATATTCTTTACACTCGCTCTTACCATTTGCATTTTAAAGCCTCCTTTTAAATTAGAATTCTACCTCCCTATCACAATCTTTTTTGTGCATTAGCTTCTCGCAGCGCCATCTACAGATAATACAACCCCTGTAATATAAGATGCAAGGTCACTTGCTAGAAAAAGAAAAGCGTTGGCGATATCTCTTGGTTCTCCGATTCTTCCAAGTGGTATGGTTTGAATGAGTGGTTGTATCATATTTTCTGGTAATGCTGCTACCATATCGGTATTGGTAATGCCAGGTGCAACTGCATTGACTCTGATTTGAAATGGCGCTAACTCGCGTGCTAAAGATTTTGTAAGTCCATTTACTGCAAATTTACTTGCAGGATATCCCACTCCTGAAGGTTGTCCATAAATACTAACCATAGAAGAAGTGTTTAAAATAACTCCTCCTTTGTTCTCTTTCATATAAGGTACCACTATTTTTGTCATGTTGAAGATTGCATTTACATTTAAATCCATAATATTTTGAAACTCTTCTGCAGTGGTATCTTCTATCTTCTTATTGGCAGACATGCCTGCATTATTGATTAGTATATCAATGTGTCCATATTTTTCTATGATTTCTTGAACAACCTGTTCAATGTCTTCCATGTCATTCAAATTGGGGCAGTACCCTGTTACTTCTAACCCTTCTTGTTTTAATGTATGAATTGCTTTTTCTACAGATTCCTGTTTCGAACCAAATAGAATGACTTCTGCTTTATTTTCTTTAAATACTCTTACAGTTTCTAAACCGATTCCCCTTGTTCCACCTGTAATAATGGCTACTTTATTTTCTAACATTTTTCTTTCTCCTTTTCTCTTGTGTTAATTGATAACTATTGTCAATCAATGAAAAAAGTGTTTCATTTGGCATGCTACCATTTAGATGTATTGTAATCCAATGATTTTTATTCATATGGTATCCTGGAAATATTGTTTGATAATCAATCATTTTTCCTATTTTATCTTTCTCCAGTTTTAAATCAATAACTTCTATCTTATCATGTGATGGAAGTCCCAATTTATTTGCTTCTATGTTTAACAATACAACATACCATTTATGACTATATTTATCTCTCCATACAGCATTATTCCAATCGTCTTTCCATAAATATTCTAAAGTATCCCCATACTGCTTTGCAATATAAGAAATGACATCCTGGGTTTGATTCATATGTGGTATTACAATGGTGCTACACTTTTCTATAATTTCTTCTATTTTAGATTCATATTGTTCTTTGATTTCTGCAGAAAAAGCGCCTTGGACATTCTTTACATCTACTAGAATATATTCTTCTTGTTCTTCTAAATCAATTAGTTTAGAAAATTTTTTCCCATCTGAAAGTTCCACCTGTATCTGAAATTGTTCATTCCGTAATAATTCTTGGTAATAATAGCAATTGTTCTTTTCTTGAAATCCATAATGAATTAACCGTTTTTTGTCCAAAGTCCGATTTTTGAAAGCTTCCTTTAAATCTCGCATAATTAACTTTCTTTCTTTTGAAATAAATCTTTTGAAACACCACATTTTGGACAATTATAATTTTCTGGTAATTCATCTCCATAATATACATAACCACAGATTGTACAAATCCAAGCTGTTTTTCCTGTTTCTGTTGTTATTCTAAGTAACTCATCCTTATGTTCTTGATAATATTGATAACTCATAGCTTCTATATCTTCAAACATGTCTGCTTCGACTAATTTTCCAATGATAAGTGTGTGGGTATCATTTTCAATTCGATTGACTATTTCGCATATCATATACCCAATTGTATGATTGATGATTGGTAATCCCTCTATTTCAGTCGTTTCTATTGTTTCAAATTTATTGATATCCCTCATGGAATGCATTCCAAAGGTAGAAATGATATCTGATTTTTCTTCTTTTCCCAATATAGAAAGTGCAAATGTTGTATTTTCTTTTAATAATGTATTGGTATAATTGGACTTCATTACCGCAACACTGATGAGTGGATTTTCGCTTGCACTAATTTGGGATACTGCATCTACAATGCATCCGCCACCTTTTGTCGTAAGTACATACATTCCTTGTGTAATCTTTCTTGTTATTTTCTTATTTTTCATCACATTTTCTCCGCTCTTCTTAAACTTATTATACCATTTTTCATTCCATTATGTATATTTTTTCTAAATATTTCTAGTCATTACCATCTATTGAAGCGAGTTTTTTGATAATAAGGTATATGTTTTCGGCACTTACATTCGCAGTATCTGTCTTTTGAAATTGACTAGAAATGGAAATTTGTTCTTGATAATATTCAATTTTAAATTGAGAAAAATACATTTGTTTCATTTGTGGTGGTAATGTTATAGTCAAAAAGGAAACTTGGTTAGCTTCTAATTGAATATTCGTTTCACTATTTGTATTTTCTCCTCTTAATAAACCACAAAACACAAATTCATAATACCCCGTTTGCATCAACGTAATTGTATTGTTACTAACACGAAAACAATTACTATCGGATGGAATACTGGAATTTGTTAGAACCGAAAAGTTACCAGAATCTGTTCTATTTTGAAAATTAATAACTATGAGTGTCTCTATACTACAATTACCAATATAAAAATATTTAATATTTTCCTACAAATTGTAGAGTTATAGTATATTGATTATGTCAATGTACAAGTATATTTATTAGATTATGATAATTTAGTATCAATATATTGTATTAAGAACATATGTTTGTTATAATACTTTTGGATACATTTGAAATATATCAGGTGCTTTCCCTTTCAATTATCTCTTGATAAAAGAAAGGTGGTGGTATTTATGACGAAAAGAGAGTTCTCTCTTTATTTCATTATATTACTCCTATTCTTAGTTGTAATTATTTTACTTCTAAAATAGTAAAAGCATCTGATTGATTTCAGATGCACTCCATTCAAGGGATTACATCTGATTCTCCCAATCAAATGTATCCTTTTTTATTTTACGCAAGTTTTCTTGACATATTCATAGTAACATAAAAACGACTTTTTGACAAGTCGTTCTTTCTATTGTCACTCGAAAGTTCGAGCTTTCTATCAATCTGGTACGATTGGGATAGTTATCTACAACTTTTTTGTATATAGTTTTCTTTATTGAATTATGATTTCCAATGCCTTCCAAGAGACAATGACAATTGTTTAACCTGATTTTTTTCTTCATTCGTAGCATTTTTAGAAGAATATCTAACAAGCCATTCGGTTTCATCTGTCAGATACTTAGTTTTATCAAATATATCCTTAAATTTGTTTACTCTATTAATAGGAATATATCCCAAAAAGGTTCTCAAACAAATATATCTAGTGAATCTTACGCCTGATTGAAATTTAAAATTTATTATAGGAATTTCTTGTCCATCAATAACAACATATTTACCTGTAAATTCTGGTTTTTTATTAGGATCATAGGGTACATCAATTGCGCCACATCTATCAAATAAGTTGTTTTCACTATAATCAAACATAAATATGCCTCCTTCAATTAATTTTAATATATCATAAAATAATAAAAAATAAAATATTTTACCTCTGCCTAAATCTCTAATAACCCCCTATAGATTTTGACGTGAACATCAAAATCTAGGTGGATTCATAAAATACTTTATAAATTTTGGTATGTTCGCTTGTTTAATAAATTAACTTATAGTATAATTAGCTTAGGGAATATCAGTTGTTGGGTGTCTACCTCTAATCTTTTATAGAGAGGAGGTTTGGTAAAATGAAAACTAAAACTTTCATAGTAAAGGTTTTAAAGCTCATTGCTATCATTTTATTACTCTCTACCTTATTGGTGTTAGCAATAAAAAAGTGACACTCATTCTTAGAATAAGTGCCTAACTAATTTAAATTGGGTAGACACTCAACTTAGCGAAACTGAATGTTCCCTTTTTATTTTATGCAAGTTTCCTTGACATATTCATAATAACACAAAAAAAGACTTTTGACAAGTCTCTTATATAAAGTTCGAGTAGTTCGAACAGATTTCCCAATGGTAGCGCCGGGGAGATTCGAACTCTCGACCTATCGGGTATGAACCGATTGCTCTAGCCAACTGAGCTACAGCGCCA
>CANSPQ010000028.1 GCA_947648915.1 uncultured Caryophanales bacterium | reverse complement strand
TTTCAATCTTTTTACTCCTTTCTTTACACCACTAAAAAGAGGGTTACCCCCCCCCGTTTACAAATAGCTAACTTATATATCTACTCGCAAACTATTTTATGATTGATTTTAACAGTTTAAGTATACCACTATTTTTTAAATTTGAAAATAGTTAAATCCATACAGCAAATAAAACACCACACATTGCCAATATAAGACCAAATACCCAAAACATTTTTACAATATCTCTCTCATCCCATCCTAATTTCTCAAAATGATGATGTAGTGGGGTCATCAAAAATATTTTTTTACCACAATATACCATGGATAACGTTTGGATGATACAGACAAGTGTTTCTATGATAAATACACCTGCAATAATAATAAATGTAATTTCATGATTGGTTAATATTGCAACGCTTGCCATCGTAGCTCCAAGCGATAGAGATCCTGTATCACCCATAAAAATTTTAGCTGGGTGTGTATTATAAAATAGAAATCCTAGCAATGCGCCTACCAAAATGAAACAGAATATGGCAATACTTTCATACCCAGACACCCAAGTGGAATTCCAAGCAATTAAACCCATTGCCAAAAAGGCAATCAAAGAAAGTCCACCTGCAAGTCCATCCAATCCATCTGTTATATTAACAGCATTACTACTAGCAACTAATATAAATAAAAGAAATAAGCCATAAAGCCACCCCATATGGATTTCAATTCCTAAGGTGTGAATATTTAAACCTGGATTATGATCACTTTTAATAAAAATATAGAAAAATAAAATTGCAATTACTAATTGACCAAATAATTTTTGAATTTCAGTAAGTCCAATATTGTTTTTCCTACGAATAATTAAATAATCATCAATGAAACCTAAAATACCATAAGCGACAAATACCAGTAATATAATTCCTAAATTTTCACTCCACTCAATTTTATTCACCCATAAAAGAAGTCCAATCGTCACAATGGTTGGCAAAATAAAAATAAAACCTCCCATAGTTGGAACCCCATCTTTATCTTTATGTTTTTCTTTTAAAAAGATACTTACACTTTGTCCAATTTTATTTCTTTTTAAGAATGGAATTAAAACAAGTCCACATAAAATTGCTAATATAAATCCAATCATAAGTGCAAGCATTGCTTTAGCCAAAACTAACATAGTATCAACTCCAATATAAACCTAGTATAGCACAACTTCACTTTGTGTGTAATAAAAAAGCAAGAAAGAAGCAATGACTTTACAATTTTATTTTTCTTCTAAGTAAGCTAAAACTTCTTTTTTATCATTAAAAGGAATATATTCTTTTTCAATAATCATAAATTCCTCATGCCCTTTTCCTAAAATTAAAAGAATATCGTTCTTTTTCAGTAAATCAATTCCTTTTCGAATAGCAAGTCTGCGGTCAAGACAAATTTCATAATGGTCACTTTTTAATCCAGAAATCATATCATTTACAATTTGATTTGAATTTTCAAAATGAGGATCATCATTCGTAATGATAAAGTACGTTGAAATTTCCGCAACCATGTTTGTCATAATAGGACGTTTGGTACGATCACGATTTCCTGTACATCCAAAAACGGTATAAATATTACCTTTTTGAAATTCCTTTACTGTAGAGAAAAGATTAGAAAATGCATCTGGTGTATGTGCATAATCAATAATAATACTGTTATTTTTATAAAGTATTGTATCCATTCTACCAACTGGTGGCTTTAATTTTGGAAGAAGATCAGCAATCGTCTTATGTGGTATTTGCATCTGATTCAATATTGTTATCATACCCAATATATTATATATATTATAACGTCCTAATAATAACGTATGAACTTTATATTCCATATGATCTACTTGATAGGTAAAATCTGTTCCTACTGCTGACATATTATAGGAAATAATTTGATAATCAGCTTTTTCAAAACCGAAAGTAATGTTATGATTTTCTTTTAATGAAAAATAGTTATGATAAGAATCATCGCTATTGATAATCGCAATACCATCAGGTTTTAATCGTTTGAATAGTTTTTGTTTCGCAAGTGCATAATTTTCCATTGTACCATGTTCATCTAAATGATCTTGTGTTAAGTTAGTAAACAATGCATAATCAAATTGTATCATTTCACAACGACCATTTTCTAATGCATGACTACTAATTTCCATGACAACATTTTTACAACCTGCTTCGTATGCTTGCATAAATAAATCATACATATCACAAATATCTACAGTTGTATTGGGAAGATTGGATATTTTCTTACGAATATAAAAACCAACTGTGCCAATATATGCTGTTTTTTCTCCTAACAGATTTAATGCATCATGTAAAAGCATTGCGGTTGTTGTTTTTCCATTCGTCCCTGTAATACCAATTAAATTCATCTGTTCTAAATATTGATTATAGTGTTTTTTTAAATATTCGTTTAAATACAATCTTGTATCTTCTACAACAATTGTTTCTACTCCATAATCTCCATCTCGCTCGACAACTACTTTCTTTGCGCCAGCTGCAACTGCATTTTGGATATATTGATGCCCATCATTTACTTCGCATTTTACTGCAACAAATGTATCGCCTAATTTTATTTTTCTTGAATCTGTTTGTATATCAATCATGGCTACACTTCCTAACGATTGTTGTTGTTTTTCTTATACATAATATCATTATTTTAGTGAAAGAGCAACATCTACTCTTATCCTGTACAAAAAAATAAAAAGAAAACTAAAATTTTCTCTTTATTTTAATTTAAACGGCCTTTTTTCTATAATCCTCACTATCATCCATTTCTACAAATTGAGGTGCAGTTGGAATTGTTATCACATCAGTATTCACAGTAGAATTTATTATATCATATTCTCTGAATCGTTGTTTAAAATATTCATTTATTTTTGTCAGACCTAAATAGTTTTTTGGATTCTTCATCACATTTGGACTGCTCACTATATTTGCCCAAAAATACCACTTATATCTTCCTATTTTCTCTATTTTTTGCTTCTTCTCCATTTCCTCTTTGGGAAGATCAAAAAAATGATATATTAAAGATTTTTCAATCTCATTTAACTGGCTAAGTCCACCGTTTTGTCTATGTACTGCGTTATAATTTGCATAATCATTTATGATTGTTAAGTTATTTTCAAACAAAACTTTTTTTAAAAGTTCACCATCGTCTTTTAAGGTAGCTACTAAAATTTGATTTTCTGTTAAAATATTCATTAGATTCGTAATAATTTGCTCATCTTCAGAGATTCCAAATTCACTATCATTTCCAACTAAATAATTTGCATATATTTCAAGCGCACCTTTTTTGATGGCGTATAAACTCTGGTCGTCTAACCCTTTTCCTGATTCTTTAATAATTGCCATTTCTAAAAGTGCTTGGCATAATCCATTTTTCTGATCTCCAATCTGATCCATTTGGAAACAAATACTATTTTCTTCTATATTATAATGATACGCTTCACGATTGATAAATTTTGCTCCTTCTTCTAATGAGACTGTTTTTAATCTTTCTACTAATAATTCTCTTGGTAACGTCATTTGACGATACATTTCTTTCACCAAAAGTAATAAATTTTGTTTTGCTTCTTCATTTAATTTTTCATTTTGCGCTAAACTATTTTGTACCTGTTTCATAAATGTTTGCATACCATCACCTATTATTCATTCTATCATACATTTATAAATTTGGAAATGATTTTCAGAAAAATAGAAGAAAAAATACAAATGCGGAGAAAGTTCCTAACAATAATCCTACCAATACTTCTAATGGCTGATGTCCTAGTTCTTCTTTCAACTTTTGATATCCTGTTTTCCATTTTCCTCTTTCAAATTTTTCAAACATCATATTAATGGCTTGAGCTTGTTTTTCACTTTCTAGTCTAAGTCCCATAGCGTCGTATGCAATAATCAACATAAAAATAAGAGAGATAGCAAAAATTGGACTATCAAATCCTAATGTATATCCAATTAACATTGTAATAGAGGAAGAAAAAGTAGTATGACTACTTGGCATTCCCCCACTACCGTTAAAAAGTCTCGACCAATTACACTTTTTCGTTTGAATTGTTTCAATTGTAAATTTTATAATTTGGCAAATGATAAGTGTTGTAAAGGGACAAATTAAATATAAATAACTTTTCATATAAACTCCTATCTAAATTCTGCTTTATTTAAGTTTTGTAAAAAAGTTTTACTCTTTAAATAAAGTCCTGTATACCTGTCATAATAATTTTCTAAAAAAGTATTGATTTCTTTTTTCACAGATTCATTGATTTCTAATGTAGATATTTTATCAATATCTACATAGTAAAACATACGAACCAATTTGATTGCTTTTTCACTAACAATTTTCTCACCCGTTAAACAGTGATTGCAAACATATCCGCCCCGATCACTAGAAAGTGTTGCGATAGAAGTTTTTCTTCCACATACGCTACAAGCATCTATTATTGGCATAACACCTAGATATTCTAAATATTTGAGTTCTAATATATTCGTTAGTACCAAAGGGTCAAAATTTTCATTTATTTTTTTGAGCGTTGAAATCAGTAACCGATAAATTTCCTCATTTTGGTTTTGTTTCATGACTTGTTCTGCTAATTCTAATACAAAACTTGCATAACTAATTTTAATAATATCTTTTTTAATTTCTTTCAGTGGTTCTATAACATCCACACTGACCAAGGTAGATAGTTTTCCTTCTTTATAATGCATATGAAAAAGACCGTAGGTCATTTTATCTGTTACACTCCTTAAATCGCTTTTTAGAGTGCGAGATCCTTTCGCAATACAACTGATAATCCCATATTCTTTTGTTAAAATTGAGATGATTTTGCTTGTTTCACTATAAGCTCTCTCACTGACTATAATTCCCTCTATTTTTTCTATCATAATGCAAAACCTCTTTAGAAATCATTTTTTATTATTTTCTTGTTTTTCTAATTCTTTATATTTCATATAATACTCTATTTTTCCAGTATTTTCAAATAAATCCCATAACAATTGTTTTTGCATAAAATTCACCTTCCTATTTTATGATAAGGATTTTTTCTTTATTTTATACAAAAAACAATTCTACAAAAATTTCACTCAAATTCATGAAAACCAAATTCTGCTAAATACTTTTCTTTATCACGCCATTTTGGAATGGTTTTCACATAGGTTTCTAAATATACTTTTTTTTCTAATAATTCTTCTAATTCTTTACGAGAGCGAATTCCAATTTCTTTGATTTTACTTCCTCGAGATCCAATCACAATTTTTTTAAGAGAATCTCTATCTACAATAATAGCAACATGAATATGGTAACTATTTTCTCCTTTTTCGATTGCTTCTACTACACAAGTCAAAGAATGTGGTACTTCTTGTTCTGTTAATTCAAATACTTTTTCTCTTACAATTTCTGCAATGGTAAAGGTAAGTGGTTTATTGGTAATTTGATTTTGTTCATAATAGGCAATCGAATCTGGTAAATAATTTTTTAATACTGAAATTAAAGTGTCTGTGTTATTATTCTTTAATGCAGATACGGGTACAATTTCTTTGAATGGGTACAAATCTTTATAAATATTAATTTTTTCTAATAAATTATCTTTAGACAAACGATCGATTTTATTTAATACCAAAATTACTGGCTTATCTGTTTCTTTTAATTTATCAATAATATATTGATTTCCTTTACCAAATGTTTCACTTGCATCTACTAGAAATAAAATCACATCTACATCATCAATACTATAATAAGCTTGACGGTTCAAATAGCTTCCTAATTTATGAGATGGTTTATGAATTCCTGGGGTATCGACAAAAACGATTTGAATATCTGGTTCATTGTAAATTCCTTGAATCATATTTCTCGTTGTTTGCGGTTTACTCGATGTGATCGCTACTTTTTTACCAATGATTTGATTTAGCAATGTAGATTTCCCTACATTCGGTCTTCCGACCAAGCTCACAAAACCACTTCTCATTTGAATGCCTCTTCATCAAAAGGATAAGGACATAAATCTTTTATCGATACTTCTATCGTTTCTCCTTGACTGTTGTAAGAAACAATTTTAGTATCCAAATCACAATAATCCATTAAAGCTTGTCTACAAATAAAGCAAGGAAAAATATTTTGTTCTGTTGTGTTATATAGGTATAGTGTTTTAAAATCGCCTTTGTGATACCCATGGGCGATTGCAGAAAATAGAGCTACCCTTTCCGCACAACTTCCTGAAGCAGGAGATGAGGTTTCTACATTCACACCTTCAAATAAATTTCCATCCTTGCATTCTACAATACAAGCAACTGAAAAATGATAATAAGGTGTAGACGCATTCTTTATGAGTTGTTGTAATCTTTCTTTCATATTAGTATCCTCCATATGTTTCATTTTACCGTTTTCAAATCAAAAAGTCAATTTGCTGTTCCACAGTATATGGCAATCGCATAAAAAATACTATTGACATAAGTAATCCTTTATAATATAAAGTAATTCACTGATAACTCTTCTATTTTTGTATTTCAATTCTGTGAATGTAAATTTATTATAAAACAAGACTTTTTCTAATGTTTATAAGCATTTTTGTATTTTACGTCAAATTTTTATGCGATTGCCTTATCCACAGTAAAAAAGAAGTGATGACTTCTCTTCTTATTATAATCTCATATCTTTTTCTTTACTGGGTTTTCAGTGGTATGAATCACTGGAATTCCCCACATACCAGTTCTTTTGGTATTAAAGTCAACAGGGGTTTCATGTATAAATTCATCTCCAGATAGTATTAAATCATCAATCCCTATTAATAAATATTCTTTCTTATCATCTACTGCTAAGACACTCCAATTATCATTGGGTATAGCAACCCAATTCAAATTATATGGATAAATAATTAAATGTTGTATATATTCTTTTTGCTGATCTTTAAATATTCTATCTATCTCATCAGCTATTTCCTTATATATGTATCTCCCTCTATTTCTAATATATGCGAGGTAGCATGCTTCAGATTTTGTAATGCACATACTATTATTTTCTATATCAAAATTATCTACTAATAATAAAGTTTCCGCAAGGTTTGTCCAACCCCCACAATAATGACGCCAATCGACTTGTATCCAAAAATTATCTGGAATCGTGATATCCGAATATCCATATTTTTTTAAATATTCAAGATATTCTTGCGCATTAATTACTGAAGTATCTATATATACTAATTCTCTTTTATAATCTTTAAAAGTTAAAAAAGGCTTTACATCTTGATAGTATCTATCTTCTTGAAAATTTCTCGTATCTTCTATCCTATAGTACCCTCTTTCAAGTTTAGGACACGAATAACCTTTTGGAATAGTAATTGGTTTCTTTTCGTTTTTTGGATGAAAGTAAAGTTTATAACCGCATTCATTTAATCCTTTAAGAAATTTTATTTCTACATCATAATTATCAATTGGCATCATTCCTACTATTATTCCATCTTTTCTAAACACTAATACATTATTATTCTGTTCCACTGTATATGGGCACATCAAATCCATATAATACATAAATATCTTTCCCCCTAAGAATTACATTATTTTTTAAAATATTCAAATAATTAAATATTATTAAGATAATTTTTTAATCTGTCGATTTCACTAAAGGAACTTGATTACATTTATCTGTAATACCTGTTAACACCTTAACAAGTGCTAGCCTTTTCTCTTTCAATTCTTCATCATTAAAAAACTCAATATTCGTTGTTATTTCGGTACCATTATAAACCACATATGGAGAATCAGTATTATAAAATCCTACTTCTGTATCACAATCACAATTTTTATTTTCAATTATAATTCCAGTTGCTTTTAATAAGCTATTACCAAATACTATGCTATCTGAATCTAGATAAATTTCAGGAGCACTTATTTTGGATTTCCAAATAATGGTTTTCTTTGATTTAATATTTATTTGTCCGTGATTTTCAGCACAAATAGTAGAATTCTCTATTTTTAAATTATCAACTTCTATATTAATACCAAAGTTATTTTCTCCATACTTTTTTAATTCATATTGATTTATAAAATTTTCATTTTTAATCTCTAAATTTTTAACTTTTCCGCGTAAAAATGCATTTCCACACTCCTTAAAATCAGTCCAACAAATGTATCTATTATTTTCTAAAGTAATAGTGTCTGCAAAGGAAATTCGGATTCCAGTATTAAATGTACAATTTCTAAAAGTAATATTTGAAAATGTTGATGTAAGATTTACAACAGTATCAAAACATATTCCATCAAAAATATAATATACAGGTTTATTAAGTTTAAAATAATCAACTAATTCTCTTGATTTATCATATACAGTATTCATTCCATTACAATGTAGCTCATAATATGCTCTTTTTGCATTTTTTTCTAGCAATTTTTGGCTAGCATAACAAATTATACAATCTTCTGATTCTTCAATAGTACCAATTCTTGGTATAATCCGTTTTAAATATTTTGCCCTAGCTCTTTCCTTTTTTAGTTCTTCAATTTTTTTTGAAATACCCATAATATACTCCTCTCCAACAATTTCTTAAGTGAGTATTATTATAACACAAATATATTATCAATCAAGTTCTTTCATTTAAATATTTCAACACATAAAATTTTTTAGATATCTTCCAAGTACAATAGTAAAGAATCTGACAAAAGAATAATTTTTCTAATTGATATTTAGAAGGCCGTGAATTCGTAGTAAAATATCTTAAAAGTTTTTGCATGTTTACTTTAAAACAAAGACTTTATTTAAAAAACTAAACTTTTGGAATAAAAATAATAAGCCCTATTATAACAGACATGAAACAGAAAATCAGGGAAGCACCAGATGCAGTATCCTTGGCGATTTTGATTAGAGGGTCAGACTTTAATGTAACACGATCACATATGGCTTCAATTGCGGAATTGATGAGTTCTGTTGCTGTAACAAGGCCTATTGCAACAATACAAAATAACCATTCTACTGTAGAGATTTGAAAATAAAATCCTGCTGAAAGCACTACAATAGTAGCAAGTAAAATAATATACATGTTATGTTCATAACGAAAGGCATATCCGATTCCATTTAAAGCGTGGAAAAAGCTTTTTATATAACGGATGAAAAAATTACCTTGATCTTTATTTCGTAATTCCTGCTTCATTTAAAATATCCTCCTGTAATCCAAACATTTCTTTTTCATCTTGTTCATTCATATGATCATATCCTAGCAAATGTAAAAATCCGTGTATTGCAAGAAAGCATAATTCCCGTTTTAAACTATGTTCATAAAGAATAGCCTGTTCTTTTGCCTTATCAATGGAAATATAAATATCTCCGAGTAGTCTATAATTTTCATAGGTAATATCTTTCGTATCTTCTAGTGCAAATGTAATAACATCTGTTTCTCTATCGATATTACGATATTCCTTATTTAATTTATGAATATAAGGGTTGTCCACAAAAACAACATTAAATTCTACCTGACCTAAATTTTGATTTGCAATTGCAATTTCTAAAACTCGTTCTATCTCTTTTGTTTCTGCAATTGTTTCTTTCGTTTCATTAAATATTTTAAACACTATATAATCCCCACTTCTAATACTTGATATAAATATACTAAAATAACACATAAAACAGTAATGGCAATTACGTTATAAAAAATTTGATTCTTTAAAAAATTTGGAAGCTTACCCTTTATATAATCAATCAATCGATATAAATAATATCCCAATAACCCTCCTAAGACATTGAGCATAATATCATCTACATCAAAGACTCGTCCAATTAAAAATTGTGTTGATTCAATTGTACAAGAGACAATTAAACTTAAAAACAATATGATACTTTTCTTATTTAACTTCAAAAAATAGGAAATAAAAAATCCATAGGGAAGAAACATGAACAAATTTCCTGCTACATTTCGGAAAAACATCGTACTAAAAATGCGATAACGAAACATTTCTTTGAACGGAACAAAGTTAGAACTTGACCAACTTACATCTTGGAATGTTACCACATGAAATAAGCACATAACATAAATTACAAAGCCGAGCGTTATCAATTCTTTGTACAAAATAAATGGTTCATGATTCATCCATAAATAAACAATACGAATAGAAGATAAAATAACTGTAAAAATTAAAATCATTGGCCAAATATTTTTAAGGATATTAAAAATGGTTATATCAAGCACACCATCACCTACTGTTCTATTGTTATTGGTTCGATTGGTTTTGTATCTGTAATATCTTCAAGAACCGCAAAAAACAATTCTATTACTATTGTACGCTCATTTTCTTCTACTTTCAATTGCTGTACTCGAATTATTTCTTCTTTTTCGGATAATTGATCTTGTATTTTTTTGATAGCAGCCTCTTTTGCCTTCTCTATTGCTTCTTCTTTACTATAAGTTTCATCAATTATTACTATTTCTTTTTGATTTTCACGAACAAAAGAGATGGGAAAAAGATTACTTTTCCAAATTGTTTTTGCTTCTATTTTTTTATTTTTATATGAATGGAAATTCAATAGTTCGATTCGCTTATTTAAAAACTGATACGTATACACGTTATTTTTTTTGCCTGTCTCTTTTTCTTCATAATAAGAAAGTGGATATTCAACCGTTGATTTATACCATACTTCTCCATATATTTTTCCATTTGCAGCTACCTGTTGTTTCATTTCTTCATTTAATTTGATATTGCCACTAATTACAGTATCCCCTGCTTTTACATAATCATTTACATTTTTTATAATTTCGCCACTTTCGGCTTCTATTCGAAGTAAAATGGCAGATTTTTTGGAAACAATATCCTGTAATGGATACTGTATAGGCTCATCCATTACAATGCGTTCTTCTACGCGAACAATATATTTTGTTCCAACATTTTCAATTTCCAACCATTCAATTTTATCCTTGTACTTTTCTAATATAATATTTTTGATTTTCTGAATTTCCTGATAAGATTTTACAGGTTTCCATTTATCAATTCCATTTAAAGAAAGTTCTTCTTGCAATAAATCACGCATTTCTTTACTACTATGAATTACTTCAACCTCAAAGATAGTATGCGTAAGAACGAAGAGAACCACAATTCCAATACAAAAAGCAAGTATCATATATTTATTTTTGAAGAGTACTTGTTTGATTCGTTCCATACCATATACTTGTGTAATAGAAATCTCATAAATTGTTTTTATTTCCTCTACTTTTTCATAATCTGTTTTTTGAATTATAATATTCGCTTCATCATATTTTACGTATTCAATTTTATATAGCTCTATATTTTTCATATGAAGTCGCTTTAAAAAACGCTCTATATTTTTTCCCTTTACACAGACACGTACTTTACTACGAAAATAACTTAAAAATGTATTCTTCATGAAAATCACCTAAGTTCTATATTTTTAATATCACCCGTTACTAATACTTCATCCGTAAGTAATTTGGAAACAACTAAGTGATCTCCTGTAATCACTGCAGTGCCTCGTTCATATTTTAACATTACTTTATTGGAGTCAAAATGACCAATACTATCATAATTCACAACATTTACTTTCCCATTTAAAATGCGAATTTGAAATTCATCTTCTAATAAATAGTTTCTTAAATTCTTTATTATCTGCATGAATATCACCTATGCTAGTGTATGAAAAAAAAGCCTGATTTATGAGTATAATAGAAAAAACTGCATTAGCAGTTTTTTAATCTTTTAATGCTTTAAACATTTTCTTCCATAGATCTTTTGAAGAATAGTTTAAAATGCCAACTTTGTATATTTTTAATCCGTATTTAACTAGTAAGAAATTTGTAGTAACCATTATCACAATTGAAATGAGTACATCTATAACTCCAATTTGTCCTAGTACTAGTAAAGTCGGAGATAAAATAGCTGAAATAAGTGGTACATAAGATAATACACGAATAAATAATGCACCATCAAATACCCCCGCCATCATTGCTAAATAGTAACCAACTAAGGAAATAACAACAATTGGCGTTTGTAATTGTTGGAAATCCTCTGTATTGGTTGTCATAGAAGCAAGAATTCCTGCTAGCAATGAATACGCTAAGAAAGTAAGTAGCATTAGGATAAGTGCGATTGGAATAATATAAAGCAATTTAGATAAAAACTCTGTTCCCATGACATTGCTCATTACTTTTCCTACTTCTCCACCTAGAATATTAGAAATACCACCATTTCCAAGTAGTTGACGAATGAGTAATCCAATTGCTCCATAAATGATAAGTAAAATACCTTGGATAATGACAAACAAATTTCCAGAAATTACTTTCGAAAAGAAATGGGTTTTTGGAGATACATTCGAAATAATAATCTCCATTCCTCTTGTGGTTTTTTCATCATTGACTTCAGCACCAATCATTTGTACCAAGAAAAGTGTTAACATGAAAAATGGTAGAATGATAACTGGAAATACAGTAGTCATAATCATTTCCATATTTTCATCTTCTGTTTTTTTACTATCATCAAGGTATAATCGTTTGATTTCAACGGATGCATAAAGTTTATTCAATTCTTCTTCTGTTAAATTACTTTTTTCTATCGCAAGCATTGTCTTTGTGTTATTGACTGCTGCTGATAACAGTTGAAAGTCAATCGTATCAATATATCCATCTGTTACAAGTGTAACATCTAATACGGTTTGTTCATTTGGCCTGATAATAAAAACATAAGCATCTTTGTCTTCTTCAACGAGTGACATTGCATCTTCTGCCTTTGTTTCACTCGATACCACTTCGTAAGAAGATTTTTCTTCCCCACTAAAATTGATACTATTCACATCGATTTGTTCTTTTAAAATATCAAATGTTTCATTGGTTTCATCAATCACATACACTTTTGTTATTTTATCAAAGTCACCACCAAAGAAAGTAATAATACTATCAATGTTGATAATTCCTGCAATAACAACGGCAAGTAATACATTAGCAATTAAAAACCATTTGGTTTTGATTTTTCTCTTTAAACTCATTGCCGTTAAAAATTTCAATTTAGTTTTCAAAAGACTCACCTACTTTCGCAACAAATATCTCATTTAAAGAAGGTTCTTCTACAACAAACTTTGTAATATTTTTTTTCTTCTTTACAACGTCGAATACATTAGAAACTATATCGTTATTTTCAATTTTGACTTCTAAGGCATCCCCATATTCTTCTACGGAAACAACACCTTTGATTTTTTCTAATTCTTCTTTGGCAATATCCCCTTTGATAAAGATATTCTTTTTACGATATTGTTCTTTTATATCTTGTAAATATCCTTCAATTACGGGTTTTCCTTTTAGTAAAATGACTAATTTCTTACAAAATAGTTCTACATGCTCCATACGGTGAGAAGAGAAAATAATCATACTTCCTTTGGATGCCAGTTCAATAATTTTTTGTTTGAATAGTTCTACATTGAATGGATCTAGTCCAGAAAAAGGTTCATCTAAAATGAGTAATTTTGGATCATTTAAAATGGCAGTAATAAATTGAATTTTTTGTTGATTTCCTTTGGATAATTCTTTAATTTTTTTATCTCTATATTCAGAAATTCCAAATTCATTGAGTAAAGCATCCATTTTTTTGATGACTTCGCTTTCTTTCATTCCTTTTAAAACACCATAATAAAGGCATTGCTCTTTTACGGTTAATTTTGTAAGTAAACTTCTTTCTTCTGTTAGAAAACCAATTTGATCTGTAATATCATAATCAATCTTCTTCCCATCTAAGGTAATACTTCCTTCTGTTGCATCTAGTAATCCCATAATCATACGGAATGTTGTGGTCTTTCCTGCACCATTAATTCCAAGTAAACCAAATATTTCTCCTGATTTCACCTCAAATGATAGGTGATCTACAGCTAGGAAATCGCCATAATATTTGGTTACATTATCTACTTTTAACATAACTTCACTCCTAACTATTATCATTCTACTACTAAAAGTCTGTTTTAGCAATCTATATGATATTTTATATTCAGTTATACAATAAATATTTATTCTGAAAACTTACTTTAAAATCTTCTCCCATTTCTAAAATAAATTCTTTTAATTTTTTTACCATTCAATCATTTCAACTATTTGATTTAAATTCCAGCAAAAGAAATGACCTTTTCTTTCATTATTTGTCCCTTACTTATAATATAGTCGAAATGTTCTGAATTTCCTTCTCTGTATGAAAAAAAAAGAAATCTTTTTAGATTTTCTTTGAAAAATGTACTTATAGGCTTAATATTTAATTTATAGATAATGTCTTTGTTTTATTATTTGAGTTATCAATAAAATAAGTTGTATTATTAAGTGATACTGGTATATTAGAATCAATATTCTCTAATATTTGTTTAATATTTGTACCATTATAGAAAGCTGCCTTCCACGTGTATTTATCAATATTTTCGGCATTTAATTCTATAAATGTATCTATTTGTTCTTGTGTTCTAAGTGTTGCAATCCTTGTGTTATTTTCATCAAAAACATAATAGCATATAATAATACCTATTTTATCACTTTCTCCTACGGGATTGGTTGCATATACATTTGAATAATATGAATAGATTCCTGTAGTTTGACAGATTCCCAATGTGTAATTATTAGAAGTATCAAAATCTTGCTTTGTTTCATCATAATCATCAGTCAATGGAAACCCTAAACTATCAAAAAAGCTAGATGAATTTACGATAGGTAAATTACTATTATCAAAATCTTTTGCTTCAAATATTTCATAAGTAAATGGGCGTCTTGACTCTCCAAATTGACTATAAATTGTTATATATATTGTTTCAGAAGTAATAAAAAATTTTTCTGCTATTCTTTCTAATTTTTCTTTTTCTAATTTTTCCTCATTTTTTAATTCATCGGATAATACATTTTTAGCATCTGTATAAATAAGTTCAATAGGAATATAGTTTTGATCTAAATTGGTTATGTTGTATATTCTACCCTCGATGTCTTTTAAATAGGTATTATTATCCTTTCTATAAATATATCCAAAAGTAATGCATTCATAATTTCCTATTCTGATACCTATCATTTGTAATATTTTTCCGTCTTCATTCTGTGACATTAAATCATCATTTTTTGTTTCTGCATAAACGTTAGATATAGAGTTATGACCCTCAAAATTATTTGCTAATTGTAAAGCAATTAAACTACTCAGTAGTAATTTTTTAAATGATATTTTTTTCATGTTTAACTTACATGCCTTTCTTTTAATGTCATTTATTATAGCTTAGATTATTTTAAAAAGTCAATAAGGATATTTTTAAATTTCGCGATTCCATAATGGATTTGGATATTTACCCTCTTCACAATAATCCTTTATTTTACTTTCTACCAATTTCCTATCTTCTTGATAAGTCATTCCAAACCACTCATCACTTGTTGGCAATACCTTTACTGTAACTTTATTTTCTGTTATCATATCTTCTACAATATTTGGTAATAAAAATTCCTCTTTTTCCACTTCTTTTAATTGGTTTAAAAATATTTGAAATTGTAATTCTAATTCTTCAAAAATGGTAGGCATAAATCCCCATAAGTTTAGGGAACAATAGCAATTTAAGTCCAAATGGATTGGTTTATCTTCGAATACACCAATAGCTTCATTTTCTTGTTTTTCAATTTGAAAGACCTCTTTGACAGTCAATAAATTTAAATTGGCATCTACCTCGCAAATACCTCTATTCACACCACCATTTTCACTTAAAGTATTTTTTAGAAAAAATCCTGCCATACAATAATTCTTTTCTTCTTGATTTAAAAATTGATTGATATTTGCAAATGCTTGACTTCCATAATAATCATCTGCATTGATTACAATAAATGGTTCTTTTACTACATCCTTGCAACATAAAATCGCATGTCCTGTCCCCCATGGTTTGGTTCTTTCTGGAAATTCAAATCCAGTAGGTAGCATTTTCACATCTTGATAGACAAATTGTAATTCTAAATCTGTAGGCAATTGACCTTCAAAATGTTCTTTCATCAAATCCGCTAGTTCTTCCCGAATAATAATGACAACTTTGCGCATACCTGCTTGATAAGCGTCATAAATGGAATAATCCATAATCCATTCACCAGATGGTCCAACCCCTGTCATTTGTTTCGTTCCACCTTTATATCTGCTACCAAATCCAGCCGCCATAATAACTAATGTATTTGTTTTCATATATTCTCCTCTTCCCATTTTAAATAAACTTCTCCTTCCCCACGTGCTAACATCACAGTCGTCCAAACAAGCAGATAAATCCACATAACGATGAGTAAGACCCATCCAACAATTGGCACAATCAAACATAAAATCCATGCATATGGATATCCATATATCTCTTTGCCAGGAACATTTAGCTTAAAAGCAACTGTACAAAGCATTTGTACTAAAAAGACAATGAGTAAAAGAAAGACAGGAAAAAAGAAGCATAAAACGGCGACAATCCAGTAACGATAGTCACGATACCATGCATCTTTTTTGTACAAGTTTAGCATATGGGCAAGTGCGAATGTATAAAAACCTTGTGTAAGCAACATCAATATTAAATTCACAAACCAATTTTCTCGTTTTAGTAAACCCATTTTTTATCCTCCTATTTCTGTTGTTCTTTCCATTCATATAATTGATTTAATGCCTCTAATGGTGTCATTTCTAATACATTCAGTTCTTTTAGTTCTTCTTCTATTTTGGAAGTTGGTGAAATCAATTCTTCTAATGGCAATGATTCTTGAATTCTAACATCTCTTTTTTGTTCCTTATTTTCATAGATATTTAAAATTTGATCAGCTCTTCCAATCAAGGAAGAAGGTAAACCTGCCAAGGAGGCAACATGAATTCCATAGCTTTTATCAATGCTCCCTTCTTTTATCTTATGCAAGAATGTAATAGATCCATTCTCTTCATGGGCACTTACATGAACATTTTTTAAGTGTGTCAAAGTTTGGTCTAAGTCAGTAAGTTCATGATAATGTGTGGAAAAGAAAGTTTTACACCCAATTTTTTCATGAATATACTCAATAATCGATTGCGCAAGTGCCATTCCATCAAAGGTTGCGGTTCCGCGTCCAAGTTCATCAAATAGGATTAAACTATGTGGAGTGGCATTTTGAATGGCATAATTGGCTTCATTCATCTCTACCATAAAAGTAGATTCACCACTGACCAAATCATCGCTTGCACCAATTCTCGTAAAAATCGCATCAAATATTGGTAAACTTGCTTCTTTTGCAGGGACAAAACATCCAATTTGGGCCATGATGACTGTAATTGCCATTTGTCGCATATAGGTTGACTTACCAGCCATATTTGGACCTGTAATGAGTAGAATATTGATATTTTGATCTAAAATAATATTATTGGAAACAAATTCTGTTTCGAGTACTTTTTCAACAACAGGATGTCTTCCCTCGATAATATGTACTTGATTGTCATCGTTTAAGATGGGTCTGACATAGTTATTTTCTTCTGTTACAGTTGCGAACGCCTGTAAGACGTCAATTTCACTAATGACTTTGGCAATCTTCTGTAATTCTGGTATATAGGTCTTAATTTGTTCTCTAATACCTGTAAATAATTCATATTCTAAATCGATGATTTTTTCTTCAGCATTTAAAATTAGTGCTTCTTTTTCTTTTAGAATTGGACTAATATAACGTTCACAGTTACTTAACGTTTGTCTTCTTTCATATCCATATTCTTCTTTGATTAGATTGGTATTCCCCTTGGATACTTCAATGTAATACCCAAATACACGATTATATCCCACTTTCAAATTCTTAATCCCTATTCGTTCTTTTTCTTCTGCTTCAAAACGCGCAATAAAGTCTTTCCCACCTTTACGTAAATCTTTTAATTCATCTAATTCTTGATTGTACCCTTCTTTTATTAAATATCCTTCTTTAATCGATAATGGTGGATTTTCATAGATACTTTGTTCTAACAATTCGTATAAATCATTGACTGGCTCAAATGTGCGATAAAATTGAATCTTTGTTAGAATTTCTTTGATTTCTGGTAATACTTTTAGGGAATTTTTTAATTGTAATAGATCTTTGGCATTGGCATTTCCAAAAGCGATACGTCCACTTAAACGTTCCAAATCATAAACATCAAATAGAAGCTTACACAAATTATCCTTAAGAATAAATTCTTTGAGTAATGTCTCTACCACATCATAGCGTCTATTGATTTCTTCTTTGTTGATCAAAGGACTTTCAATCATTTGTCTTAACATACGAGAACCCATCGCTGTTTTGGTACGATCGAGTAACCAGATTAAAGAATAATTTCGTTGTTTCAAACGTAGTGTTTCTGTTAATTCCAAATTTCGTTTGGTATGCATATCCATTTTGAGATAGTTCTTGTTTTCTATAATGATAGGTTTCATAAGATGCGCTAAACTTCTTTTTTGGGTATGGGTAATATAAGTAAGCAAATGTTTTATGGTTTCTACATAGCGAACATCACCAAGTTCATGATAAATGGATTCATAATCACCATCTTCTATTGCATCCGTAATGGTTACAGTCATTTTAAATTGGTTTTTTAGGATGGAAATTACACTTTTATCTACTTTACTGGAAACAATCACTTCTTTTAAGCCAATACTGAAAATTTGGCTTACCAATGTGGAAATATTATGTTCCACCATGGTAACAAAGAGTTCTCCTGTTGTAATATCGGTGTAAGAGATACTATAGGCATGATGAAAATCTAAAATGTTTCCAATGTAGTTATTTTCATATTCTTTTAAGAATTCATTATCCATCATCGTTCCTTTACTGATAATTTGAATGATGTCTCGTTTCACAATTCCTTTTACTTTTTTGGGATCTTCTAGTTGTTCTACAATACCAACTTTATAGCCTTTTTCCACTAATTTTTCAATATAGACATTGGCAGCATGATGGGGTATTCCACACATTGGTATTTTTTCTTCTAAACCTGCATTTTTAGAGGTTAAAGTGAGTTCTAATTCTCTTGATATTTGTATGGCATCTTCAAAAAACATCTCGTAGAAATCTCCTAAACGGAAAAAAATCACAACATCTTCATTTTGTTCTTTTAACTCTAAATATTGCCGCATTGCAGGAGATACTTTACTCATGGCAACTTCGCTACGTTTCATTTCTACCACCTTCATACTTATTTTATCAAAAAAAAAAGCATAAGTCTATGATACTCTTTTCTTACACAGGATAAAAACATGAAGAAAATAGGAAAAAAGTATTGACAACTATATATTTAAATGAAAAACGATTATAAATCAGGAATAAAATATCAAAAAATGAATGAAATATTTGTAAAATACC
>CANSPQ010000027.1 GCA_947648915.1 uncultured Caryophanales bacterium | reverse complement strand
CCTGTTATGGTCGGAATCACCGCTTTTTTCAGTTCCTGTTATGGTCGGAATCACCAGCTTTTTTTATATGCTACAAAAGTAGCATTATTATTCTATGCATTTCTGCACAACATAATCACTTATGTGTCTATAAAATACACTATTTTTTTGTTTTTGTCAAATATTCTCCTACTTTTTCTACTAGTTGATTCTCATTTTCAGCAACAATTGGAATATAATCTACAATTACAAAACTTTTACTTCTTCCAACTCCACAAAAATTTTGACACCCTATTTGTATTTGTGCATCTTTACTCAGTTCTTTTAATTTAGGTAACAATGTTTTTATGTTTGTTCCTTTGCACCGATCACATACTTTAAATACCATCTTGATTACCCTCTAAAATAGTAACGATATCCCCATTATGTAACTGAAAAGCATTCGCATCATCCGTGTCTAAATGCAACTCAAAATAAGAAGCTTCATCTACTTTCAAATACACATGACTTAACATTCCACCTTTTTCTCCCATTACCTGAACATGTACCTCAGTGAATCCTGTTAAACCATATAATTCCATTTGTTTGGGTGTAATATGAATATGCCGGTCAGCAATAATACAACCTTCTTCTAAAATAACTGTTCCTTTTGGACCAATAATTGTAATTGGTGCGCTTCCTTTGATATCCCCAGAATCACGGATAGGGGGCTGTATACCTAATTGATAGGCATCTGTAAGAGAAATTTCAACTTGTGTGTAGGAGCGAAGTGGTCCTAACACACGCACATTTGCTATTTTAGACTTCTCTGTTTGAATGGTTACAGTTTCTTCCGCTGCAAATTGATTTGGCTGATGAATGGGTCTTTTCTCGTGTAAAACTGCATTCTCTCCAAACAATATTTTCAAATGTTCTTCTGTTAAATGTACATGACGAGCAGATACACCTACACTTACTTTCACTTTCCCACCACTTTCTATTAATCCAATTATATCATAAAGTACATTTAGTTTCATATCATTAAAATGAAAGGAATGGTTAAAATGAATAATAGTGGTTATTTTGACAAGAATGTATTTCCAGGTCAACCGATTTATACAGGAAGTGGTATGGCAGTTCCCAATCAATCAACTGCGCCTAACTATAGTGCACAAATGCCTTTAGAACAATCTTATATCGAAAACATACTAAGATTGAATAAAGGAAAACAAATCCATGTCCATTATACAGTTCCTGATTCTGTTGAATTCAAAGATCGTGAATTCTCTGGAATTATAGAACAATCTGGTCGTGATCATATTATATTAAGCGAACCAAGTACTGGTAAATGGCTTTTACTTTTAATGATTTATGTTGATTTCATTACTTTCGATGAAAAAATCAATTATAGTCCAGAATTTATTCCAAACAACTAGCTTTTCAGAATAAATTTTGATATAATGACTACAGGTGATCATAATGAACTTAATTATATATGGTCTCATCATTTTTATTGTAATCTGTATGTTGTTAATTTGGTATGTTAGTGTTTACAATCGTTATCAAACGCATATCATCCGTATGAATGAAGCTGAAGCATTTATTGATACAACACTTAGAAAACGGTTTGATTTACTGAATAAATCGATTGGCATTATTAAAACAGTAAGTGGCAATAAAAAAGAAGAGGTATTAGAAACCATTATTGCTTTACGTTCTAAAAAATTATCTAATTTTGAATTGGATAGAGAATTATATGAAGCAATTAACGAATTTCATCAATATAAAGAAAAATATGAAGATTTAAAAAACAATGAGTCATTTTTGAAGATTGAACTTGGATTATTTGAATCGGAATCAGAAATTGTTGCAGCTAGAAAATATTATAATGATATTATTACAGATTATAATAAATTGGTTCGTTCTTTTCCATCTAATGTAGTTGCGAAATTAGCAGGTTATAAATTAAAACCTTATTTTGATGGAAAAGATATGAATGATGACATTATTCAAGATTTTAAACTATAAAAAGAGTCTGCTTGACTCTTTTATTTTGCTTTACTTTTACGAACAACATATCCAACAATGAATAGTAAAATAACACCACCACCAAAGAAGGCATATGCATGGTTGGTTTCTTGAGGAACTGGTGTAATTTTCTTATTTTCCTTTTGCAGTTGAATTACAATTTCTCCATTCTTGGAATAAAGATAATTCTCCCTTGCATATCTAGCTAAATATTCGGGATCCTTTAACTTTTCAATTTCTGTTTTTAGATTTTTTTCATCTGCTTTCAAAGCAGTCAAATTTTGATTTAGCTTTTTTTCTTCTTTCTGTAAATGGTAGATATTTGTCGTATAGTAGGCTAAGCTAAAAATAAAGTAAACAATAATTCCAATTGAAATTGTTCCAAAAAAAAGCAATCTTCTTCGGGATGCTTTTGTAACTCGTTTTTTTACCATTTACATCACCTATTCTCATGATGAGTATATCATTTTTTCTTTAGAAACGCAATCTTCTTACACAAAAAGATATGTAAAAAATGTTCCAAACAAAATCCAACGATAATAACAAGTGCGGAATAAGGATGAAAAATCCCCTCATTTACTTTACGAATACCAATGAAATAAAGTAAAATACTTCCGAGAATGAGTAAAAAAGTAGAAGTAATTTGGTATCTTTTTTTTTCATGGTAAATAAGTTTATAGCTAAATGTCAAACAGGCAGAAAAGCATATACCAAAGAAAAAGGAAAACAGTAATGTCTGAATTTGAATTTGTAATGACATTATTTAAACAATTTACTAAACATACTGTCTTCTTTTTCTTTTTTTCCAGTGCCTTCCATATAACTTAAACTATTTACTCTTCCCTTTATGGAAACATTTCCCTGATAGGTATCTAATTTGATGATTTCTAATTCTGCCCCTTTGATGATAATAAAGCCCATATTCGTTTCTAATAAAAATTCTTCGTCGTCAAAACTTTCAATCTTTTTTACTCCAGTAATTATTATGTTTTTTCGTTCATTAATAGTAATACTGTGATTCGATGAACTCATGATATCCTTGTCCATATTGTTTCCTCCTACTAAAGGATATGTAGTTCAATTTGAAATATTACAAAAAAAGACTGAAAGTTCAGTCTTATTCTCCAATTTCTTTTTTATATGCTTCTAATACAGCATCTTCAAATAATTGTCTACATTCTGGTGTAATAGGATGTGCGATATCACGATATCCGCCAGTTGCTGTTTTACGGCTTGGCATTGCGATAAATAATCCATTATCTCCTTGAATAATACGAATGTCATGGATTGCAAAACAGTCTTCGATTAAAACAGATGCGAATCCTTTCATTCTTGAATCTTCTTTTTCTGTTACATGAACATTTACAGATGTTATTTTCATAAGCACTTCTCTCCCTTCGGTATATCCCATACAACTTTATTTTATACTATTCCATTCATAAAATCAATGTTTTTTAGAAACTAGTAATCAATTTTAATCGTTTTGGCAATAACATCCGAATATGAAAATGATTTAATTTCATTATTATGTTCTTTATTCACTTCGACTAAAAAAACATGGTTATAAAGTTCTTTGATCACAACATCATATTTTTCAAACTTATTTCTTCCCAGATTATATTTGATTGTTACAACATCCCCAATATGATTATGAAGTTCTTGTTTGACTTTTTCAATGGTCATGAATTCCTCCTATCTTGGATAACCAATGTACATAGTTCCTTTTGTAATAATGCCACCCATTCCATCTTTTCCATACTTGGTATCTTCCAATATTCCTTTTAAATTAATCTCTTTTGTTGCATCTGCTAAACTCATTTTGGCAGCAATAATTGCTGGATCCAACGCATGAATATTGACTCGTTTCGGACTCGAAGCAAAATTAGCTCCCGCTTTAATGAGTTCCTCATAATCCGATTGACATCCGCCTGCTATAATGATTAATTTTTCATGACTTTTTTCATATTTTCTTGCTTCTTTGATTGCTTCTACATAATAAGCACTATTTTTATACGAATTGATATCATCCATTTTTCCACGTTTTCTATAATAAGCATCATGTCCCGTAATGACTACAATATTGGGATTGTATTCTTCTAATAAATCGTGAATTCGACAAGAAATATTAGATTCTTTTTCGAGTACACCTGCCGCCCATATATTCGCGTCTTCATAGTATTTTAAACATCTACTTAAGTATTCATTATCCCCATCAATATGTAAAATTTTGCCCGGAAGATAAAAATAATCATTGCGATCTAAACTAGTCGGCTTAATTCTTTCCAAAAAAGGTTCTTCTAATTCGACATCTTCTTCCCTGTCATACGCTTGCAAATCTTCTAATTCACTGTCCGCATATAGCCTTATATTTAACCCTTTTAAATAATAGATATCATCTTCTATCTTAATAATTTTAAATACCATATCATTATGATAGGAATTTCTGGTAACATAATCTCCTACTTTCAACATTATATTTTCACCCAGTAAAGCATATGATAAATTTTTTAAAATATGAAAAAATCGAATATCTATGTATCCGATTTTTTTCATTATGATTTATATTTAATAAGTTAATTACTTCTGATATTCACTAGTTAATTTTAAGAAGTCGGGCACCGAAGAAATCTCCATGGTTAAATAAATTAGCAGTAACAACCCAATTCCACATGCCAGCTCTATCCTCATCAACCCAAGTGCCACCAACAAGAGTTATATAATATCCAGATGAAGAATTATAACAATCTGTAATATATGTACTACTACTTCCATTTGCTTCAATTGGTAATGCAACTAATTGATTGTTAGAATCATATCCTAATTTGGATATGTATTTTTTATTCTCACCTGAATTTACATAACCAATTGGTTGATAACATCCATCATATTTATCTGAAGCATACTGTGCCTTATCGTAACAAACATAAGTTTGATAATTTTTAACATTAATTCCATCTATAATTTGAAATATATTTCCAAATATATCTTCTATTCCTCTATAGATGACTGAACTATTGTCTGTTCCATCTACACTCCCTGAATGCATTCCTAATATGTCACATCCTCCACTTGCGATTGGTCCAGTATGTGATGCATTCGTATATCCTGCCCCTAACTTTGCCTGACTATTATAATCCGCATATTCTACTAAATATAGTAATTGTAAGATGAAATAATGATAATCTAGTTGTCCAAATTCTTCCCCTAGATTTCTAGCATATTCTCTAAATTCGGTAATATTATGACTAACAAATGGTGTATATCCACTCCTACTATGTACTCTAGTTGTATCTCCTGACATTGTATATCTTCCTACGCTAAATGCTTCACTTTTACTGTATCCTTCTTGATAGTCTTTGGTAATTGCTATATATTCATATCCATTCTCTTGTACTCTTTTATAATAAAACTCTGGTATATAAGTTAATACTTCTCCATTGCTTCCATCAAATTTGAAGTTATCTTCTCCATACCATGCAGTTATTGTTTTCGTATCTGTATTGTAATTATAGGATTTGATATCACTCCATGGATAGATATGATCAAAATCATTTTGTACAGAAGTTGTTCCCACTTGTGCATTCGCTACTAACCCTTCTGCATCATCAGTTCTCTCCCATGCACTTGATTCTGTTTCTATTGCTCTTTTGATTCCATATACTTTTGGGGGTTCTACCTCTTCTTCCATTGTGCATGGATCTCTTTCAACTATTTTTGGACTATTATCCTCAAATTTCTTTTCGATACAGTACTTTCCATATTTCGCTACAATACTCATTCTTCCTTTTTCTCCTATAATGAGTCTTCCACTTTCTGGTTTGGATCCTTTATAGACTAAAATATCACTGGTTAGATCAATATTCGTTTCAATTTCTTCTCCATCAAGTGATTGATTCATTTGATAGTTCTCTGCTACTTCTAAGATTCCATTTACCGATTCTATGGCTGCTCCTCTTCTTGACTTTTCAATCACATCCATTATCATTGGAGTTGCGATTAGTGCAATGACTGCTAGTATTACAATTACCGCTAATAATTCTACTAATGTAAATCCTTTTTTCTTCATACATTCACTCCTATTCTTTTTAAAAGCTCTTAAAATATTTCCTATTGTCTTATACTTTTAAATATTTCTTTACGGCTCTAAAGCTTCCATACATACCTACTAATATTCCCACTACAAGTAAAAATCCTGATACCATATATACAAATGGTTGTGGTTCAATTAGTTTAATAAATGGCGAAAACATTTGTCCATCAAAATGAGTATAGAGAGCTACATAACCATAAATAGTAATGACAATTGGAATAATAGAACCTAAAATACCTAAAAACAGTCCTTCAAATAGAAAGGGTATTTTAATATTGATATTGGATGCTCCTACAAGACGCATAATCTCAATTTCACGTCTTCTTGAAAAAATGGTAATTTTTATCGTATTGGTAATTAAGAAGGCAGTTACGATAATTAAAGCAACGACCATTCCGATTGTAATCTTTCGAACGATATCAAATACAGAGATTAATTGTTCTACCATACCTTCTCCATATTTGACAACAGAAACACCTTCTATTTTTTTAATTTCTTCGGCCGTTTTGCCAATCGCTTCAATGTCAACTACTTTCACCAAATAAGTATCCTGAATTGGGCTTTCTTCCTCAGACCAATTTGACATAATATTTTTAAATACCTCTGAAGATTCCATCATCTCATTGGCAATTTCTACTTTGGATTGGAAAGTAACGGACTCTATATTATCCAATGCATTAATTTTCGTAGAAACTTCCTGTCTTTGATCTGCTGTAATATCTAGATTTAAAAAGGCAACAATGGTTACATCTTTTTCGACAAGGGTTGCGAAATTATTGACATTAAATGACAATATAACAGATATGGCAACAACAATTAAGGTAATGGTAATACAAGAGATAGAGGCTAGGGAAAGAGAAAAATTTCGAAATACACTTTTGAGTGCATCTCTTACATTTCGACTAAATATTCTGAATGCTTTCATGTGTATAAGTTCCTTTCTCATAATCTTTTAAAATACGACCACTATCTAGTAAAATTACTCTTTTTTTCATTCGATTTACAATCTCATTATCGTGCGTCACCATAATAATTGTTGTCCCTAGTTTATTGATTTCTTCTAGGACATTCATAATTCCCATGCTCGTAACTTCATCCAAATTACCAGTAGGTTCATCACAAATTAATAATTTTGGTCCATTGACAATCGCACGGGCAATCGCAACACGTTGTTGTTCCCCACCAGATAATTGATTGGGATAATTTTTTGCTTTATGTTTTAATCCGACCAAATCCAATGCTTTTAAAACTTTAGAATGTATCTCTGATTTTGGGAGTCCAAATACTTCTAGTGCAAATGCGACATTTTCATATACCGTTGATCTTGCGAGCAATTGGAAATCTTGGAAAACCACACCAATTTTCCTTCGAATTTTATAAACTTTACTATCTCTTAATTTCGCAACATCAATTCCCCCAACTAATATTTTACCGCTACTTGGTTTTTCTGCACGATAAATCATTTTCACCAATGTCGATTTTCCACATCCTGTTGAACCAATAATAAATACAAAATCACCTTTTTCAATATTCAAAGAAAGATCATGTATTGCAGTTACACCAGTTTTATATTGTTTTTTTACATGTTGAAAGCGAATAATATCCATATATTACCTCCTTATTCTCCTCCTGATACTTCATAAGCATCTGTAACGACAAAGAAAGCATTCTTATCAATTTGATGAATTCCTTCTTTTGCCATAAAATATTCTTTCGTTGGAATGATACACATAATGACTTTTTGATGATTTCCTGTATATCCACCACGTCCATCTAAAACGGTTACTCCATGACTTAAATGTTTTAAAATAAATGTTTTTATTTCCGTTTCATGATCTGTAATAATATAGAAAGCCTTGGATTGTGAAATTCCTAAAATTACCTTATCCGTTAAAACACTGATAATATATAGTGTAAGTAAAGAATACATGAGTGGAATCCATCCAAAGGCGAACAATGAAAGACACACAATCAGTCCATCTGTAAAAAACATAGATTTTCCAATTGACATTTTTCCATACTTCGCAACAATCTGATTGATAATGTCTGACCCACCCGTTGTAAATCCTGCCTTGAATATTAAACCAAGTCCAAATCCATTTATTACAGCCCCAAATAGAATTAACATTAACGGTTCTGCTTCTGCAACTTCAATATAGTTTGGCATGGTTTCGGTAAGTTTTACCATCACAGGATAAAGTAAGGAACCGATGACTGAGTTTGCTGTTTTCTCTTTTCCCAGCAACACAAAGCTAAGTACCATGAGAAAAATATTAAATATCATGATGATGATAGAGGGATCTATTTTCCACAAGTGTTTGGCAATTACCCCTAGTCCACTCACTCCATAGACGATATTATTGGGTAAAATAAAGACATTAAAGGCAATCGCCACCAATAGAAGCCCCAATAAAAACTCGGCATAACGAAATAGTCGATCTTTTTTATAAATATTTTTAATAATGTTTTCATCTAAAATACGCTTTTTTCTTCTAAACATGGTTACTTCCTTTCTTCAAATTATCATTGATGAATAAATCAATATCTCCATCTAAGACTTTTGATACTTGTGCAGTTTCGGTATTGGTTCTATGGTCTTTTACCAAAGAATAGGGATGCATGACATAACTACGTATTTGTGAACCAAAATTGATATCCATGGTATCACCACTAATATTTTTCAGTTCACGTTCTTGTTTTTCCAATTCCAATTGATAGAGTTTATTTTTTAAAACTTCCATCGCCTTCTCTTTATTTTGAATTTGGCTACGTTCGTTTTGACAGGTTACGACAATTTTTGTGGGCAAATGCGTAATACGAACAGCACTATCGGTCGTATTCACACCTTGTCCCCCACATCCACTACTACGGTAAACATCAATTCGTAAATCGCTTTCTTTAATTTCGATGTCGATATTGTTGTTTTCAAAAAGAGGTGTTACGTTTAAAGAAGCAAAGGAAGTATGTCTTCTTGCTCCAGAATCAAATGGAGAAATACGGACCAAACGGTGTACACCTTTTTCACATTTCAGATATCCATAAGCATACATACCTTTTACTAACATCGTAATGCTTTTCATACCTGCTTCTTCTCCAGGTTGTTCATCAATTACTTCTACTTTATAATTCTTTTTTTCACACCATCTTGTATACATACGAAATAACATATTGTTCCAATCACAGGCTTCTGTTCCACCTGCACCCGAATGTAGTTCTAAAATGGCACCAAGCGCGTCATAAGGACCACTCAGTAAAAGATTAATTTCACATTGTTCTAATACTTCTTTTATCTCATTGGATTCTTCTTCCATCAGTTGTAGCATTTCCCCGTCTTCTTCTAACTTTAATGTATTTAGAATTTCCATATTATTCGTAATTTTGGTTTTTAATCCTTCTACTTGCTCCATTTGGTTTTTCATTAAATTGAGTTCATTGATGATCGTTTCACTTTCTTTTTTGTTGTCCCAAAAATTAGGCTGTTGCATCGTTGTTTCTAGATACTGGATTCTTTCTATCTTTTGATCTGGGTCAAAGAGCCCTCCATAGTTCATTAATTCTTTTTAAATAATCTTGGTACAAATTGAGTAATTCACTGATTTCCATTTGCTAGCCTCCAATCATATCCATTATACCATCTTTTTTTCTATTATGGAATTCCTTTTTTTGGGAGTAATGTACAAAAAAAGATAACATGAATTATCCTGAAAATTTGTATGATTTTAAATTTTTCTATTGTATATTCTATTTTCGAATATTTTAATTCAATTTAGAATATCAAAATGGGTATTGATATCACTTTGGGTTGGTAACTTATTCTGAATCTCATGAGATAATTGATCAAAGACTTTATATTCACTAACACCAACAGGCTTATTAATATACTTTAAGGTATAATCTACTCTCTTATTTTGGCATAATATAATTCCGATGGATGGATTATCGTTTTCGTCTTTTATTTCTTGATCTAATACTGTAAGATAAAACCCCATTTTACTCGCAAATTCCGGTTTAAATTCAACTACTTTTAGTTCAACTGCAATATAGCATTTTAATTGAATATGGTAGAAAAGTAAATCTATATAAAAATCTTGATTATCTACTGTAATTTTATATTGATTTCCCACAAAAGAAAAGTCATTTCCTAATTCTAGTAATACATTTTTAAGTCTCTCTAACATTTTATTTTCCAATTCCTTTTCTTTATAATTTTCTGTTAATTCTATCAAATCAAAAACATAAGGTTCTTTCATCATGTTGTTCGCAAGATCACTATTTTGTTTTAAGGTTACGTTAAAGTTATTATGTTTGATTGCCTTTTCCTGTCTATAATATAAATCCGTATTTATTTGATATATTAATATACTATCTGACCATCCTTCCTCTAAACACCTTTTCATATACCATTTTCGAATTTCTTTATCTTTTATTTTTTGCATTAATGTTATATTATGTTTCCATGGCAATTGTGCAACCAGTTGCACAAATTCATGTTCTTCTTTATATTCATGGTAAAAGGTTTTCATATATTTTAGATTCCGAACTGAAAATCCTTTTAAATTTGGGAAAGACAGTTTCAATTCCATAGCTATATTATCTATAAATTTATTTCCCCAACGACTATTTTCCTCTAAAGTCTTTCCAATGTTAAAATATAAATTCACTAATTTAGAATTCGCATTTATCATAATTTCAAGTTGGGTTTTTGAAATTTCATTTTTTATATGCTTTGCTATTTCTTGGGCCATTTTTAACATCATAGAATTACTTTCATTCTCTGTTTTGTTCATATTACCTCCTCACTATTAACATAGTGAAAAGTTCTTGTATTTCCTCTTTTGATAATGATGTTAATAATAAAAAAGCACTAAATAGTGCTCGATTCGCCATTCACTTGTCAAATTTTACATCTAATTAAATCATTTTATTTTTTGCAAATGCAAAACACATGTTCTAATTATCTATATACATCACATTGATATCAACAGGGCCTTCTATTCCATCCACTTTTCCATTATCACATAGTTGCCACATTTTATAGGTTCCTTCATAATTGGTTTGTTCTGTATAATGCGCTAACCAAGTATCATAATCGGTTTCTAGCCATACTTTTTCTAAATAGAGTTTACTACTATATAACATACCTTGATATCCTGCTGCTTCAATGGTACTTAAAAATACATCAGCCATATTGGTTAGTCCAAAGAAACTCATATTGTAATCATTAAAATAAGCCCATTCTTCCCAATCAAACGCAATTGGCAATGTAACTTTATAATCCCTGATTTGTTCTACTACCCATTCGGCATCCTTTTTCGCACCTTCTAATGAATCCGAATATGAGTAAAAATAAACTCCAACATCAATTCCATATTTATTTGCTTCTTCCATATTTCTCTTAAATTGTTTATCTAAAAAATATTCTCCATTGGTACCTCTTGTACCACCTACTCTTACCATGATAAATTCTACCCCTGCATTTTTTATTTTTTCAAAATCAATGGTACCCTGCCAGCTAGATACATCAATACCAATTTTGGTGGTTTCATTCTTATGTTTGCTTACAATATCATTATAAGCAGTCGTTGTTTTTGGACTTGCTGGTTTTTCTGTGTTACTCGGTTGATATACGTTTAAGTCAAACGCAACGCTTTCTTCATTGCCGCTACTATCAATTGCTTTAAAAACAAGTGGATAAGTTCCAACTGTGTTCAAATCATAATTGCCTTCAATATAACAATTGGGACGACTATCATAATTATCACCACATAAAATTTTATCTGTCAAATGGATATCACTTCCAACAGGAACGGAATAACTACTTCCTAACCATATTAATGGTTCTACTGTATCCACGACTTCTATGGTATAGGAGTATTTTACTTTGATATGATCATCATTGATGAATGTAAATGCAACCTCTTTCTTTCCTAGTTCTGTAGAATCGATTATATAATCATCTATAATTTTACCATTGATACTTGTAATATAATCCGATACATGTTTCTTTTCACTAAATTCTAATGTAAGATTTTCCACTAAAGTTACTTCTATTTTGGCATATTTTATTCTGAAATAGTTATATAAAAAATAAGATAAAATAAGCAATAACAGTAAACCAACAAAACCAATTATTTTCTTCATATGACACATCCTATTCTATTATCATTATATAGAATAACTGTTTTATCTGCAATATAATATGTTATAATAATGATAGGTGATTTTATGGAATACTTACAGGTGTTTGATAAAGAGGGGAATGCTTTCAATGAAAGTGTTGCAAGAAATGAAAAAATGAATTTACCAAATGGAAAATATTTCAAAACAGTTATTATCTATATTCAAAACAGTAAAGGCGAAATTCTAATTCAAAAAACATCAAAAGAAAAAGGAAGTAAATGGGCAACCACTGGAGGACATGTTCCCTTTGGTGTATCCAGTTTAGATACAATGCACAATGAAATTTTAGAAGAACTTGGTATTGATATTGAAAAAGAAAAATTAGAATACATTCGTACCGAGGGTCCAATTAAATACCCGTGTGCATTACAAGATGACTACTTTCTACAAATGGACATTGATATCGATAAGCTTACACTGCAAAAAGAAGAAGTGGAATTTGTGAAATGGATGACTGTTTCTGAAATTGAAAAACTGATTCAAGAAAATAATTTTCGAGAAGGCAATATTCCCTTTTTTGAGCACTTAGTAAAAATTGGTCGTATATAAAACGTAGATTGCACTACGTTTTTATCATACTTTCTTTTTGAGGACAAAGTACTTGCATTCATATGCACATTCATTTTTTAAGTACGTATCTTTATTTTGAATATCATTGAGTTCTCTATAGATTGCATTTGTTTTTTCACAAAATCCTTTCAATCTTAGTTTTCCGTAAGCCCAGTCTCCTAAAATATAATCAAACGGTTCAAAATATTCTGTTAATTTTTCCTCTATTGCTTCTTTATCATAACCATTTTTGTAATCTTCTAAAATTTCATATTGAATATTATTTAGTGTTACCGATTTCATACTTTACCACCCTATTATCATTATATCATAAATGATTGTACAAAAAAATGCCTAAGGAGCAGCGTACTTCACATACGCTTAGCTTTTAGCTACTTACCTCAGGTCTTGTGAGAATATATTAACACATAAAATATGCATTGTCAAATACTCTCTATTTTATGATATGCAATTTTTTGGACTCTACCCTCCATTTTATACCCTGGAAATAAACTAATTCGAAATTTTTCAAATTCAATACTTGGAATTACCTTTTCGACAATCTTCTGATCCTTGTAATAATTATAAAATGTATTGACAATTAAATCTGCTAGCTGAATTCCATAATTGGTTGCAGAATCATAATAGGTAATTTTAAAATCAAAATTTTCTAAACAAAATTCAGTTTTTAAATAAGTTTCTAAATTGTTTAAATCCCCTATTCGAATATTGCGATTATCAATACTGACAATGAATTCAGTAGAGCCATTCGATTCATCCTGATCCAGCAATGGGATAATACAATCTAAAAATAACAACTTCACGGCGTAATTGAAAAAGATATTAGATTCGATAATTTCTTTTTTCATACTCGCCTTTTCAAATATTTTCACACATCCACAAAAGGATTCAATTGCCTGTACCTGTTTAAAAACTCTGACTTTTTCATAATCTTTCATATCATAAGATTTGATTTCTTTTGACAATTCTAATTTTCTTTCATCTTTGATTTCTTTATTGATTCTTTTATACAGAGAAGTTATCTTGTTTTTCTCTTGTAGTGTGAAATACCCACCTACCGCAAAATACGCCGTCTTGCTATTTCTGTGTATTGATCCACTTTCATCTAAATAAACATATATTTTCATATGACCACGTCCGTAAGAACATTATATCATGAAATAGGAATAGATAAATTGGTATCTGATGCATTTCCATTAAAATAATAATTTGGTACCGTTCCTTGAATTAATTTGAGTGCGATTGGAACATTCATTTCGACTGTTACTCTTTTGGATGCGAAAGGTAATATCACTTGTTCTGTTACTTCTACATACACTAAAACTTCAATTAGTGCATTATTAATTCCATAATTGGTAATCTTTGTTTTGACATCTGTTGCGATATCTCCAACCAAATTTAATTTGACTGGAATTTTAGGACCAATGTTGGTTAAAATAGGATTCTTAAATACAATTCCCGATGGAATTTCAAAAATAATTCCTTTTTTCACCTTTTTACTATCAAATAGTTCTGCGGATAAATTTAAGTTATCAATTTCTCCTATTTCTACTTTGGTTAAATATTCGCTTACTTTTTCCGTTACCAATCCTGTCATTCGATTCACATTGATGGGATTTAAGTCGATTGTTTTAATATCACCATTACTATCTCTTGTGATTAAAAATAAATCATCTACAGATATTTTATCTGTAACTTCTGTCGCAACAGCTTGGCGAATCACTTGCGTTGCCATGCGCCCTACTTGTAATTCTGCATATTCCATTAAAATAGGTGTCACTTTCCGATTGATAAAACGAAATGTAAAAAATATTGCAAGTAAAAAAAGTACAATCACTCCTATTAGCAGATTCCATTTGGTGTTTTTGTTTTGAAAAATTAAATATTTTTTTCTCAAATGTATTCTTTTTCTCAAGATTATCACCTAATACATTTTATGTATAAATGAGACAACTTATTTCATACTATAAATGGTGATTTTATGGAACGTATAATGAGTAGACCTGTGATTGTTGGAAAATTAGAAGATTCCATTCAAACAATCGCAAATATTATGAGGCAACATGATATTGGTTTTTTACCTATCGCAAAGGAAAATCAAATTGTAGGTGTGATTACAGACCGCGATTTAGTAATTGGTGCAGTTGCGAATCAAGTCGATGCTGCTTCACCTATTGAAAACTATATTACGCATCATGTGATTTCTATTGAGCAAACTGCTTCTATAGAAGATTTACTAGATTTAATGGCAGATACCCAAGTAAAACGGATTTTGGTTACAAATGAAAAAAAGGTAGTGGGTGTCATCGCATTGAGTGATTTATTAAAGCAAATTAGTCCAAATCAATTTGTAGATACTTTACAAAAAATAAGCAGAAATGATTTTCATGAAACCCAAGAAGATTTAGAAATTGATTCGTTTTATTTATAAAAACAATAACCCTTCTTAAGTGTAATCATATATTATTTTAGGAGGGATTACGATGTTCAATTTTTCGGATAGTTTTTTTAATAAAGTAGAAAAAAAGACCAATGTTGGAAAGGATAAAATTTTAGAACTCGCGAGTAAATTACAACAAAACGATTTAAAAAATGAAGCCACACTCAGAGAAATTATTCATGAATTGGGAGAAATGACAGGAAAAGAAGTATCCAAAGAAAAGGAAGACAAGATTATAAGTGCGGTTGTCAATGATCAAGTACCAAAGGATCTAGACAAATTTATATAAAACTGAAGTTTCAGTTTTTTTGTGGAGAATTTATGCATATTCCCTTATAGAAACACATATGTTTTAATGAATTATGGAAAGTAGGGATTATATGGAAAAAATAGATATCATCAAAAGTATTACAGAACGAACTGGTGGAGATGTTTACTTAGGTGTTGTTGGTGCAGTTAGAACCGGAAAATCAACCTTTATTAAAAAAGTAATCGAAAACCTAGTTGTTCCTAATATTGAAGATGAATATGAAAGAAAACGTGCACTGGATGAAATTCCACAGAGTGCACAGGGAAAAACCATTATGACAACGGAGCCTAAATTTGTACCAAGCAATGCAGCGAAAATCCAAATTGATGAATTCACTTCTAGTATCCGTCTTGTCGATTGTGTAGGTTATGTGATACCTGGGGTAAAGGGCTATGAAGACGAAAATGGTCCACGTATGGTCAAGTGTCCTTGGTATGATGATGAAATTCCTTTTGTAGAAGCAGCTGAAATTGGGACTGAAAAGGTCATCCGAGACCATTCTTCCATTGGAATTGTGATCACAACAGATGGGTCATTTGGAGAAATTACACGAAACAACTATGTGGAAGCAGAAGAACGTGTCGTAAGTGAATTAAAAGAAATTGGAAAACCATTTATTGTGGTATTAAATTCTAGTCATCCAATGTTACCAGAAACAGAAAGACTTGCTGAAAAACTACAAGAATCTTATCAAGTTCCTGTATTACCAATTAGTGTTGAAAATATGACAGAACGAGATATTTATACAATTTTAAGAGAAGCTTTATACGAATTTCCAGTATTAGAAGTCAATGTCAGCATGCCAGAATGGATTGCTTGCCTTTCTCCAACCAATTGGCTTAAAAAAATCTACATGGAAAAAATTCGTGAAAGTGTAACCGAAATTGATAAATTAAGAGATATTGAAACGATTACAAATCATTTTACCAATTGTGAATATATTAGTAATGCCTATTTATCTGATGTCAATACTTCTACTGGTGTTGTTACTGTTACATTACAAGCACCAAAAGAACTTTATAATCAAGTATTAAAAGAAATCATTGGCATTGATGTAGGAAATCGTGCCGAACTTTTAAAACTATTCCAAGATTATCATGAGGCAAAACAAGAATATGATCAAATTAAATCTGCCTTAAAAATGGTGAAACAAACCGGATATGGCGTTGCCTCTCCTAGTTTATTGGATATGAAATTGGAAACCCCTGAAATTATCAAACAAGGAAGTCGATATGGTATTAAATTAAAAGCAGTTGCTCCTTCGATTCACATGATTCGTGTGGATGTAGAATCTACCTTTGAACCAATTATTGGTTCTGAATTACAAAGTAAAGAACTCATTGATTATTTGATGAAAGATTCTGATACAGAGCCTGAAAATATTTGGAAAAGTGAGATTTTTGGTAGAAGTCTAGATGTGATTGTCAAAGAAGGAATTCAGGCAAAATTGTCTTTATTACCTGAAAATGTAAGATTTAAGTTACAAAACACATTATCCAAATTGGTCAACAAAGGATCTGGAAATTTATTTGCAATTGTACTATAAAAAGACATCGCTGTCTTTTTATTTTACTTTTTGAATCGATTCCGTATCACTATTTGCTTGGCGAATAAATTCCTGAACTTCTTTTGATGCATAGTCTATTAAAAATGAAAAATGTTGATTAATTCCATTATTATGTTCCATCATAATGAATACATCAATTGCCTGCATTCTTTCTATTCCTGTTAATTTAAAAATCTCTTCAATTTTGCCATTCATTCTTTCAATATATTCTTCTTTACATTTTGGAACTGTAATTTGGTTCCAAGAAAATAGATTTTTTCCTTCATATTTTCCAAGATAGTTTTGGATTGCACACACTTTTGCTATTTCCATATATATTCCCCTATACAATGGTATTTATTATAGTATAAAAGTTTACTTCTGTCAAATTATTGTTCTCCCTTATTTTTAAACTGCAAAACAATAGGCGTTCCCTCAAAATCAAAGGATTCCCTTAATTTATTTTCCAAGTAACGTTCATATGAAAAATGAATTAATCCCTTACTGTTCACTTGTATTTGAATTGTTGGAGGACAAGTACCTACTTGTGTAGAAAAATAAATTTTAAGTCTCTTTCCCTTATAAGATGGAGGCAAATTTAAATTATAAGCATCCATAATTACATCATTTAAAAGACTCGTTTTGATTTCTTTTTTACTATTTTCATATACTTTAATTACTTGTGGAATCAAAGTATGAATTCTTTTTTTCGTTAACGCCGATAGAAAAACAATTGGTGCATAGGATAAAAATTGGAAATCTGCACGTATTTGTTTGGTAAATTGTTTCATTTGTTCATCCTTATTATCGATTACATCCCATTTGTTCACCACAATGACAATAGGTTTTCCTGCATCTAAAGCATATCCTGCTATATGTTTATCATGTTCAATAATACCTTCTTCTGCATTGATTACTAATAAACAAACATCAGAACGATCAATTGCTTTCATTGCTCTGAGTAAACTATATTTTTCTATTTTTTCATATACCTTTCCTTTTTTTCGCATACCTGCTGTATCAATTACTACAAAAGATTGATCATAGTAAGTAAAAGGAGTATCTACAGAATCTCTTGTAGTGCCAGCAATATTACTCACAATAGATCTTTCTTCATTTAAAATGGCATTGACTAAACTACTTTTTCCAACATTTGGACGTCCAATAATAGAAAATTTGATGGTTCCTTCCTCGTAAGATTCTTCTTCATAATCTTGAAAATCTTCAGTAATCATATCCATTAAATCTTCTATTCCTATGTTTTGTTCTCCACTGACATTGATATAATGTTCAAATCCTAATTCATAAAAATCGTATAAATGGTCTTGGGACTGCTTACTATCTACTTTGTTGATTGCAATAATAACTTTCTTATTGGTTTTTAAAAGCATATCTTTTACAAGAAGGTCATTGGTAGTAATGCCCTCTTTTGCATCCACAACAAAAACAATAACATCTGCTTCGTCAATTGCAAGTTCTGCCTGTAATTTAATCTCTGAATTGAATCCATCATCTGCTCCATCAATTCCACCGGTATCAATCAAATGAAATTGATAGTTTTGATAATTTACATTTCCATACACACGATCCCTTGTTACACCAGGCGTATCTTCTATAATGGATATTTTTTTACCTACAAGTCGATTGAATATTGTAGACTTTCCAACATTTGGTCTTCCTACCAAAGCAACAACTGGTTTTTTCATAACAGCCACCTCATGTTCCTTATTATAGCATAACACAAAATAAAAAGATACTGAATATCTTTTATAAATGCATTCCTGTTTTTAATATATGTTCACTTTCTTGATAATGAATTTTTGCATATTCTAATAGTCTTCCAAAAGATAAATCACTTATATTTTGTTTTAATTTCACGTACCACTTATTATGATACCATATCATATCATATATATTTTGATCTAAAGGTATATACTCTTCTAATTCATATAAAATAGGTGTTTGATGAATACAAATATGCATATCCACTTGATTGTCATCATATTCAAAATACTCTAATTCTTCTTGTACAATCTCTATAATTGCTCCATAATAAGTGTCCAGATAAATATCAATGCGGTAATATCCCCGTATGATAATTTGATAAACATCTTTCAATTTTAAAAATAAATTTCTAAAATATTCTTCTAATGTTTCTCTATCTTTAAAATCTATTTTTGAAATAGATTGATTGTTTAAAAAAAGAATCAAATTTGATTCATCATAAAAGACAAGTTTCATGAAATCACCTAACTTATTGTATGTGATCTTAGGTCTTTTGCAACTACAATCAAATGATTCTTTCTATTTTTTCTTGTACTTCATTTTTTCCCGCTTTCGTTACATTAGAAAACACAATAAAGTCATCCCCGACAACTAAATCCAGTTCACTGAGTAACATACTACGTTGTGATTGTTGTTTCGTAATGCCAATTTTATCTGCTTTGGTAGCAACAATCGTCACTGGAATTTTATAATGCTTTAAGAAATTATACATAAGTATATCATCACTACTTGGTTTATGTCGAAAATCAATTAGCATAAATACTTGTTTTAAATTTTCCCTACTTGTAAGATAATCTTCCATCATTAACCCAAATTTTTTCTTTTTATTTTTGCTTAAATTAGCAAAACCATATCCTGGTGCATCTACTAAATAAAACATTTCGTTTACCAAATAAAAGTTAATCGTTTGGGTTTTACCTGGATTAGCTGAAGTTCTTGCATAGTTTTTACGGTTAATCAATGTATTGATAAAACTACTTTTTCCAACGTTGGAACGCCCTACAAGTAAGAATTCTGGTTTATTGTCGGTTGGATATTGACTACGCCTAACTGCACTAATCGTTAAATCTACTGAATTAATTTTCATTGATACCACCTTACTTTATTTTGTGACGATACAAATTATAACATGATATCAAGTTTTTGTCAAAAAGCGCTAAAATCAAGATAGTGTTTCCAAAGTGTGGAGATATAGAAGAAAATCATTAAAAACAAAGAA
>CANSPQ010000026.1 GCA_947648915.1 uncultured Caryophanales bacterium | reverse complement strand
GAAAGGGATCAATCAAATAGATTAATATTTCTATTAAGATTGATTATACGTGATATTGTGGAAGTATTAGAGTATGGAAATCCAAAACAAGATAAAATTATCTTAATACATGGATTTGAAAGCCCATATCAAATATGGGATGACTATGTAGAATATTATAAAAAGGATTATAGTGTAATCGTTCCTATTCTAACGGGACACAATATCAATGAGAATACAGACTTTGAATCGTTTGAGAAGTGTGTTAAAGAATTAGAAGATTATTATATTTCAAAATATGGAAAACAAGTTTTTGCAGTTTATGGTATGAGTATGGGTGGAGTTTTTGCTAGCATATTATGGCAAAATGAGAATATCAAAATTGATAAATTGATAATGGAAAGTTCTCCACTTTTAGGCTTTGAGAATTTTATGATAAAGATATTAACAAAACAATATTTAACAATTACCCGTAAAGCACAAGCAAGAGATAAAAAAACTGTAAGAGGAGCAGTTAATTCAATGGTTACAGAAGATAAATTAGATATTTTTATGGAACTATTGGATCATATATCTGATACTACTATTACTAACTATATTAGAGAAATTGGAAAGCATAAATTACCAAGTGATATAAATATACCAGAAACAGAAATTTTTTATTTATATGGTGGTAAAATAAATGAAATTTTATTTAGAAAAGTAGCAAAGTTTATAGCAAAAAATTATTCAAATGCTGAAACGATATGTTTGAAAGGGAAAGGACATTGTGAAGATGCATTATTGAATCCACAAGATCATATCAAAGTATTAAATAAGATATTAAAGAGGTAATTTATAATTTGTAGAGGAGCAGTGATTTATGAATAAAGCAGAATTGCATAATTTTATAGAAGAAAAACAACCTAATATATGTCAGGTTGTTGCATATAAAAATAATGAAAAAGTATATTCTGATTGTTGGAATAGTTATAAAGAAGACGATTGTGTTCATATAATGTCTGCCACAAAAAGTATTATGGCTCTACTTATAGGTCTTGCAATAGATAAAGGACAAATAAAAAGCGTTAATGATAAAGTTTTAGACTATTTTCCTGACTATAAAAGAGGAGAAAAAACAATATATGATGTTACTATAAAACATTTATTAACTATGAGAACACCTTATAAATGTAAAGGCGATCCTTGGTCTAAAGTATGCTCAAGTGATAATTGGACATATTCTTCTCTTGATTTTTTAGGAGGAAAAAAAGGGTTAACAGATGAATTTAATTATCAAACAGTATGCCTTCATATATTATCTGGAATACTATATAAAGCAACAAATATGAAAACAGTTGATTATGCAAATAAGTATTTATTTGAGCGATTAGGAATTAGGAAACATATTAACTATTTAGCAGAAACAGCAGAAGAACATAAAGCATTTACAACTGGAAAAACACCAAAAGAAAATATATGGTTTTGTGATACAGATGGATTAGGAACTTCAGGATATGGATTATGTATGTCAGCAGAAGATATGGCTAAAATAGGATTGCTATGTTTAAATAATGGTAATTATAATGGTAAACAAATAATCTCTTCAAAATGGATAAAAGAAATGACTACATTTAGGGAAGTTGATAGTAATAACTTTAGAGGAATGCAATATGGTTATTTATGGTGGGGAATTGATTCTAAAAAGAATATCTATTCTGCCATAGGAAATAGTGGTAATGTTATTTATATTAACCCAGAAAATAATATTGTGATAGCAGTAGCATCATATTTTAAACCAACTATATTTGATAGAGTTGATTTTATTCAAGAATATATTGAGCCATTTGTGAATTAAACAAATTACAATTTAACGAGCTGATTCTATTTAGGATTTGCTCTTTTTTTGTTATAATCACAAATTACAAATAAAGCAGTTCATATTGATCTGCTTTTATATTTCAAAACTGTAATATTAATGGTGGTTTTTTCATGGTATAATATATAGTGAAAAAATGTGGTGATTTTATGCAAAAAATTCTTATAATTGAAGATGATGAATTGATTTCTAATGAACTTAAAAATTTGTTAAATAATAATAATTATGAAGGAGTTATTTTAAAGGATTTTAAAAATGCTTTAAGAGAAATCAAAGAACTAAAACCTGATTTAATTTTGTTAGATATAAATATACCATACATGAATGGAGAAATGCTATTAAAAAACTTGCGGGAAACATCTAATATTCCAGTCATTATGGTAACAAGTAGAAATTCTGATATAGATGAAGCCTTATCTATTACTTATGGAGCAGACGATTATATAACTAAACCATATAATCCAAATATTTTATTATTAAGAATAGGGGCAGTTTTAAAAAGATTAAATAATGGAACTGACACTCTTATATTTAAAGATCTAACAATAAATATTTCAAAAGGAATAATAAAAAAAGATAATTTAGAGATAATATTAACCAAAAACGAAATGATAATATTTAGTTATTTAGTTAACCATCAAAATAAAATTGTTACTCGTGATGAACTAATGACTACATTATGGAATAATGAAGAATTTATTAATGATAATGCCTTAACTGTTAATGTTAGTAGATTAAGAGCAAAATTAAAAGAAATTGGTTATGAAGATGCAATAGATACACGCAAAGGAATGGGGTATATTTTATCATGAAATTTAAAGAATATTTAAAAGATAAATTTTATGCTATTATTCTAACATTTTTATCTGTTGGTATTATTTATTTAATATTTAAAGCATTTAGAATAAAAACAGACATAATTTTTATAGGAATAATTATTTTTTTAATATGTAATTTCTTTATTCTATCAATAGATTACTTTAGAAAGAAAAGATTTTATAGTGATTTTTTATCTAATATCGAAGAGTTAGACAAATCTTATTTAGTTTTAGAAACTTTAGATTTTCCAGAATTCTATGAAGGAAAAATTTTGTATCAAGCTCTATATGAAATTAATAAATCTTACTTAGAAAATGTAAATAAAATAAACAATAGTAGAAGATCTTTTAAAGAATATGTAGAAATGTGGATACATGAAGTTAAAATACCTCTTGCTTCTCTTGTATTAACTATTAATAATCATCAAACTGAAATTAATCCTAAAATAAAATCACAAATAAAAAGATTAGAAGATTATGTAGATCAAGTATTATATTATGTTAGAAGTGAAAATGCCGAAAAAGATTATTTGATAAAAAAAGTTGATTTAGGAAGTATCATTAAAAATATCGGACTAAAAAATATGGACGACCTATTAGAAAATCATATTGAATTTATAGTAGATAAAATAAACACATTTGTGTTAAGTGATTCAAAATGGTTAGAATTTGTATTAGGACAAATAATAAACAATGCCATTAAATATAAAAGAAATATAAAAAATTCTTATATAAAAATATCGGTCAATGAAGATAAAACGAAAGTAGTGCTTACTATAGAAGATAATGGTATAGGTATAAAAGAATCAGATATAAAGCAAGTTTTTGAAAAATCATTTACAGGAGAAAATGGGCGAGTAAGAAGTAAATCCACAGGTATGGGATTATATATCGCTAAAAATATGTGTAATAAATTAGGACATAAAATATCGCTTGAGTCTATCGTTAATAAATATACGAAAGTTTATATCACATTCGCTAAAAACGATTTTTATGAGATAGCTAAGTAACATTACGAAATTGTAATGTTTTGTAATATTAAACGAACGACAAAAAAGTATTTTTAATTTATTATTGTACATGAAAGGAGAAAAATTTTATGGAAAGTATTTTAAAAGTAGATCACATTGAAAAATATTATGGTAGTCGTTCATCTCTTACGAAAGCGATTGATGATTTATCACTTGAAGTAGAAAAAGGTGAATTTGTTGCAATTATGGGTTCGAGTGGAAGTGGCAAAACAACACTCTTAAATGTAGTTTCAACAATAGATCATGTAACAAGTGGACATATTTATGTTGCAGGGAAAGATATTACAAAATTAAAAGGGAATGACCTTAATAAGTTTAGAAGAGAAGAATTAGGATTTATTTTTCAAGATTTTAATTTATTAGATACTTTAACTGCTTATGAAAATATTGCTCTTGCTTTGTCAATCCAAAATGTTAGTGCAAGAGAAATTGATGCTCGAATTAAGAAGGTTGCAGAAGAACTTGATATTAAATCTGTCTTATCTAAATATCCATATCAAATGAGTGGAGGTCAAAAACAAAGAGTAGCTTCTGCTCGTGCAATTATTACTAATCCAAAGTTAGTACTAGCTGATGAGCCTACTGGTGCTTTGGATTCAAAGTCAGCTAAAATGTTATTAGAAAAGTTTAACTATTTAGATGAACTTGGAGCTACTATTTTAATGGTAACTCATGATGCTTTTACAGCTTCTTATTCTAGGCGTGTTATATTTATCAAAGATGGTAAGATTTTTAAAGAAATTCATCGAGGTAGTGATACAAGAAAAGAATTTTTTGACAAAATTATTGATGTTGTAACACTTTTAGGTGGAGATCTCTCAGATGCTCTGTAAACTATCTTTAAAAAATATCAAGAAAAGTATAAAAGATTATACCATCTATTTTTTTACTTTAATTCTTGGTATATCAATATTTTATGTATTTAATGCCCTAGATACACAAACAGCAATGATGGAGGTTTCATCATCTACAAGAGAACTTATTAAACTTATGATGACGATGATGAGTGCCGTTAGTGTATTTGTATCATTTATATTAGGTTTCTTAATCATATATGCTTCAAGATTTTTAATGAAAAGAAGAAATAAAGAGTTTGGAATCTATTTAACTCTTGGGATGAGTAAGAGAAAAATTTCGATGATATTATTCTTTGAAACATTGATAATTGGTATTCTATCACTTGTAGTAGGTCTTGGACTTGGTACACTTCTATCACAACTCATGAGCGTTATCGTAGTTAATATGTTTGAAGCAAATTTAACGAAATATACATTTGTTTTTTCAAGTTCTGCTTGTATAAGAACGATTGCTTATTTTAGTGTTATGTATCTATTCGTAATGATATTTAATACTATAAGTGTAAGTAAATGCAAACTCATAGACTTACTTCATGGGAATAAAAAGGCTGAAACATTGAAACTTAAAAATCCATTTATTTGTATTATTATATTTATTATATCTGTGTGCATTTTAGGTTATGCTTATTACATGGTAACAGCTGGATTTGCAGATATGGACAATGTAAAGGATATTTTAGTTCCAATCGCAATGGGTAGTATAGGTACATTCTTTCTTTTCTGGTCTTTATCTGGACTTGTTCTAAGAATTGTAAGATCTATGAAGAGCTTCTATTACAAAGGATTAAACAGTTTTACTTTGAGACAATTTTCAAGTAAAATTAATACTACTGTTTTTTCAACAACAATTATTTGTTTAATGCTATTTGTAACAATTTGTTTATTATCTTCTTGTCTTACAATGAAAAATTCTATGAATGAAGGAATTAAGAAATTTGCTCCTGCTGATATACAACTTACGAATAAACGAAATATGGATGCTACACAGTGGCATGACATGAACTTATCTTATGGATATACTGAAGAACAAATGGCAAATTCTCATATTGATGCAGTAGAAAAATTGAAAGTTTTTGACTTTGATATAACTAAGTACTTAAAAGAATTCATACAAGTGAAAATTTATAGAACACCTGATTTAACTTTAAATCATACACTAGGTTCAAAATTAGAAAGTGTTAGAACAGAATTCCCTTTTCTAAAATATGACACTATGGAAGATATAATAACTATAAGCGATTATAATAAAATTGCAAAACTTTATGGAATAGATACTTACTTCTTAGATGATAATGAATATATAGTTATAGCTGATTTTAAATCAATGGTTAATACTAGAAATATTGCATTAAAAAATAAAGAAACCATCAATTTATTTGGATATACATTAAAACCAAAGTATGATGAATGCCAGGATGGTTTTGTCGAAATGTCTAGTCAAAGAATTAATGGAGGAGTTATTGTTGTTTCAGACAGGGTTGTAGATGAAAATTATCTTTATGGTGATATGTTAATAGGAAATTACAATACTACAGATAAAAAAGAAATTCTAGATATAGAAGAAAATCTAAACAAAATTACTAAAAATCCACTAAAAGATAAATATTTACTTCCTGATGGGACAACAAAGTTATCTATAAAAGAATCAACAAATAGTTTAACCGTCATGGTAACATTTATTGGTTTATATTTAGGAGTAATATTTTTAATTAGTAGTGCAGCGATACTTGGATTAAAAGAATTATCAGAAAGTAGTGATAATAAAGAAAGATTTAGAATGCTTAGAAAAATTGGAACGGATGAAAAATTGATTAAAAAAGCACTCTTTAGACAAATAGGAATATTCTTTTTGCTTCCTTTATTGCTTGCAATTATTCATTCAATATTTGGAATAATGTTTGCTGTAAAAATATTAGAAGTATTTGGTACAGATGAATTATTACCTTCTATTATCATGACAGGTATATTCTTAGTCATCATTTATGGAGGATATTTCTTAATTACATATTATTGCAGTAAAAACATAATAAAGGAGAAAAATTAAAATGTTCTTAGCATATAATTGGAATAATGTTTGGCAAAGTGTACAAGATACTTGGTTACCGATTTTAGTTCCTTTTGCTATATTATTGATAATTTTTATTATTATTGCAATTGTACGAAAGAACAAGGATTAGTGAATACTAATCCTTTAAATGAATATGAATTATTTAACTTCAATTAAAACGGCAATTATCATATTTCCTATTATCTCTTTCTTTTTTACTGTTCCCTATATCTTACATAATTATCACAAATACGGATCAATAAATCCATTTAGAACTTTAATCATATATTCCTTTATACTCTATATGATAACAATCTATTTTTTAGTGATTTTGCCACTTCCAAATAAAAGCGAAGTAGTCGAAAAGGCTAATATGGTTAGGTTAATTCCATTTGAATTTATTAAGGATATTATAAGAGAAACATCTTTTGAAATAGGGAATCCAAATACATACTTAAAGGCACTCACTGAACCATGCTTTTATACAGTAATATTTAATCTATTTATGACTATTCCCTTTGGAATGTATATGAGATATTACTTCAAATGTAATTTAAAGAAAACAATTGTTCTGAGCCTTTTGTTAAGTTTATTTTTTGAAGTAACGCAGGCATCTGGTTTGTACTTTATATATCCTTATCCTTATAGGGTATTTGATGTAGATGATCTTATTATAAATACTTTGGGTGGAACGATTGGATATGCACTCATGGGAACTATAAATGCCTTTTTACCTTCAAGAGAAGAAATTGATGAGCATTCAATAGAAGCAGGGGTAGTAGTGTCAGGTCTAAGAAGAACAACAATATTTATTTTAGATTGTTTCTTATTTGCTATATTCACCATGATTTTAAGAATTATTGTAAACATTAAATATTTATCACTTATCTCATTTGCTCTATATTTTATTATTTATCCATATTTCAAGAACGGACAAACAATAGGAAGTAGATTTTTAAATGTAAGGTTAGGATTTCAAAAACACAGATTAATTAGTATGGTATTACGAAGTATTTTCTTAGCTTTTTATTATCTTGGAAGTGTTTATATGATTTTTACTATAGATTTGTTTATAGTAGCTAAATTAAATTTAGGTGCTAATATTAATCTTTTACTTTTTACACTTTCTCTTTGTGGAATCTTAATATTTTACTTATTAAATATATTTGCTTTGATTAAAGATAAAAAAATTTATTACGATAACTTCTTTCATGTGAAATACATTAGCACGATAAGAAAAGAAAATAATGGTAACGAAAATTAGGAGATGTTTAAATGAAAAAAATAGGAATTTTAATAGTAGTTTTTTGTCTAGTTCTATGCTCTGGATGTGATAAAGATGGAATGTTAAATTTCTATCAAAAAACAAATGAAACAGTTGGGGATATGGTCTTAACGAGCAATCATAAATTAAAAGGCAAACGAGAATTTGGCGAAGATCATTATGTTGGAGCATACAAAGTTACTTACGAAAAATTTAAAGGTGAAGAGGTATTGTTTGGTGGAACAACAATTGAAAGAGATAATGAGAATATACATATAAAACTAAATATAGAAGATTCTTCAGGTAATGTAAATGTAATTATGAAATTAAAAGAAAAGGAAGAAATATTGGCAACGGATGATGGAACTTATGAATTTGATTTCAATATTAAAGACGGAAGTAATTATTTAATTGTTGATGGAGATAATTACTCTGGAAAAATAGATATAAAAATTAAGTAGGAGGTGATAGAAAGTGGGAATAAAAGGAAAATTAGCAATACTATTAGGTGTAATCCTATTTGTAACAATTTGTGGAGTAGCTTATTATTATATTTTTGAGGGTGATTTTATTTATTATACTCAAATAGACAACACTAAATTAGAGCAAATTGATTCAAAGGGTGGAGTAATTGACATACATGGTGGCATGAAGTATGAATATACATTGACAATGTATGATGAGAATGGCAAATCCAAAGAAATAAAATTAGGGACTAATCGTGAATTAAAAGAAGATGCTTATTTGAAGGTAAATTATTTCTTCCTTAGAGGTGTTTATAAGTGGGAAGAAATACAGTACAATGACTTGCCAAATAAAGTAAAAGATCATTATAAAGATACAGTTGATTAATAATGAAAAGTATTTTATTAGTAGATGATAATCATGATTTTCTTGATATATTGTCTTATGCTTTAAGAGAAAAAAAGATTAATATCATATTAGCGTATAATGGTGAAGATGCTATAAATAATCTAAAAAAAATTAAATTTGACTTAATGTGTTCAGATTACGAAATGGGAGAAAGAAATGGCTTAGAACTTTTAGCTTATCTAAGAGAAAATAATAATAGTACAAAGTTTATTATGCTAACTGGACATAATGATTTGGATTTACAAAAGAAAGTAGAGTTTAAAAATGGCATATTTATAGATAAAACAACTCCTGACTTAGTAAACAAGATTATTAAAAATTTATAATATTTAAAATGAACATTTTTTACGAGGGAGAATTGATGATGAGAAAAACAATTTTGGGTATTCTTTTATGTGGTATTATTTTATTGGAAATTACAGGTTGTGGTAATAAAAAAAATTTTAAATTAAATTTACCAAAAGAAGATAAACTCAAAAATATAACTTTAGAAAAAAATTCAAATAAATTAGATATTTTAGATGAAGAAGAAATAAAAAATATTATTTATGTATTAAATGGTTTTGGAGAGGATAGGACAACAAAAGAAGAAAGTATTCAGGATTATCCAGTTAATGCAAATGAAATAATAAAAATAGAATTTAATTTTAAAGGCGAAGAAAAAGGAAAATCTATATTATTTATTTATAAAAAAGGAAATAAGTCTTTTATAGAAGTACCTTATAATGGAATTTATAAAATAAATGAAGATGAATATAATTCAATAGAAAAATATATTAGATAATTACTATTTATTAAGGTGATATTATGAATTTGTTGGGAAATGTATTATGGTTAATATTTGGAGGTTTTTTTAGTAGTCTTTCTTGGCTTATTTCTGGCTTATTATGGTGTATTACAATAATAGGCATCCCTTATGGTAGGCAGTGCTTAAAGTTTGCTTCTATGTCGTTTGCACCATTTGGAAAAGATATTGAATATGGTGGAGGGATTATCTCTACATTTGCAAACATTATATGGATTATATTTTTTGGTATTCCAATGGCATTAGAAAACTTTATTTTTGGATGTGCTTGGAGTATAACAATAGTAGGAATCCCATTTGGAATTCAATTTTTCAAAATAGCAAGATTATCTTTAATACCTTTTGGTTCAAAAATAATTAAGTCATAAATTGTCGAGCAGATGTATAAAATCTGCTTTTTTCTTGGTATAATATATATGAAGTGTGGTGATAATTTTGAAAAAAATTCTAATTGTTGAAGATGATGTTAGCATTCATAATGTCATAGAAGAATTATTAAAAAAAGCAAAATATACAACTTTTAATGCTTACTCTGGAACAGAGGCTTTACTACTATTAGAAAAAGAAAAATATGACTTAATATTACTTGATTTGATGTTACCAGCAGTTAGTGGTGAAGAAATAATTGAAAAAGTCAAAGACACACCTATTATTATTTTAAGTGCTAAGATATCTTCAGATGATAAGGTAAATTGTCTATTATCTGGTGCGAATGATTATATAACTAAACCATTTGATGGAAAAGAATTACTTGCTAGAATCGAAGTGCAATTAAGAACAAAAAATAATTCCAATATCAAAGATACATTAAAATACAAAGATTTAGAATTATTAAATGATAATCATACTTTACTTGTATCCAATAAAAAAATAAGTTTAACGAAAACGGAATATGCAATTTTAAAACAATTACTTTTAAATCCTAACCAAGTTATTACAAAAAATAAGTTACTAGATTTAATAAGTATTGATACAGAAGATTGTGATGAAAATTCTTTAAGAGTTCATATAAGTAACTTATGAAAAAAGATTAGAACTTATACAGAGGTAGAATATATAGAATCTATTTGGGGGCTTGGTTTTAAAATGATTGATTAATCTTAACAAAATCTTAACAATTTCTTAACCATTTTCTTAACACTTTTCTATTAACCTTAGTATCAGAAAGGAGAAAGATTATGGAGATAGTTTTAGAAACAAATAATCTTGAAAAAAGATATAAGGACTTTAAAGCCTTAAATCATGCCAATATTCATATTGAAAAAGGTTCAATATATGGACTTATTGGTAAAAATGGTGCAGGTAAGACAACACTTATTAGAATAGTTTGTGGACTACAAGAACCAACATCTGGAAGTTATACTATTTATGGAGTAGATAATAATAGTATAAATATTGCAAGCGTCAGAAAGAGAATGGGAGCAATCATTGAAACGCCATCTATTTATGGTGATATGACAGCAAGAGATAACTTAATAGAACAATATAAATTGGTAGGGATTCCTAGCTTTGATGGAATTGATAAAATTCTAAAACTTGTGGGACTAGAAGGTACTGCTAAGAAAAAAGCAAAAAACTTTTCTTTAGGAATGAAGCAAAGATTAGGAATTGCCATTGCTCTTGCAAGTAATCCTGATTTCTTAATTTTAGATGAACCTATCAATGGACTTGATCCACAGGGGATTATAGAAATTAGGGAGTTAATTTTAAAACTAAACAAAGAAAAAAGAATTACTATCTTAATATCTAGTCATTACTTAGATGAATTATCTAAAATTGCTACACATTATGGTTTCTTAGATAATGGATCTATCATCAAAGAAATAAGTAATGAAGAACTTATGAAAAAGATGGAACACAAAATAGAATTAAAGGTTAGTAATCAAAAAGACTTTGTTAAGTATTTTGAAGAAAATAAAATATCTTACGAAGTAGTGGATAACAAAACTATAAATATTTATGGCAAATATAATTTATCAAAATTCATTAATGAACTATCCAAAAAGAATTTAATAGCAGATGAGATTCATGAACAAGATGAATCATTAGAAAACTATTTTATGAATTTAATTGGAGGTGGAAATAATGATTAAATTGTTAAATGCTGGTTTAACAAGACTTCGAAAAAATAAATTGTTTTGGATACTCTCTATATTCAGCATAGCTTTGGGATTATATATGATCTTTATAAATTATAGTGGCATGAAGAACTACGGAGATACCATCGAAGTAGAACAACTTATGCTTAATTATTCTACAATTATAGGAGTTGTAATTGCAATATTCACAAGTTTATTTCTAGGGGTAGAGTATTCTGATGGAGCAATTAGAAATAAGATTAGTATAGGTCATAAAAGAATAAATATATATTTATCTAATTTAATAATGGTAATAATCACAAGTTTATTTTCTTATCTTTTATTTTTAGGAATAGTAGCAAGTATAGGAATACCATTATTTGGTGGAATTACAATACCACTATCTAAATTATTAATGTTACTTGGTTGTATATTTGTAACTGTGATTGCTTATTCTAGTATCTTTACATTTATTGCAATGATAATATCAAATAAGACAATAACGGCAATAGTGTCAATCATGTTAGCATTTGGCATGATGATGATGGCTCTTATTTGTTTTAATAAATTGGAAGCACCTAAAACGATTCAAGCAGCAACAATGGTAGGTGGTGAAACTAAAATAGAGGAAGTTCCAAATCCTAAATATCTAAATGAAGAAGAAAGAAAAATTTATCAAACTTTGCTTGATATTAATCCAGCAGGGCAAATGTTTCAATTAGCTGGAAGAACTGCTCCAAATTTAAAAGTATTACCAATATATTCTTTAGGAATTTTAGTAATATTTACAGGCGTAGGATTAGTGTTATTTAAGAAAAAAGATTTGAAGTAGAAAGGTGATAATTATGAGTGTCTGGTTTTATCTATTTTTAATAGTATTATGTTTATCAATATTTCTAATTTTAAAGATAATAATAATGAAAAATGAAATCAATAATATTGGTAAATCTATATCAAGTATAATAAATACAGATAATTTGATCACTATTAGTACAAATGATAGCGAATTGAAAAAACTGGCAAATGTACTTAATAAGAGTTTAAAAAACTTAAGACAATTAGAACTTGAATATAAAAATGGAAATCAAGAACTTAAATCATCAATAACAAATATTTCTCATGATTTAAGAACACCTCTTACAGCTATAAGAGGTTATCTTGATTTAATGGATAATGATAATCTTACAGATAAGCAAATAAATTATTTGAAAACTATTGATAGTAAGGTGAAAGACTTAACTGAACTTACAGAGCAACTATTTGATTTTTCTAAAACACTTGATATACAGAATGAATTAAAAAAAGAAAATGTTTGTATCAATGATATTTTAGAAGATGCTCTTGCAAGTTTTTATAGTTTATTTAAAGCATCTAACATTACACCAAAAATAAAGATATGTGAAGAAAAAGTAGTTAGATTGATAAATGAAAATATGCTAAAAAGAATTTTTGAAAATATTATATCCAATGCCATTAAATATAGCGAAAATGATTTTAATGTAAAAATGTATAGTGATGGCTTAATAGAGTTTTCAAATAAGACAGACAAGTTAGATCAAGTAAGTTTAGAAAAATTTTTTTGTAGATATTATACAGTTAGAAATGTAAAGAAATCAAATGGAATAGGTCTATCAATTGCTAAACAATTAGTAGATTTAAACAATGGGAAAATAGAAGCAGAATACAAAAACAATAATTTGATAATAAAAATTAAGTTTTAATTATCTCAGAAAAATAAAGCAGATCATGTAATAAAATGATTTGTTTTTTTATATATTGACAACTGTGTATAATCTGTATATAATGTATATATACAAAAGAGGCGATTTATGGAAATTATAATTAGTAATTCAAGTGGTATTCCTATATATGAGCAAATTAAAGATCAAATAAAAGCAAAAATAATAACAAATGAGCTTCATGCTGGAGAATTGCTACCCTCTATAAGAAGTCTTGCAAAGGATTTGAGATGTAGTGTAATAACAACCAAAAATGCTTATGAGGAGTTAGTTAAAGAAGGGTATGTTATAACAATACCAGCAAAAGGATTTTATGTAGCAGAAATCAATATGGAAATAGCTCATGAAGAACAATTAAATAAAATAGAAAACTTATTAGATACAGTAGTTATTATTGCTAAATCTAATAATATTACAAGAGAGAAAATAAATGAGATATTAGATATTTTATATGAGGAGGAAAAATGATGGAAAATATATTAGAAGTAAAGAATCTATCTAAAAAATATAAAGATTTTGAATTAAAAAGTATTAATTTTAAATTAAAGAAAGGAATGATTATGGGATTCATTGGTGAAAATGGGGCTGGAAAAACAACTACAATTAAAGCTATTTTAGATATAATTAAAAACTATAAAGGTGAAATTAAAATATTTGGTCTTGATAATAAAAAGAATGATAAAACGATAAAAGAAGACATTGGAGTAGTATTAGATGATATGTTTTTTCCAGAAATCTTAATGCCAATTGATATAAATAGCATTATGAAAGATAATTATAAAAATTGGGATTCTAATCTATTTTTTAAAGAATTGTCTGATTTTTCATTACCTAAAAATAAACAAATAAAAACATTTTCTAAAGGCATGAGAAAAAAGTTAGAAATAGTAACAGCCCTTTCTCATCATCCAAAATTATTAATTCTTGATGAGCCAACAAGTGGACTTGATCCAATTGCTCGAAATGAGGTAATTGATATTTTTCAAGATTTTATTCAAAATGAAGAATGTTCTATTCTCTTGTCAAGCCATATTACAACTGATTTAGAACATATTGCAGACTATATAACTTTTATTAATGATGGTGAAATAATACTCTCTAAAACTTGTGATGAACTATTAGAAGAATATGGAATTGTAAAATGTAATGAATCAGACTTCAAAAAAATAGACCAAAAAGACTTTATCAAGTATAAGAAAAATAAGTATGAATATGAGATATTAGTTGAAAATAAAAAAGAATTTTTGAAAAAATATAATGTTACTACAATAGATAAACTAACACTTGAAGATCTTATGTTATTAATGATTAAAGGAGTGAAATAATGTTAGGATTAATTAAAAAAGATTTATTAATGATTAAAAGTAATATAAAAACTTTATTTATAATATTAGTTGTATATGGTGTAATGGCTTATCAAGGGCAAATGGATTTATCTTTTATTTTACCATTTATGAGTGTGATGATAATGATTTCAACTTTTAGTTATGATGCTTATAATAAGTGGGATGCTTATGCTAGTTGTTTACCCAATGGAAGACAAAATAGCGTTAGGGCAAAATACATTGCAACATTATTATTAATTATTATAACAACAGCTATAGTAACAATTCTTATGATTGCAATTGCTTATGCTCGCACTAAGTCAATAGATTTAGAAAGCGTTTTTTCAACGGTTTTAGGAACAGCTTTTGCCACAATTATATTACAATCATTTATGTATCCATCAATTTATAAGTTTGGGGTAGAAAAGGCACGAATTGGAATATTTATAGTAGTCTTTGGAATTGCGATTGTTGGTGGTATTATAGCAAAATATATAGATTTTAAACCAATGTTTCAAGTATTAGATAATCTAGGAAATTATTGGATGATTATACTTCCAGTAGTTATGATATTAGTATTATACTTGTCTTATAAAATATCAGAAGGAATATATAAGAAAAAAGAATATTAAAAAAAAGCATAAAATATGGATAAAAACATTATAAAAGTAAATCTGTTGGTGTAGAAGATTTGCTTTTTTCATTTATGTTAATCTACACATAATTTCATGGTATAGTTAAATCTATATAAAAATTAGAAAAGAGGTGGAGAAAAGTGCATTTCTTATTAACGTTATTGATTGGAATCGTTGCAGGAGTGATAGATGTTTTGTCCATGATTAAAATGAAAGTAGATAAATATTCTTGTTTTTCCGCATTTGTTTACTATGTCATCGTTCCTTTCATTATCTTTGAAATCCAGTGGTTTAATCAATTATGGTGGTTAAAAGGGGGCTTTGTTGCTCTTCTTATGGCCATTCCTGTGATTATTTTAGTTTCAAAAGAAGATAAAAAAAGTCCAGTCGCTATGACAGTTATGTCTCTTATATTAGGAAGTATTATTGGTGTTGTAGGTCATTTTTTAAATTTAATGTAATTTTTTATTTTAAATAAAAAAGGTTTTAAAAAGATGTTTAATGTAGTCGTCTATTTCTTCTAAACTGTTTTTTATTTCCTTACGGAAGTATTTGATAATTAAATTAATGCAACCATTTGTAAAAAATGTAATATTTAAATTTAAGTTGGCAATGGGTTTATTTTTTAAAGCATCGTATAATTTTTTATTGATGCTTTTTTCTAGTTTAGAGACAAATAGGAGAGGGTCGTTGCTTTTTAACATCATGGTGTAGATGCGTTCGTTTTCTTTTAAATAATTAAAAATATGATCAAAATAATAATCAATATCTTCAATAGAATGTTTACTTTTTATTTCGTTTAATTTTTCTAAAGCTTCTTCTTCTAGTTCTTTAGCGACATCATAAATACTACTATAGTGGGTATAGAATGCAGAGCGGGTAATGTCGGCTCGTTTAGAAAGTTCAGTTACGCTGATGTTTTTTATTTCATTTTTCTCTTGAAGAAGCATGGCAAAACTTTCTTGAATTTTCATTTTAGTTTTTAATGATGAATGATTTTTATTTTGGACTTTCATTTTTTTCCTCACTTCTAAAAATATTATCTCAGATTGATAAGAAAAAGTAAACAAAATATTGACGTGTGTCTAAACTTTGACACTATCAATTGTTTTGTTCTTTCTTTTTGGAAAAATTTGATTATAATTTTTAATGTTTGTTATAAAAACAAGCAAAAAATCTATATATTTAGGGGAGGAAAAAAATGAAAAAATTAACCGATTTTATTGTTGATAAAAGACATGTTATTTTAGTTTTATTTTTAGTGTTAACAGGTTTATCTATTTATACTATGCAAAAAGTAAAACTGAATTATGAACTTTCAGAATATTTACCTTCATCTTCAGAAACTAGGCAAGGAATGGAGAGGATGGAAAGAGAATTTGATAGTGAAAACTCAAGTTCCTTAAATCTCATGTTTGAAGGTTTAAATGAAGAAGAAAAAAATTCTATTTTAGAAAATTTGAAGTCTATTACAGGTGTAGCGAGCGTTAGTTATGATGATACAGAAAAACATAATAAAGAGAATTTTACTTATTATGAAATTACCGTTTCTGATACAGAGGATTCTCTAACCGCCAAAAACGTATATGAAACTATCAAGAACAATTACGAAGATTACACGCTTTATATGAATGGAACTATTTATGAGCGTAATGGTCCTGTTTTACAAACATGGATTATTGCTTTAGCGATAGGTTGTGCGATGGTTATTTTAATTATTATGTGTGAATCTTATATTGAACCTTTCTTATTTTTGTTTGCTATTGGTCTTGCTGTTTTCTTAAACAAAGGAACAAATATAATATTTTCAAGTGTTTCAAATATTACGGATTCTATCGTTGCTATATTGCAAATGGCTTTGTCTATGGATTACTCGATTATGCTTATGAATCGTTATAGTCAAGAAAAGGAAAGCGAAAAAAATAAAGTAAAAGCGATGAAAAAGGCTTTGTATGCTTCTTTCTCATCTATTTCTAGTAGTTCTATTACCACGATTGTAGGGATGCTTGCTTTAGTATTTATGAGTTTTACCATTGGACGAGACCTAGGTTTTGTTCTAGCTAAAGGAGTTTTATTTAGTTTAATTAGTATTTTCTTTTGCTTGCCGAGTTTAATTTTAATGTTTGACTCTTTGATAGGGAAAACAAGAAAAAAAGTCTTATCTCTTAAATTAGATTTATTAGGAAAGTTTGCAAATAAGATTCGTTATGTGGCACCGATTTTATTAATTGCCTTATTTATTGGAAGTTATTTTTTAAAGGGAAATCTTTTGATTGCTTATACCAGTAGTGAAGATGATAAAATCGCTTCTGTGTTTCCAGAAAATAATCAAGTGGTTGTTGTATATAAAAATGAATTAGAAGAACAAGTGGCTTCTTTCTGTCGCGGTTTAAATAAAACGGAAGCCTTAAACACTATTCTTTGTTATGGAAATACATTAAATGAAGATTTAACAATCCAAGAATTAAAAAAGAAAATGAGTGATTTAGGAACGAATGTTTCTATTTCAGATGAAATACTTAAAATGGTCTATTTTGATTACTTTAATAAAAGTGAAATTACGCTATCTTATGAAGAATTTTTAAATTTTATTGAGAAAGATATCTTAACAAATGATGCTTTTAAAGATAAAATAGATTCTTCGATTAAGAATAACTTGAAATTATTAAAAAATTTTACGAAGGAAAAAGAAATAAATAAAAAGAGAAGCGTTAAAGAAATGGCGACTATTTTGGGACTCGATGAGAATACAGTGAACGATTTATTTGTTTTCTATTCGTCTAAAACAATAAATAATAAAATGACCATCTCAACATTCATAAACTTTTTAAATAAGGACGTTTTAACAAATTCAAACTATGCGAGCCATGTTAATAAAGCTACGCAAGAACAAATCAAACTATTGAAACCTTTTTTAGATAAAAATATCTTAAAAAAAGAAAGTCATACGAGTGTACTTGCTCAACTTTTTGGAATGGATGAAAGTCAAATTAAACAATTATTTCTATTAAAATATAGTGTAGAAGAGACAAATAAAGCCATTTCAATTGCTCAGTTTATCGAGGATGTCCTATTTTTAAAGAAGAATACAACTTATTTAAATGGAGTGGACACCAGTTTTTTAGAAAGTCTTAAAGCATTTAGTCAAAATGAAGGGAATATTAATACAACAAAAGTTCCTAAAAATGTTTTAGAATCGTTTTTTGGTGAGCCTTTAGTTAGTCAAGTTTATAAAGCTTTAAGCTTGCCTGATACAACCTTACTTTCTCCTTTAGAGTTTATTACTTTAACTTTAAACCATTTAAATGCTTATCTGTCTGATGCTCAAGTTCAAAGTTTGTCTTTAGTTAAAAAAGTGATGGAAGATGCTTTGAATCAAAATCCAACTTATAAAGCCAGTCGCATGGCTATGCTTTTTGGAATGAAAAAAGAACAAGTGATTCAAATTTATACGCTTACGGATTATGTACAGGGGAAGATGGATTCTTATACGATGACACCTGTGAATTTTGTATCGTTTGTCCTTCAAAATAAAGAGGCTATTGGTCTAGATAAGAAGGCACAAGAAAAGTTAGAATTGTTAAGTAAAGTTTGTACTTCTGTTTTAAATAACACTTCTTATAGTTCAAAAGAGCTTAGCCGTCTTTTTGGAATGGATGAAGAAACGATTCGTTTACTTTATGCGCTATATTCTTCTAAATCAAAGGAAGTGAAAGTTTCTTTATCAAATATGGTTGATTTTCTACTTACTGATGTTGTTAGTCATAAAACGTATTCCTCTTTTATTAATAAAGAAGCTAAAAGTAAACTTATGAGTGTAAAAGAAATAATGAACGATTCTTTAAAGGAAAAGAGATTTACAAGTCGTGTTTTAACTAAGAATTTAAGTTCTCTTTCTGAAGATTTAGATTCGAATACGGTTTCTTTAGTCTATACCTATTATGGAAGTAAAAAGGATTATGATTCAACGTGGAAAATGAATGTGTATTCGTTTGTGTCTTTCTTAAATAATGATTTAATAAAAGATGAGCGATTTGAATCCTTTTTAACAGAGGATTTAAAAAATGATATAACAAATGCGAGTGATCAAGTGAGTGAGGCAAAAGCGTTACTGGTTGGAGAGAATTATTCAAGAATGATTCTGAATACGACTTATCCTGAAGAATCCGAAGAAACTTTTAATTTTATAAAGGATATTAAAGAAACTTTAAATTATGAAGAAATTTATGTAATTGGAAATTCTCCTATGGCTTTAGAAATGAGTGAATCGTTTCAAAGTGAACTATCTTTGATTACGATTTTAACGATGCTCTTTATTTTTATAGTGGTAGCGTTTACCTTTAAGTCTTTCATTATTCCTATTGTATTGGTTCTTTTAATTCAATGTGCTGTGTATGTCACAATGGGGATTTTATCACTGATGGGCGGAAGTGTTTATTTCATAGCTTTACTTATTGTTCAAAGTATTTTAATGGGAGCGACCATTGATTATGCCATTTTGTATACTTCTTATTATTTAGAATCTCGTAAAAGTTTGGACCGTAAAAAAGCTTTAATTAATGCTTATAATAAATCGATTCATACGATTTTAACTTCCGCATCTATTCTTATAATTGTTACACTCATTGTTGGCTCATTTGCTTCGGCTATTGCTGCAAAAATTTGTAAAACTTTGTCAGAAGGAACTCTTTGTGCTACTTTACTTATTTTAATTGTACTTCCAGCTGTTTTAGCGGCTTTTGATAAGTTTATTGTTAAAAATAAGACGAAATGAACTGAACCCCAAAAGTTGGACAGTTTTAAATAGTTTTTAATTAGAGGATTG
>CANSPQ010000025.1 GCA_947648915.1 uncultured Caryophanales bacterium | reverse complement strand
AATTAAATTATCATGGCTAGATGGATTTTACACAGAATTTTTTACACACTCTATTGATTCCTTAATGTTTTTGCTAAAATAATGATTTTCATAATTAGGATCGATTTCGATACTATTAAATGTGATATCTGGGAATTTTTTGTATAAAACTGAAACTGCTTCACTAACTTTATCATTTTGTTGAAAAATATATAGCCATTCTAGTAAATTTGTAATTAATAAAGTTGCCTTACATTTCTCAACATTTTTATTAAAAATCATTGCTATTGCTTTTTGATAATTCTCATATTCAACTGGATAATAATTGTCTCTTATAATTCTTGTTATAATTCTATTTAACAATAAATCTGCTATAATACTTGCTTGATTATTTCCAATTTCTTTAAGCAAAAATATTAAGGTATTGATTTCAATACAATTTAAATCATATGGCGGATAATAAAAAGCAGCATTATTATTGATAATTGTAATTATTAGATTTACGTTTTCTTTTACCTCATCAGTTAAGCCATTATAGTAATAAACATAATAAGTATAAGTTGATAATATTCCTACTACATCATATATTATAATTCTATATTCTAATGGGTTATAGATTGAAAAACTTGGAGATAAATGACAGACTTTTTTAATTTCTAAAATGTATTTCTTACAACAAGTCATATAATAAGAAGATAAATTTAATAATTGCTCGCATTCAACATTTTTTTCAAATAAATTATTTTTAACTATAAAGTTCCAATAAATAATTAAGGCTTTTTCAGACATATCAACAGTTATTTTTAAATTTTGCTTTTCAGCATATGAAATGCACATTCTACAAACCATTGTATATATAATCAAAGACTTCTTATATATTTTTTTCTTTTTATTTTCTAAATTAATCTTATTAATGAGTTTCTCAATTAATTTTTGAAAATATTTTAAACTAGTATCTTCACTTAAAAAATATAGTACTTTCCGTAAATCACTTTTAATATCATCATCAAAAATATATTCATTTATTAGATACTTTTCTGTCATATTAACTAAATCATCTATGCCCCAAAATTCATAACTCAAACTGTTAGTTGTGTGCTGACTGATATAGCCTTTCCAACTTCCTTCAATATTTTGTTTTACAATTCCATTACTGCATAATATTATTCTTACTTTCTTTCGATTATCATTTAATCTTTGTGGAATATATGAATCTAAAATTTCATTTAAAGTTGGTCGAACTGCATTATTTCCCGAATCCCAATTACTTTTATCTATATTACCTTGTTTAACAACAAACAAATATATAATATTATCTTTCTCAGCACTAAAATCAACTCCTAATTGACTTACGCCTTTTTGGGGACGTATTATGTTATTATAGTTATTCATAAAGAGAATATTATCCAAAAGATTTTCCATTTCTTGTTCTTCTTTAAAAGTTTCAATGTAATCTTTCAAAATCAATCTCATACTATTTTTCCTCCTTACCTAAATGTTTAAGTTCATTTACTTTCTCCATATATGTAATAGGATCAATTAGATATTCTAAAGGTAAAGGATATTCGTATGAAAATTCATGCATACTACCTACAGATACTTCTTCGCTATCTTTATGCTTGACTGTCATTCCATATCGATTACCATATAAAATGGTATTAGATTTGCAGAATTTCCAAAATACAGACATTTCATGAGATTTATCATTTATTTCATTGTTCTGCATAATTAAATATTTTTGATACTCATTTAGTCTTTGAATATCAGAATCATATATTTTTAAATTATTTTTTAATTTATTATCTTTATCATTTTCTTCCATTTTTCTTTTTAAATAAGTCATAAATAATGTATCATCATTTTGGCCATTTTTCCTATTTATAAATTTTTTACATGTTGAAGGAAAATTAAAAATAAATTTATCTAAAAATATATTAAGTTCTTGCTCATTAAGATTAAAGAGATTGCTAAAATAAAAATATAAATCTAAAATTTTACTCACTTCAATCGTTAAAATATAATTTAGTCTTTTACATATTTTTAATATTTGGTTTTTAGTTATAGTAATTTTTTTTAGATTAATTGAGTATTCTTTATAATTATGTAAAAGGCATTGTATCATAGATAAATCATAATCTATATCTTTTGGACATTCTAAAGAAAAATCTTGGAAGATATCTTGTAGAGCTAATGATGAATTTTTCAATATATCTTCTTCTAATTCTTCAACTATAGATTCTTTTATATTTTTAGATATTATTAATTTTATTATTTTTTTGCAATAATCATAATCAAATGGTATAAATATTGATATTTCATTACAAGTAGTTTCTATTAAATCTTTATTAGTTGTATTTACTATAATGTTTTCACAGATTTGTTTTTGAGATGTTTCACTGAATTTTACTATATTATGTACAATTTTAAATAAAATATTTTCATCATTACTATTTAGATAACTTTCAATAGATTCATAATCAATATTATCTTGTTTTAACAAATTCTCTAATTCTCTCATAATGCACCTTTTTAATTAAATAATATTTCTAAAAATTTCTGTAATCTTTTTCATATCTTTTTCTGATGACATTATAGTTATTAACAAATTTTTCTCTTTGTTTACTATAATATATTGTCCATTAGATCCATCTCTAAAAATATAGCCATCTCTTGAAATAAAAGTATAATAACCAACACCTATTTTAGGTAAAACCCTTTCTGATTTATATGCAGTTGGTGTTTCTAATTGAATTGATGACATCTCTCTTACCCAATTTTCTGGAATGATTTGCACTTCGTTATATTTTCCGTTATTTAATAAAAGTTGTCCTATTTTATGAAAATCAGTATGTTTTAAATATAAACCTGTAGATGCTGGACAATACTTTCCATAATTATCCCATTCAAATTCTTCAATATTCAATTTTTTAAATATTTTTTCGTTTATATAATCTTTTAAATTCACTCCAAATGTTTCTTGAAAAAATACTGATAAAACAAATGGTTCTACATTATTGTAAGCAAATCTTGTTCCTACATCAAATGGAATTTTATAGTTTAAAGCATAATCTAACAATTCATTTTTATCAATGTTTTTAATGTATCTTTCTGACATCATTTGACTTTCATAACCTGTAGTATGTGTCAGTAAATTTCTAACTGTCCATTTTTGAACTTTTAATAAATTATTTTGTTTTTTTATATCTACCAATTTTTCTATTGAAGGATATATTTTAGTATCTAACGATAAAGGAATACCATCAATTAGCATTTTATCTTCTATTGCTATTCCTATTGCCATAGACACTAAAAGTTTTGCGCAACTTCTTAACTCATGTAATTGTTCCTCATTATAAAAAATTCTCTCCAATTTGCTATCTTGTTCTATAAAAATACTATCAATATTTAAACTATCTAATCTTTTTGAAAGTTTATTTACATTTTCTTCAACAACATTAATATCTATCATAGTTCCCTCCAAGTATTTCGACTAACTAAATTATACTATATTTCAGAAGAATTTCCTATACGACTATTGATTTTTCCTAGAGTTTATCATATAATTTATTTAACGAGTGAGGGATATTTTTTTAGATTTTAGGTTTAAAACCCTATTATCATCTGCTCCATCGAAGAATCTGCTCGAACTTTTATAAGTTTAAGCATTTAGATAAATATCAATTCTAGGAATGGAATTGATTTTTTTGTGTTTATGAAAGCGAGGAGATTCTTTATGGTACAAATTATAAAACAAGAATTAGAAATCGATGGTGCTTTAAAACAAAAGTTAGAATTTATTTGTAGTTTCTGTAATACTTCCCCTACTATTTCAAATGGGTAGTATTCGAACACCAATTTAATCTATGTAGAGCCACATAAAGTGATTATTAAAGGAATTACTTTTCTTGCATTTAACTACAAAAATAATCTTTATATCGAAAATCTAAACAATAGTATCCCTATCAAAGATTTAGAAAATTATATTATTACGGAGATACTGTCCAATTCCACTTTTTATGAATTTAATTTGTAACTACTTGATAAATAAACCATTATTATATATAATTTATCTATCAGTTGATTTAGTCAATCTTGGGAGTATAATTTTTCGCATACATGTACCGTTAAGACTCCATTGACAAATCTGTTCGAACTTTCCGGACATTGATAATCGAAAGATTGTTTTTTTTGTGTCTATAGTGAGGAAAACTACATAAATTATATAATCAAAATGGAACATAAAAATATAAAAAGTTCTATTTATTTAAAATAGTACTTAATTCATCATCATCTATATACCAAATTCCTTGTTTGCCAGATATAATTTTATTTGTATAAATTTTTTCTACATTTGCTAGTTTCCAAGCATATCCAGTTCTATTTTTAACGCCATAAATTAATGGATTTTCCAAACAAATATTCTTATTAAGTTCATAATTTAACTTGATACAATCTTCAATTGTTACTTTAGCAATTATTCTCTTTTTCGGAAATTGGAAATTGAGCTTTTCATATTTTTTCATAGCTTCTTTATCTACACCTGCACCAGCATGTATCAAAATTTCTCCTCTAAAATTAAAATTCCAAGTTCTAAATTCATATTTTTTTAATCCCTCTGCAACTAATGTTGCCCAAGGTTGTTTCAATGTTATAACCTTCATCCAATTATACCTGCAATTCTTCTTCCTTTAACATCTTTATTGAGATAATTTTTTCTAATTCTTCCGTTGAAAGATGATCAGACGAAATAACCCTATCACAGTTTTTTAAATAACTTTTGGTTTCATAAACCTCATGAGCAACCACTACAAAAATACCATGTTTTTGTAAAATATTATTAAGCTTATCCTCATTTAAATCAATTCCAAGAGTAAAAAGAAACATAAAATCCACATCTAACAATTCTACGTGCTCAAAATTTTGTTTATACCTTTCCCTCAATGTTCTTTTGGCACTTATTCCACATTTCTTATTATTAATTTCAAATGTAAAATCATATTCTACAGATGGAATTTTGCTATCATGTGAATGACCATCAATTTTATCAACAATAGGTGTTAATATTTCGCTAACTCTACTTTCATACGACTGTCCAGCTTCAGAAGTGATGCTTTGATTCATACTTTCTGTCATAATCAAAGAAAACATATTGTCACAATTAATACTATAGTGATTCATAATTGATTTCAATTTTATATGAAAAGATTTCACAACTTTTCCACTAGTTTCTAATAAAAATTCATCTTTTCTCTCAACATTTGTTAAAGCAAATACCAACAGAGAGCTAATAACTCTTTGCCCATAAGGCATATTTAAATTAGACATATCAAACTCAAGACTCAGTTTATCATTAATACTACTTATTAAATCTCTATACTGATTTTTCGCATAAATCTTTGATTCTTCTAAAATAAGTCCCTTTATATACATTAATTCAATGGATACATCCATTAACTCAATCCACATCTTAACATCACAATGTTCATTAGTATTTACCAATAAACAAAAATCTTCATATTTTCGAGTGCCTTCTGATGCAATAGCATTATTTCGCAACAATATCTTTGACAACATTTCTTTATTACATATAGAACTATTTTTGATTAATGTATCTTGGAAGACAATCAATTGTTTATCTGAAAAACCACACTTTAACAACAACTTCAACATTGTGTAAAATTGCAAATTATTTTTATACATAACCTCAGTAATTATTATTTTGTCACTAGAATTAATCGTATTTTTTTCTGTGTATAAATTAGTCAATTTCTCCACCCTCTTTCAATGCAATAATTATGTTATTCGCTACTGCTTCAATCATTTTTGTTGGTACAGAATTACCAAATTGTTTATAGCATTGCAAATCACTTACTACCAACTTAAAATCATCTGGAAAGCCTTGTAATCTAGCAGCTTCTCGAGGAGTTAATTTTCTAGGATTTTTATCTTTTTGTTCAATTAATATTTCTGAGCCATCCTTGTAATAACGTGCAGAGATTGTATTCGTATATTTTGAATTTTTATGAAACAAACCATAACCAAATCCATTTCCTTTTGCCTTGTTTTCTTCCTTTCTTCTTTGATGACTTGCCCAAAGTTTATCTGATATCGTATATTTAGGATCTACATTTTTTTCAAGTATATCTCCGACTCTTGTTTCTATACCGGTAGGTTTTGGAAACTCAAATTTAATATTGTGATTTTTAAACCCAACAATAATTACTCTTGCTCTATTTTGTGGAACTCCAAAATCCTTGGCATTTAATACTGTAACATATACTTTATATTTTAATTTGTTTTCCAATATATCTTTCATAGTATCAAAAGTATTTCCTTTATTATGATTCAACAATCCTTTCACATTTTCTAACATAAAACATTTGGGCTTATGGTATTCTAGTATTCTTTCAACCTCAAAAAACATAGTTCCTCTCGTATCATCAAAACCTTTTCTTTTTCCAGCAATTGAAAATGATTGACACGGAAAGCCCGCTAACAATATATCAAATTTAGGAATATCTTTCGCCTCTATTTTGGTAATATCACCGCTAGGAGTTTCACCCCAGTTAGCTTCATATGTTTGTATAGCAAACTTATCAATTTCAGAGGAAAAAACACAAGTTCCTCCTAACTTTTGATATGGTCTCCTAATACCTCCAATACCTGCAAATAGATCTATGAACGTAAAATTAGCCATGTTTTTCACTTCCTTTGTTGGTTACAATCAACTTTCTTTTTTATTAGCATTCATTCATTCCATTTAATTTTTATTACTAAAGTAATCATACCATATTTTCCAATATTTTCCTAATAAAAGATTTCAAAATTGACACTAAATAATGATTTTTTCCACTGGGTTAATTGAAATAACTGAAACACTTGCTCCGCTTTCAAAACGACTCACCTCTCGTATGAGTTTTATTACAAAAAATCATAATTATAATTGATAGTTGAATCAAAATATCAATTCCACTTTTTAGGATAAATATATTCTATCTTATCACTTTTTGCAATGTATCTTTTTTAATTTTTGTTCGATTTGATTTTAAATTGGGTAAAGCCACCCTACAATATTTATCTAACTCACAAAATATATTTTGACAATCGATTAATTGTAAGGAACTATTACCAAGTTTCTTAAAATCCAAATGCAATCTTTTAAACTCTCTATCTTGATTTTCATACATATATCGAATAATATCCTCATTGCTCATTGTTCCTTTGTCAATAAAACATTTCTGTATTCCTCTGAAAGAACCTAGTCCTGCAACTGTAAATTCATCTTCTCTTCAATTTACAACCTCACTATAATTGATATCTGTAACTAGTTGATATGCCATAAAATCACCAATCATAACCACGCCTAAAAGACGTGGTTTGCACTAGCCCTATAAGGGCAATTATATTAGCTAGCCATTTTAAAACGGCTGGCTTTCATTTTATTCAAGCCTCTTTGCGTTTTTCTCCTAGCTACCCTTTGAAAGGGTTTTTATATTCTTTCTTTGTCATCTTATCTTCTATTTGATCTTCTTTTTCTTGTTCTCTTATATACTTCTTTATCGTCGCTTCATTTAATCCTACTGTACTTACATAATATCCTGTTGCCCAAAAGTTTCTATTTCCTAACTTATATTTTAGATTTGCATGCCTTTCAAATAACATCATTGTACTTTTTCCTTTTAAATATCCCATGAAGCTTGACACACTCATCTTGGGTGGTATTTGTAACAATAAATGTACATGATCTGGCATTAAGTTCCCTTCTATTATTTTTATTCCTTTATACTGGCAAAGTTTTCCTATAATTTCCGATAAATCCTTTCTTAACTTATAATATATCATTTTTCTTCTATACTTCGGTATGAATACAATATGGTATTTACACATCCACTTTGTATGTGTTAAACTATTTGCCATAGAGCGCCACTCCTTTCTGTTATAATTGAGGCCTGAACACCTAAATTATAACAGACGTGTCGCTCTTTTCTATAAGTTTTCAACTCCCACACATATAATGTGTGGTTTTTTCTTCCTACGCTCCGCGTTGGAAGAGCCCTTAAGGTTAATTAGAGGATATTTCCTTATAATATGAAATCCCTCTTCCATTGTTTTTGCATTGATTATTTTAAAATGTGCTTTATCCTCATTAAAAAATTTATCTAACAATGCTAAATGATTGTCGTGTTTTCTCTGATAACCAAAGGCTTTATTTGCGCAGCTAATATAAGCGTCATTGTATATTTTAATTCCTTCTAAAAGGGCATTTTCTAACACTTTAGAGTATGCCTTTTTATCAAAATTTTCTAATGTAATGTCTTTAAAATGTTTACATAACAATTCCCATGTAGATTCTTTGTTAAATAGTTTAAATAAAGTAATTCTAAAAATCATATCTTCATCTTTATATTTCTTGCCATTGTAAATGACATTTTTGATTAAATATTGACTCACTCGATCATTAATACGATAACTATTACAAAACTTAAACTTCTGTAATATCTCATCATCTGTCCAAGACGCTTCCTCTCCATTTAACTTTTTCCAAAAAATATTTTGCCTTTCATATGCGAAATACCAATATAAATCATAAACTTCCTGTCTTTTCTTCATATATACCCCTATTACTCTAGCATTATATTAACGATAACATATTCAAAAGAAAAAGGATATCTACCCTATTTAATATCCTTATCATAATCAATGTCAGATACTTCATATTTTCTTCTTCTTGAAATTGCACCCAGTATTTTCGTAGAAGAATAACCAAGAAGTGCAAGTGCAAAGAAGTAAACAACACCAAAAATCGTAATATCAGGTGCAGAATTAGTAAGCAAACCAATAATAGATGCCCCTGCACTCATAGATGTAACAAGTGTCAAACTATCCACAGATCTACTAGTAACATCTGATTTTACACTATTGAATAATTTTTGAGCTGAGGATACATGAGTTTGTGTCATATCCCATAAATATTTGATATAGTCTAATGTATCTCTTAATGTTTCATAACGATATCCTGAAATTGCTAAGAATTGCGCTAATTCTGGATCGCTTTTGGCAATCTTCTCTCTTGTTGAAATATAAGTACCCATCTGATTAATTCTTCCATCAATCAAGTTGATTGTTTTTGCATAACCATCTAATTTCGTAGTAAACTTGATAATTTCAGATCCCTTGATATTAATCTTTTCCTTAATTGCATCAATTTTTTCCCAGATAATACGATGTAAATTTAAATAACGATGCAATTGCCCTTTGAATTCACGAATAAAAATTTGTTCTTCAATATAACGTTCAATATTTTCAGATGACTTTTTCTTATTGTTGATAAAATAATACTTATCACCACGAACAACATCGTAATTGTCGTTTCGAAATTCAAAATACTTTTGTTTTTCTGTACGAGATAAGGTATCTGTTAATTCTGCATCTGTTGCATTATCACAAACAATAAAGTATGGATATACCGTTTCAATATTCGCAAGTTCCTTTGGAACAGGTGCTCCTAAACTAAATAAGTAACTAAATGCAGGAGACAATTTATTTTCATAGTAATCTGTGACATGATCGATATCTGCAAATAAAGTATCTTCACTTACGTTCGTATTATTTAATACGATTAACCCATCTTCAAATATTTTCACTGTAATATTATAAGAGGTTGTAAAGCGAATATATTCTTCCCCAGAAACGCCATAATCAATTCTTCCGATTCCTAAGTTTTTACGATACTCTGCCAATTTTTCAGGATCTAAATCTAACTTTGATTTACATTCTCTTAAAAAGTCATAAATTTCTGTTAATTGTAACATGGTTCTTTGGAACCACCCACCGATATAAACATTACTAATTTTCATAACATTTCTCCTTACTATATTTCTTTGGAAAAGAAAGTCGCATCATTTGGTTCAAACCCATATTTTTTATAACAAGAATGTGCAGGAATTCTATAATTATTAGACCATAATTCAATTGCCTTACAATTCATTTCCTTACAAATTTTTGTAACCTCATCTAACATCTGTGTTGCAATATTATGACGCCTATATTCTGGTTTTACACAGACATGGTTAATAATCGAATACGTATTCATCTTTTCATATATTGTTGGAATGATTGTTATTTTAGTATGGGCAATAATTTGATTATCCACTATTCCTACCAAATAAATTTGATTTGGATCATGCATTGTTTCTTCAAAAATACGCTTTGCATATTCCAGTGAAGTTGTTTCACCAAAACATTCATTACAAAGATTAATGATTCCTTCTACATCGTCTATATCCGCTCTTCTAAATAATACTTCCAAAGTAAATCCTCCTATTCTTTAATATTTATATATCACTTTTTCAGTTGTTTTTCAAGTGGTGAAGACACTTAGTTGACACATATTTTTACTATCTTTTAAAAGAAAAATTTAGGATTTTTCCTAAATTTTAGTTTGAAATCAATTAATCCATATTGTTTGATTTTGCTTCAATCTGCTTTTTTAAATAAGTAACAAATTCTTCTTGTGTCAATGTAATTGTTTCATTATGTCCAAACAAACGATAACTGATTGTTTTTTCTTCTGTCTCTTTATCCCCCAAAATAAGGGTACAAGGTATTTTTTTCGTCTGACTTTCACGCATACGATATCCTAGTTTTTCTTCTCTTGCATCTACTTCTACACGAATATTTTGCTGTTTTAATAGTGCTTCCACATCTTTGGCATATTCGAAATGAAAATCATTATTAACAGGAATAATATTCACTTGGACAGGCGCTAACCAAAGAGGAAAAGCACCTTTGGTTTCTTCCATTAAAAAGGCTGTAAATCTGTCAAATGTTCCAAAAATAGCCCTATGCAATACAATAGGAACTTGTTTTTCTCCTTTGTTATCAATATAAGATAGATCAAATCTTCTAGGAAGTAAGAAGTCTAATTGACAAGTAGATAGTGTCACTTCTGGACCAACAGCTGGTTTCACTTCAACATCTAATTTAGGTCCATAAAAAGCAGCTTCTCCAATTGCTTCAAAATAATCGATTTCTAATTCGTTTAATACCTCTCTTAATTTATTTTCAGCCATATTCCACATTGCATCATCATCAAAATATTTTTCCTTATCTTCAGGGTCTCTAAGAGATAAACGAAACTTATAGTTTTGAAAACCAAAATCTCTATATACATCTAGTATTAAACCTACAACTTTCTTAAATTCATCTTTAATTTGCTCAGGTGTTACAAATAAATGAGCATCATTTTGGCACATACATCTTACGCGTTCTAAACCTTTGACAGCACCTGATGCCTCATAGCGAAAATCAGTTGCAAATTCACCAATTCGAATTGGTAAATCTCTATAAGAATGTAACTCATTTTTATATACCAACATATGGTGAGGACAGTTCATAGGGCGCAAAACAAATTCTTCATCATCCACTTTCATAGATGGGAACATATTTTCTTGATAATGATCCCAGTGTCCAGAGGTTTTATATAAATCTACGGTTCCTACACATGGAGTATAAACGTGTTGATATCCCAATTTTTGTTCTTTTTCATAAATATAATTTTCTAATTCTTTTCGAATTAAGGCTCCATTTGGTAACCATAGTGGCATACCTGCCCCTACCAATTCATGTGTCATATAAATACTCAAATCTTTTCCTATTTTTCTATGATCTCTTTGTTTTGCATCCTCCAGTGCAGCTAAATGTTGATTCAAATCTTCTTCTGTTTCAAAGCAAATTCCATAGATTCTTTGTAACATCTTATTTTTAGAATCACCTTTCCAGTAAGCACCACTTACTTTTAATAACTTAAAATATTTTATTTCTTTTACGGTTTCGACATGAGGCCCTCTACAAAGATCCGTAAACTCCCCTTGGGTATAACAACTAATGACTGTATCCTCTTCATTCATACGTTCAATTAAATCAATTTTATAAGGATCATTTTCAAATTGCTCCAAAGCTTCTTCCTTGGTTAATTCATGTCTTACAATACGTTTCCCATCTTTGGAAATTTTTTTCATTTCATGTTCAATACGATCCAAATCCTCTTCTTTGATGGCATCATCGCCTAAATCAATGTCATAGTAAAATCCTTCTTCAATCACTGGACCTACCCAAAACATTGCATGTGGATAAAGTCTTTTTACAGCTTGTGCGAGTAGATGAGCACAACTGTGATTTAATACACTTAATTTTTCATTTTCTTTGATATTAATCATTTTAACCATTCCTTTCTTTTTTGATCAATCTTTTTCTGATATGACTTTTTACGAGTATATCCAGAAAATTCAGGCATCATATTCACCGGTACAATCGAAATATCTGTTCTTTTCAGTACATGCTCTAACAATTGCCTAGGATCTGTTCCCGTTATTAATCGCGCAATTATCTCCTGCATAGATAGATTGCCTAACAATAGTGGATTCACATAGGGTAACTTCTTTCCTGCACAGTCAGCTACCCATAGGACAATTCCTAGCTTTGCATATTCATCTTGATAATAAGCAATTGGGAATCTTCCAATTTTTTTATTATATAAAACATTCTGAATACGTTCATGCGGATAATTACAATACTGAAACGCAACACGTTCTTCTAACTGACAATAATGAACAAAATAATCATACATGGATACAATGTATTGTTGTTCTACCATATACTTCTTCATAAAAATCCTCCATACAACAAAAAACGCTTCCATAAAGGAGCGTTTCTACGCGGTACCATCCTAGTTTATCACTTAATTTTTGATAACGGAATTAACCGGTAATCTCTTTCGAGTACGATTCATAGGTAGTAATGGATAAAGTAACGATTATCTTTCACCAACCGATAACTCTCTTTCACAATTACAATATACACCATGTCCTAATCAAAATCTTTCTATTAATAGGATAACACGTATTTGAAATTTGTCAATGTCTTTTGTTCAATAAATGATATGCAATTCTACTTTCTTAAATTCTTACTTATCATCTCTACAGGTTCTGCCATTTGCTTAATTCGTTCAATAATTCTTCTCGCTTTAATGACATCTACCCCGTCTTTGGTAATACTAAAGTGTTGTTCCAATGCCTTCAAATCCAAATTGGAAGTAAAAAATGTTGGTAAGTGTTCCTGCATCCGATATTGCATAATAGGACAAAATATTTCATCTCTACCCCATGCTGTCGTATTTTCTGCACCGATATCATCAATTAACAAAAGTGGAGCTTTCATAATCGCATTGTATTTATTTTTAAACTCATCTTTGTCCCCATTGAATGAATTTTTCAAATCTCTCAAATAATCTGGCCAAAATACAATCGCACTTTTTATTTTTCGATTCGCAAATTCATGAAATAAAGCTGATAATAAATACGTTTTACCACTTCCAAAACTACCATACAAGTAAATTCCTTTGCTGTTAGGATACGCTTTCAAAAAATGATTCATTGCTTTAATGGCTTCAAAACGATTCTCATCATCGGTATAAATATCTTTCATGCAAGCATTTCGAATTTCTTTTGGGACTTCATAACATTTCATAAATGTAAGATGGCTTTCTTCTTTTAAGCTTTTTTGTTCATATTTACAGGCCTGATATTCAAAATCAAGATAATTTTCTTTCACATGTGGTAAATAAGCATATCCAGTTACTTTATTCTTACAAGCTACAAGTCCTTTACAGTTTTTACAGTGATGAAATTCCGTAGCGCACTCCTCTAAAATAGAAGTATAACGAGATAAAATCTCATAAGGTAGTGATAATTTCTGGGTGAAAGATTTCATAGGTTCTTCTTCTATTGACTCTAAAAAGTTCTTCATAAGTTTGATTTCTAAATTTTCTTTGGATTGATATTGTTCTATTGCTGACTCCAATGTTTTCAATTTTACCACCTACTTAAATGCTTTTAACATTTCTTCCATTTCTTTTTGTTTTTCTAAACTTGCTTCTTTTGCTTCAATTTCCTTGTCAAACCAATCGGGTCTCATTGTTTCTACACTTTTCTTTGTACTATTTTTTCTAGATTTATATTCTTTTTCTGCCAAAGCCATTGCCCCTTCTACCGTTTCTATCTTACTTTTCGCCCACTGGGAAGCAATTGTTTCGACAAACCCCCTAGTCAATTTATTTTGATTAATCTTTAACACATAATCAATTAAAACATTGACAACTCCGGGTTTTAAATCCATATCTAATAATAAATATTCTAATAAATTCAAGTCACTTCTAGAGGGTCTTACCCCATTATATTTACTACATAATAAATCATAAGGAGATGTTGTTTCAAATTGATAAATCATCGTGGCTTTTTTCGACTGATCTCCCATCGGTTTTCTTAAATATTCAGGTTGATTACGGAAAATCAAACTTGGTAATTTTCCATTGTTTTCAAATTGATAATACTTGCGGCAATTGGTTTTCAGTAAATTTTTGTCAATTGTTTTCTTTTCATTTAAAGAATTGCGAATAAGTTCACACATTTGTTCTTCATTGAATTGATAGATAAATCCAAGTTTATGTAATAAATTACGTGTTTCTTTCGTAACTGATTTTTTGGAGAATAAATCTTCTGGAATCATTGCAAAAATGCTTTCTAAATCTAGACTCTCTACTTCTATAGATGCCGTTTTTTTTGTTTTTGTCTCTATTTCCAATTGTTCTACATAAGAAAGATCAGTGGATTCAAATACGTCCTTAAAAGACACTGTTACTTCTTCATAATCCCGTAAATTTAATGTAGGAATTTTAAAATATTCCATTGTTTTTTTATATGCAGTATCCCCTATATTACGATATAAAGTTGTACTTAAGATAGGATTATTCATAAACTCAGAAGGTGTCAAAGGCGAAAACAAAGTGTAAATATAATGGTTGACATTTCCTTTTTTTTGATAGGTCTTCATAAGTCCAATTGCCTCTAACTTTTCTCTCGCCTCTTCAATATCTTTTAACCGCATACGCATACAGGTCATTAAATGGTGATGCGTCCGCTCGTTTGAACTTGTTTCAGTTGAATCCAAATAAGACCACAAGGTATTATATAGACTTACTGCAATACTTCCTAAAATAGGTTGGTATAATAAAGCTAGGATTTTATGATCAATATCTCCTATTATCGTTTTATTAAAAACAACATACGTATCAGCAGGTAAAAGAGAATCATGCACCATAAAATAACCTCCTAACACAAATCTATCACTAGTGTATCATAAATTGAAATAGAAAAAAAGAAAACTGATTCATTTTCTTTCAATATCTGAATTTTACATAATCATTTCAAACCTTCAATCTGTTCTTTAGAAAGTCCAGTTGCATCCATAATAACTTTGATATCTAAACCTACCTTTAATAAGTTCCTAGCAATTAGCCCTTTTTCCTGTTTCATTCCTTGTTCTAATCCAATATCTATTCCTTCGTTTTTTCCTTCATCATAAGAAATGTGCTTTTCGGTATTGAGTATCATCTCTGCATCTTCTTCTGGGGTAATCCAACTGGTAAATGCATTTCTATCATTCAATTCTTCTACTTTCTTTGTATATTCTTCCATATATTTGTCTCCTTTGGCTATTTCATTGAGTGAAGTTCTATCAAGTCCTAACATGATAAGATATTTATATTCTTCTATCTTCTCTTTGTTTTTAGAATACCAAAAATCGGTTATCCTGTCCATATTGTACTCTATGATTTTCATATTTTCTATATACAAATAGCCATCTTCATCCATTACATAGTATGTTCTTTTTCTAACTCATCTTTTTTACCATAGGATAAATCAATATGCACAAATTCACTTATTAAATCAAATTCTTTTCTTTTTCTTGTATTCTTAGAATATAAATTGGTAGAGAAACAGAAATTTCGAATATGCAGATAATCTTTATGACTTTGATTTAATTCAATATGAATGTATTTATTCTTTGACTTTACTAATAAGTCCACTGTTTTCTTTCGTTCACCCACATCACTTACAGAGAGTTCATTCTGTAGAAACTCTATTTCATCTATTTCTATTTTCAAAATATGCTCTAAGAATGTTTTTAACATATGGGGGTTATTCTCATCACAGATAACTGTTTTAAATACGATGTCATAACACCCATTATAAAACTTTTTCAAATAATCACCTCACTATTAACATAGTGATTTTTTTCGTCATTTCCTTTTAATACATCAAAAAAATGAAATCTTTTTAAGATTTCAATAATTATTTATATCTTTTCATATGATTTATTTTAATAGATAATAGGTCAATCTAGTGACTATTCTATTTAAATTCTTCCCCATTAATTTCAAGTCTCACTAAAAATGTATACAAAGATTTTCGAAGTGTCTTTAAAGAACCACACTTACTATCTATATACCAGCTTGGTAATTGTGAAACAATTTGATAACCATTTATAATCCATTTATCATAAAAATCAAACATATATGCGTAAGAAAGCATTCGATAAAAATAAGTAATATCCTCTTCTAGTTGTTCCCTTAGCACTGGAATACTCATATAATAAAGGGTTGTTCGAAATCCTGTTATTTTTCCCAAAATTTCATTTCCATAACAAGTACGTTTGGATAGTTTATGGAAAAAAGAAGCACTAATACATAATAAGATAATTCCTATTATGGAAATAATCCATATTAATGTTTCTGGATATAGATAATAACCTCCTACCCCAATAGCACTAAATAGCATCAAAACACCTATTGTTTTACCAAATATTTTACTTTTTCGCATCAAAGCAAATAACATTCCAAAATAGAAACAGATTGTAATTAAGATAGATAAAATAATCTGTCCTACTACAATATAAGTAAAATATCCCATTACACCAATACTTCCAACTAGTAAGAAAAGGCGTGACAATAAAATAATGCGTTTATATTTCGTTTCAAAAATTTGTTTTCGGTGATCCGGATTATCAATAATTGCTTTTAACGCTTGTTCATGTGTATCTAAATACTTTCTTATCTCTGTTTCATTTACGATATCACTTTCATGAAATAATTCATCAAACATTGTTTTTTGTAATGCATTCTTGCCATCATAGGATTTTAGCTTTTCAATTACATATGTGTCATCCTTATGTATAATATGTAAATACCCTTCATTTGCAAGTACAAGTAATATAGAAACGATATCCTTTCTTTTGGTAATACCATTCATAAGGAAAGAAAGTTCTGCAGGATCAAATTGATTGGGTGAAACCATTGTTTCTGTAGAAATCACTTTATTATTTCGAATGAATCGAATCCATATAGAAATACCATATAAAAGGAAAAGAATAGGAATAAGAAGAATGAAAAAATAGGAAATAAAGTTGAATTGATTTTGCGTAAAATAACCTTTTGGGAAAAGAACAGAAAGTGCTAGTGTCTGATTTTCTCCTAAAGATGTATTCAAATTTCCAATAATGATATTTTCCTCTATTTGATAAGATACCATAGAAGTCTCATTTCCATTTAGATAGAAACGGATATCTTCTTCTGGAACTGAAATTGGTAATTGAATCGTAAAATGAATATTAGATAACATATCTTTAGACATTCCATCTACAATATAGAAAAAGAGTTCATCATTTTCATTACGAATGATTTTTCCTAAATCTCTTTGATATTTTAAATGAATTACGCCGTAATTTTCTTCATCTGTATCAGGATGAACAACAATTGTTTTTTCGTTATTTTTAGAATATATAATAGGATTCAAAGAATTGATACTAATATTTTTAACACGGCTATTTCTAGAAAAGGTTTCTCCATTCCTTTGCCTTCCCTGCTGGATATAAGATAAATTTCTTTCAAATAAACTAGAAGATGAATATAAATTATATAAATAAATCTTATATTGTTCTTCTACATCAATGGTATGATTTTGAGATACAGAAACAACGTAGTTATAATCTACAATATCATAATTCTGTGCATCTATTTTTACTGGAATAAATAAAAAACATATCCAAAACAGTATAATTAATTTATTTTTCATAATACGCAACACCCTTTTATTCTATATCAAATTATAACATAGACAAATTTTTAGTACAAGAAAAAACTGACCTAAGTCAGTTTTAAAAAGGTTCTATTATTGTCCAATAGCAGCTTTAGCATTTTCTAAGGCAACTTCTATAGCAGTTTTTGTAGTACCTTCACCTGTTGTAGCTTCTGGTTTCGTTAATATAGTATCAGCATTTTTTGTTGCTGCTTTACCAACACTTTCCTTTACATAAACGATAGGAGCTCCGCTATAACTTTTGAATTTCAAAGCAGCTGCTTCTACATAACCTTGATTGTTAATAGCAACCCATCCTTCTGTTGGTTTTTCTCCTTTAACATCTACATTTTTTAAGAAATTGGCATTTTCACCATTTGTTTCTTTTACATCATAAACACCTGCACTAACAGTAACAGCATCCAATTGTCCAATTACAGAATATTTTTCAATGGCATCAACATAACCATTCATACTTGCTTCTGCAGAACCTTTCTTTGCTTTGTCAATTACATCCATAATCATTGGTGTAGCAATTAAAGCAATAATTGCTAAGATTACGATTACAGCTAGTAATTCAATTAATGTAAAACCTTTTTGTCTTTTCATTTTAACTTCCTCCTCTATTTTTACAATATAAGTGTAGCACACGTACCTATATCAAGTCAATCTATTAATTTATTATTTTACAATTTTATACACTTAAATAAAATATCTTTCATCATAATTCAATTCGTCATAACCTTTTTTGCTTCATATTTTCCTCCTAATCTATTTAGTAGTATGAACAAAAATAAAAAAGAATATACAAAATTCTCTTTTATTTAGATAATTGATTCCATTTTTGTAGTACAATCTCCAAAGATTGTTTTTCACTCTCTAAAGTACCACGTTCCTGTTCTACTAATGCAGAAGGTACTTTACTTACATAATTTTCATTTATTATTCCATTTGGATTCATAACAATAATTCTCTCTAAATTATGACGAGTACCTACTTCAAAATCACTTGTATTATATGGAGGGATAATCTCAACTACACGCATTGCTATTGGATTATAGTAAAAATATTTTCTCAAATGACCCAATCCAAATTATTTTTCATTTACTTTCCAATATCCATTTTTATTAGCGCCTATTCTCTCAATGTATTTTTCATCGATTAAGACTTTGAAATTTCTTATAATAGTTCTTTTATTAACATTCAATAATCTTGCAAGTTCTTCTTGCGTAATATTAGGTTTATCCATAATTAAATTTATAATAGAATTCTGAAGTCCATTAAGACTTTTCTCTATCTGCTTTTTAAAAGATTTATTTTGAAATTCATTTTTATTAAAAGGTATTGTTACTCGAATATGATTAGGAAAAAATTCAAATATTTCCTTATTATATGTCTTTAATACTCTTTGTATACCAGTACCTAATTGTTCTACAAAATTCAAATCTCTAAAAACTCTCATTAATTCAGGATTTCTAGGATTAGAAAAACCTTCCAAAAACTCTTCTTGCGATACCCCCTCTTGAATTCCTCCATTTGAGGAAATAACCAATCTTTTATCAAATATTTCAAATTTCGGCGAATATCCATTACACCAATCATTATGAATTAAAGCATTCGTTACCAATTCTTTTACGGCATCATAATCATACATTTTAATTTCTTTTCTAGTAGGTGTTTCTATTTTTGTATAAGTTTTATTTTCTAACATAATCTTATTTAAAATATTATCAGTTATCTTGATAAGAGAACAAAATCCAAAATCTTCATTTTCTATTAAATTATAAACATCATTTCCATCATACTTGGCAAATTGTACAGATAAGTTATTATTATCAGAAAGCAAATAAGCTATATAATTGAAATCACTATTATCATCATATAAATCTAACTTTTTTAAAAAATTATCGTTTACTTCATAGCCCTTTTCTTGATAATAAATTTTTAAAATTTTAAATTCTAAATCTTGTTTGGGAGATTTTATATTTTTTAGTGAGTTTCTTGTCCTTTTTGAAAATAAATGAAGAATGGTTTCATGATTCATCCTTTCAACTGATGATCCAACTCTAATAAAACAACTATCTAGTGTCATTCCCATTCCCCTTAGATAATAAGGTCGCTCATTACCTTTCGCAATAATAATTTGTATATATTTTTTACCATTAGTTTCGTTTATAACAACATCAAACAAACCTAAAGTAGATGGCATAATATTATCTTTTATTC